>JBIKSY010000150.1:0-9390 GCA_044348365.1 Chthoniobacteraceae bacterium
AATTTCTCCCCGGGAGCGGCCGTGCCCCACAGCGGCACCGGCATTTCCCGCTGCAACACCATGTGGGAGGAAAACACCTTGGGAAGGACCACTTCGGCGTTCGCATGAAGGCACAAAAGGCTCGTGAACAGAATCGTGGGGCGGAGTTTGGAAGTCATCGGGTCGGGGGGCTGGGGTGGGAGTCCGTCTGCAAACCGCCGCACCTCAGGCCGGCGGCGTTTCAGAGTCAGGACCCACTGATCTTTCTTAGAACGGGTGCGAACGCAACCCACGAAGCGCGTGGGGCGACGGAATTGTATTCTCCAAACCGGCCTTGGATTCAAAGCCGCGGACGTTGCAAGAAAAAGCCACAAGCCGGTTGTCTAAACCTTAAACCCCGGACTTCAGGTCGACGCGCCTTCCAGAAAAGCGCACGGCAGCAGCAGCAGCAGGCATCTCATAGGACCACCCCTTCTACTTTGCGTTCGCAGCGCTCACATGTCGCAGGATTGCCGAGCGCATTGCCTCCGAGGAGCGCGGTGGCACCCCGTGGCCGCTCAGGGGCTCATTCACGATGGTCTTCTCCCCCGCCACGGCGTTGAAGGCCGCGTATCCACCTGTCGGAGGGCAGGTTGTGTCAATAAAACCGACCGTGACAATTCCGGCCGCCTTGGTGCGGGCCGCGAAATTAACCGCATCATAGTACCGCACCGCTTCGGTGACATTGTCCGGGGGCTGTTCCCCGGTTGGGATGAATTTCGGCCAGCCGTTGATCCGGCCCGCCTTGAAACCGGTGTGGTCGCACATCGCGGGCACACCCGCTGCAAAAAACGTCACCCGTGGGTCCAGCCCGGCTGCCACAAGGGCCTGTGCACCGCCCTGGCTGCTGCCGCTCACAATGACGGTGCGGCCGTTCCATTCCGGCTGCGCCGTCAAAAAGTCCAGCGCGCGCACCAACCGCAGGAACATCCCGTTGAAATAAATGGTGTCCCGGGACTCCCGGCCGCGGATCCGGTAATCCTTCAGCTCCGAGTCCGCAAGATTCTTGTAGAACTCCTCGGGCATCCCGTTGGGAAGGCCGTGCGCGTTGATGTCGAGAGCCAGCAGTCCCTGCGCCGCCCAACCTTCCGCGCTACCACGGCTGGAGCCGCGCACCCCGGCGCCGTGCACTGTGAGGATGGCAGGCAGGCTCTTGGGCGCTGCGCCTCTTGGCCTTGCGAAGTACCCAGAAAGCGGCGCACCCACGCTGTCGGCCTGCAGGTCGAACACCTCGGCCGTTTTCCCGGCAGGCTCAACCGGCGTGAGCCGCGCGTTCACCGGCACTGCGGCGAGCCGTGCCTTTTGGCTGGACCAGTACGCGTCAAAGTCGGCGGGCGGAGGGAGGCTCGGTTGAATCTTCCCGGGTTCGATGGCCGCCCCGCCCAGCGCAGCCACCGCGCCCGCGCCCAGGAGCTTCACGCGGCACTGGAGAAATCCCGGCTCCTCGAGGCTGCCGGCCACGGTCAGCAGCCCGTCCTGGAGGTCGCCGGTGCCCTGCGTCATCGGCGCGAGGCCGTCCTTGGAAAGGGTCCACTCGACCTTCACAGTCGGCGACACCGCGGCACCCGGGCGCAGGGAGACCTGGAACTTCACCGTCTCCCCCCGCTTGTAAAGGGCGTCGGCATGGGAGGGGTCCGGGAAGACCTCCAGCTCGCTCCGCCCAGGGCCGGCGGCCGGCGGGACGGGGGTCTGTGCGGAGAAGCACAAGCCGCCGAGGGAGAGGGCGCAAAAGACTGCGGTCCAGAAGGGTGTGGGTCCGGCACGGAAGGTGGGGTTGTGCTTCATAGGGGTTGCGTGATGCTGCGGCGCATTCCAGCCGGCGGCAAGCAAAGCCACAGAGCCTTCAGCTCCCAGCCGCAGAGGGGGCCGAAGCGGTGCAGCCCCTTGGACACCGTGCGGGAAAGGGACGTGACAGCCCCGGTGTTTTCTGGACACTCCGTAACAGTTGCGTCCAACCCCGACACCGCCGTGAGACTTCACCCCCTGTTCTGGTCCGCGTCCGTTTGGTGCGCTGCGCTGCTCTTGAGCGGAGCGTCGCCCGCCCGGCGGCTGTGGGCCGCAGAAACCATAGCCTCAAAGACCACCTATCAAAAGGCGTACGGCAGTTCCAAAGGCGCCCCTTCGGTCGACGCCGCACGCGAGCTGCCGAGGTATCCGGCGGTGGCGCCCAAGGACGCACTCAAAACCTGGCGCGTCAAGGCCGGCTTCCGGCTGGAACTGGCGGCGAGCGAACCGCAGGTGCGCGATCCGATCGCGGTCTGCTTTGACGAGCGCGGGCGGATGTTTGTGTGCGAGATGATCGACTATTCGGAAATGCGCGACGCCACCCCGCATCTGGGACGCGTCTCCGTTCTCGAAGACAAGGATGGCGACGGTTACTATGAGACAAGCACCGTCTTCGCCGACAACCTCCCCTGGCCCACCGGTTTAATCTGGGCCAATGGCGGACTCTACGTTGCCGCCACGCCGGACATCTGGCGGTTTGAAGACCGGGACGACGACGGCTCCGCGGAGGTCCGCACCCGCGTGTTCACGGGGTTTGGCTCCGGTTTGAAACTGCTCAACGTGCAGAGCCTCCTCAACAGCTTCCAATGGGGTCCCGACAACCGCGTCCACGTGCTCGCCGGCGGCGGCAACCGGGGTGTGGTGACCTGTCCGCTTCGGCCCGAACTGCCCGGCCGGGAACTGGGCGGACGGGACTTCTGGTTCGACCCGCTTACCCACGAGTTCGGACTGGAGCCGGGCGGCGCCCAGTACGGAATGAGCTTTGATGATCTGGGCAGAAAATTCGGGTGTTCCAACTCCGACCATCTGCAGTACTGGGTCCACAACGATCCGGTCGCCGACAACGCGGGGGCCCCGGTGCTCCCGCCCCCGCCGCCCCGCTTGAGCATCGCCAAGGACGGCGGCGCGGCGGAGGTCTTCCGGCTGAGTCCCGACGAGCCCTGGCGGATCGTCCGGACCCGCTGGAGGGTCGCCGGCTCCGTGCCCGGTGGGGTCGAGGGCGGCGGGCGCGTCAGCGGCTACTTCACGGGAGCGACCGGGACAACTCTCTACAGGGGAGACGCCTACGGCCCAGACTTCGTCAACAACAGCTTCACCGGTGATGCCGGAGGCCAACTCGTCCACCGCAAACGCATCAGCGTCGGCCCCGACGGTGTCGCGCTCACGGCCGAGCGGCCGTCCGACGAAGCCGGCATGGAATTCGCGGCCAGTACCGACACCTGGGTGCGCGTGGTCAACTTTGCAAACGCCCCAGACGGCTGTCTCCACATCTGCGACATGTACCGCGAGGTCATCGAACACCCCTGGTCCATTCCCGATGAAATCAAACGGCATCTGGACCTCAACAGCGGCAACGACCGCGGCCGGATTTACCGGATTGTGCCCGACAACCCGGGCTGGAGCCGCCGGACTGGGGCCCCCGGCCTCGCCGAAGCGGACACCGCGCAGCTTGTCAAAACGCTGGCGCATCCCAACGGTTGGCACCGGGACACCGCCTCCAGACTCCTCTCCGAAAGGCGACCGGCCGCGGCCGTTATCCTCCTTGAGGCGCTGCTCAAGGATTCCGCCAGCGCACTCGCCAGACTGCACGCGCTCAGTTTGTTGCACTCCACAAACCTCCTGTCGCAGGAAGCCCTCGCCCACACCCTCTCCGACGCCAGCCCCACGGTGCGGGGCCGTGCCGCGCTGCTGGCGGCGACCAGTTTTGGGAACGTCGCCCCCGCGCCTGCGACCCTTTCCGCGCTTGCCCGGCTGGCCTCCGACCGGGATGCCCGCGTCCGCTTTGAGTGCGCCCGCACCGCCGTCGCGCTGCTAAGGCCGGAGACCGTGGGAATTCTTTCCCCTGCGCTCCAGGCGCTTGCCCGTTCCGATCATGCACACCCGTGGATTGCGCCCGCCCTGCTTCAACTCCAGAACGGAGCCCGCACTCCCCACGTGCTCTCCCCCTTGCTGGCAGAGCCGGATTTCACAGGTATCGCCGCCTCTTTTGTTTCCCGGTTGCTCGAGCTTCGGGCCGCCACCGAGCCCGCCACGGTCTTCCCCGAGTTGCTGCGCTTTGCGCTGACTCCAAATCCCAACCCCGGCCATCTGCGCGCCATCGGACAGGGGCTTGCGCGCAATGGCGGCAGTTTGGAAAAGGCGGACCGGGACGGTTTGCTCACGCCGGTTTTTGCAGAGGCGAGGGAGCTCGCGGTGCGCTCCGGCGCGGCGCCTGAGCGCAAGCTGAAAGCGTTGGAGTTGTTGTCTGTCGCCCCCGAGGCCGTCACCGTCTCCGCCTTGGAGGCGTGTCTCGCATCCGGACAGGGCGATGGCTTTGAGGCAGAGGCGGTCAGACTCCTCTCGCCCCGTGCGGGCGGCGCGCTGTCCCGATTGTTGCTTGCCCGTTGGGCTGGGGCTGGGCCGCAGACCAGGGAGGGCATCCTAAACGCTCTCATGGCGCGGGAGGACCGCACGCTGGCGCTGCTGGAAGCCTTGGCAAGCGGCGGGGTGCCGGTCGCCGCGCTGAGTCCTGCCCGGATCCAGGCCCTCGTCTCCAGTAAGGCGCCGGCAATCGCCGGTAAGGCGCGCGCAGCGCTGGCAGAGGTGCTGCCGCCCTCCCGGGAAAGCATCACGGCAAAATACCAGGCGGCTGCCACGCTTCCAGGCGACGCCGAGCGCGGAGGCAAGGTGTACGACGCGCGCTGCCAGGCCTGCCACCGCGCTGCAGGCCGCGGCCTGCAGGTCGGTCCCGATCTGCTCACGGTCAAGAGCAAGGGCAGGGACGCGCTGCTCACCGCGATTCTTGAACCGAACAAGGAGGTCGCCTCGCAGTACATCGTTCACACCATCACCACCAAGGGTGGCGACATCTACACGGGAATGATTGCGGAGGACACAGCCCAGGCGGTCACGCTTTTGCAGGGGGGCGGCGTCCCGCAGAACATTCAGCGAAGGGACATCAAGGGCTCCAGCTCCGAGGGCAAAAGCATGATGCCCGAGGGTTTGGAGGCCGGGTTGGAGCCGCAGTCGCTCGCGGATCTTCTGACTTTCATCGAAACCCTCCCCTAACCCACCCGCCACCATGCTGCTCCGGTTCCTCCTCCTTCACCTGCTGCTGTGCCTTCCGGCCTTCGCTCAGGTCCCCCTGCGGCTGGCAACCTTTGACGTGGACGCCACCCCGCCGCTGGGCGCGCCGATGGCCTACGACACGGTCAAAAGACTGGATGAAATGACCCTCCGCTGCCGGGGCGTGGTGTTGCTTGGCGCGGGTGACCCGCTGGTCCTGTGCGCCGTGGACTGGATCGGCATCGCGAACGAGGGGCACGATGCCTTTCGCGCGGCCCTCGCCGAGGCGGCGGGCACGACGCCTGCGCGTGTCGCGGTCCACGCGCTCCACCAACACGATGCCCCGGGGTGCGACTTCACCGCCGAGCGGCTGCTCAAGGAGCACGGGATCGCCGGGTACACCCGTTTTGAAGGCGGCTTCCACCGGCAGGTCATCGCGCGTGCGGCGGACGCGGTCCGTGCGGCGCTACCTGTGGCGCGGGAGGTCACCCACTGGGGCTGGGGCGAGGCGGTGGTCAAGGAGGTCGCCAGCAACCGGCGCATCCCCGGGCCGGACGGCCGCATCCGCGCCTCGCGCACCTCCTCGACCAGGGACCCCGCGATCCGGAACGAACCCGAAGGACTCATTGATCCAGTGGTCACCTCCCTTTCTTTTTGGGACAAGGACGCGCCGGTCGCAGTCCTCACCGGATACGCCTGTCATCCCCAGAGCTACTACAGGCTGGGAATTCCGCATCCGGACTTTCCGGGAATCGCGCGGTTCATCCGGGGCCAGTCCTTTCCCCACACCCTGCATGTGCACTTCAACGGAGCCGGCGGAAATGTGACGGCGGGCAAATACAACGACGGCGCCTGGGAAAACCGCATGGCGTTGGCCAACCGGCTGGCGGACGGCATGAAACAGGCGCTGGAGGCCACGGTCAGGAAGCCGTTGCAGGCGGCCGACATCGGTTGGACAAGCGTGCCGGTGCGGCTGCCGCCCGCGCCGCATCTGAACGCGGAGGATTTGCTCAGGAAGCTCAAGGAGACACCCGCACGCGGGTACATTTCCTACGCGGATCAACTTGCATGGCTGACCCGCTGCCAGTCGGGGCGTGCGCTTGAGGTGACCTGTCTGCGTGTGGGCGACGCACGGATGTTACATTTACCCGGGGAGCTTTTTGTCGAGTACCAGCTTGCCGCCAAGGCGATGCGTCCGGACCTGCATGTGACCCTCGCGGCTTACGGGGACTACGGCCCCGGATATATCGGCATGGAAAAGGCGTACGCCGAAGGCGGCTACGAAACGGGCCCGAACGCATCCAACGTGGCCCCAGGGGTGGAGCCCATCCTGTTGGAGGCGATGAAGCAGGCCTTGAACACGCCCTAGCCGGGGCTGCGCAAGAGATTCGAAAAAGGGGGCGTTTCCGCCAGCCCCACATGGGGAAACAACCTCCGCCATCACGGAGTACCGCGATTGCGCGACAAGGCCGGCACAGCAGCCTTGCCCTGTCGCCCTCAATGACGCGCCACGGTACCAGCGACGCGGCGCTCCAAGTCGCTCCCCGACAGGCGCCCACTTCGCTTACTTTGCCCGTTTTGGATTCTGCTCCCCCTTCGGCTTGCCGCCGCTGGCCTGCAGGCGCTGCGGCCAGTCGGGCCCTTCGGCGTCGACCGCGGCGTTGTGGGCGCGAAGCTGCTCGCGCAGCGCGGCAAAGCGCTGCGGCTCGGTCTCCTTCAAGTCCCGCGTCTCCCTGACGTCGGTGGCGAGGTTATACAGTTCAAACTCGGTCAGTTCCGCGTTGGCGAGAATCTTCCACTCGTCCACGCGCATCGCCACTTTGGCATTGGGCGCCATCAGCAGCTTCCAATAAAGCGGTTGCGTCCGCTCCACTTTGGGAGCCGCGCCGGTGAGCACCGGCAGGACATCGACCCCGTCGAGCACCCGGTCCTTCGGCGCTTCGACGCCGGCAAGCGCCAGCATCGTGGGGAACACGTCGCTGCCGATCACCGGCACATCGCTCGTGGTCCCCGCTTTGATGTGGCCGGGCCACCGCGCCATCCCTGGTTCGCGGATGCCCCCCTCGTGCAGGTCCCGCTTGCGTCCGCGCAGGCCCCCGGTGGAGCCGCGTCCGGGCGACTTGACCCCGTCCCCCTCGGGCCCGTTGTCGGACGTAAAATAGACGAACGTGTTTTCCGTAAGCTTTTGTTCGTCGAGCGCCTTCATGAGCATTCCGAAGGCGTGGTCCATCTGCGTCACGTTGGCGTAATGCTCGCGCTGGATGTCGTCTGCGAGGTCGGGATAGAGCGCCTTGAATTTCGGATCCGACTTAATCGGGTAGTGCGGCTCATGCGTCCACACTGCGAGAAAAAACGGCTTCGCCGGATCGCGCTTTTCCCTCAACCACGTGATCGCCTCGCCGGCGACCAGGGGCGCCGAGTAGCCCTGCATCTGGCCCACCGGTTCACCGTTGCGCACAAAGTTTGCGGGGTTTTCGTGGGAGGGGGCCGCGTTGTTTTGCGTGGCCAGCCACCAGTCGTAGCCATGGTCGCCCGGTTGCGGCTGACCGGGCTGGTTGAAGAGCCCGTTGAGATGCCACTTTCCGCTGTGGCAGGTGGTGTATCCTGCTCCCTTGAGCAGCTTTGGCAGGGTAACCTCACTGGAGCGCAGGTGCACTTCGCTGCCCTCGGCAATCCACGTGTAAACGCCGTTCCGATGCGGGGTGCGGCCGGTGAGGAGGGCGGATCTCGACGGGCTGCAGACCGCGCTTCCGGCGTAGCAGTGGGTGAGCTTTACGCCCTGCTTGGCAAACGCGTCCAGGTTCGGCGTCTGGATGACCGGATGTCCAAAAGCGCCCAGATCGCCATAGCCGAGGTCATCGGCGAGGAAGAGGATGATGTTCGGCTGGGGCGCAGCCTGAATGGCCCCGGCCGAGGCCAGGAAAAGGTAAGAAAGCAGCGGAAAAGATTTCATGCGTAAAAGGGGGTGACGCTGAAACGGTGAACATCCCCGGCGGAATGAGAAGCGTTTTCTTTCGCCCAAGCTCCCCCAGCCAGCCGCCCCAACCGGGCGCAACGGCGTTCTCCGGATTGGAAAACGTGGCGCGGAAGAGTTTGTCGTACGGTTGGTGCAGCGATTCGTCCGGCATGGGAGCGCGTGCCCGGCGGAAGGAACCGCGGCCACGCAGTACGGGTGTTGCGGCTGGCCTGCGGTTTGGACGCCGCACCTTCCCCTTACGGGAGGAGAGAATCGCGTCTTGTGATTCCCCTCGTAGGAAGATCAAAGATTCGAGGCAAAGGACTCCAAACCCGGGCAGGTGAGGGCCGTCTTATGCAGCATTTTGAGGATGCCCAGATCGGAGACGGCGAGGACGGTCTCTGCAAGGCCCTCCGGAACCAACCCAAAACGGACGTCCAGCACCTCCAGCAAGGCTCTTTGCAGGGATGCGATCTCTTGTTGGCGTCCTTCCTGACGTCCTTCCTGACGTCCTTCCTGGCGTCCTTCCTGTCGAAAACGGTCTGCGAGTGTCATGGCGAGTTCGGTTAGTTTTTTGGACTCCTGCTGTATTACTTTCTCCCGGAAAACCTCCGTGTCAACGTTGGCATTGAGCACGTAATGAAAGAACCGCTCCACCGCCTCGCGGCTGACGCCGGTGATGACGGCGCGGTCCCACACCAGATCATGGAAGAGTTCGCCCAGGGGTTCGGCTTTGAGGCTACGCAGGGTCAGGATGCCTTCGGGTGTGCCGTGGATGTCTTCGTAGGGCAGGTCCACCAGTTGGAGTAGACGGAAGGCGAAATCCGGGGTGCAGCCCTCGACGGCATGCCAGTCGCCTTGCGGAAAGTTGAAGAGGTCGTGGAAATGCGTGGAGGTTTTCCAGTGGTCCTTGTCCTGGGCGAGCACGAGCGGGAGAATGGGGGCGAGTCTGGCAAAGGGGCCGCTTTCGCTGACCTGCCTTTTCCAAATGCGCACCATGTACGAGAGCAGGCGCAGGCCCATGAGCGGGGCGTCCGTACGCTGGTGCTCCCAAAGGAGGTAAAGAAGGGCGTCGGAGCCGCCGATTTTGGCGGAGAAAAGGAGGTCCGCTTCAGAGCCGGCCATCCGGGAGTCGATGAAGGAACCGGGAAGGAGCGACAGGGAGTTCCAGTCGACAAGGGCCGGGAGCGGGCCGCCGAGGTGGTGACGCAGAAAGCCTGCGGCGTTCTCCGGATTGGAAAACGTGGCGCGAAAGAGTTTGTCGTGCGGTTGGTGCAGAGATTCGTCCGG
Source organism: Chthoniobacteraceae bacterium (assembly GCA_044348365.1). GTDB lineage: Bacteria > Verrucomicrobiota > Verrucomicrobiia > Chthoniobacterales > Chthoniobacteraceae > Chth-196. The sequence continues at coordinate 9,314 of JBIKSY010000150.1, forward strand.
CATGGAGACGCGCACCCGACGGACGGAACCGCAGCCACGCAGTAAGGGTGTCGCGACTGGAGGGCGCTCTGGCCGTC
>JBIKSY010000151.1:0-9387 GCA_044348365.1 Chthoniobacteraceae bacterium
TGACCAATCTGTTGCACCTAGGCGAACTGCTGGCGACGGCCTCGCGAAACTGTCCGGTTCTGCCGGGGCCGCTTTTGCGCTGGTTGGAACAGCAGATTGGCGGGGACACCGACGCCGAGGTGGAGGACTCGTCGAAGATGCGTCTTGAAAGTGACGAGCACGCGGTTCAGGTGCTGACCATGCACTCGAGCAAGGGTCTGGAGTGGGAGGTGGTCTACTGTCCCTTCACGTGGGCGGGGGGGACTTCGCGCCAATACAGGCGTTCTCAGGCGGTGCTTCCTCCCGGGGCTCACGGGCAGAGCCCCGTGCTTCGGGTGGACGCCCTCGGGAAAAGTCCGGCGGCGGCCGCGGTGCTTTCGCAGATTTCGCCTCGGATCCATCGGGAGGCTGCGGCGGAGCAAACCCGCCTGCTGTACGTGGCGGCGACCCGCGCCAAGAGGCTTTGTTATCTGGCCTGGGGGGCGATCAAGGACGCTGAGAGTTCGGGGACGGCCTGGCTTTTTCACGGCCTGCCCGTGAGCCCGGAAAACTGGGAGCAGGCAGAGCGCCAGCTCAAGCAACTCCAGACCCCGGAGCAGGTAGGAGCCGCCGTCAGCGAGGTCCTAGAGGCGGGCCCCGCGGAAATTCACGTGTGCGACTGGCCGGAGCCTTTGCCGGTCTCTTGGAAGCGGCCCGTTGCCGGGGGGCGGGCATTGAGCGCACGCCCCTATACCAGACCGCTCGATTTGGGGTGGGGGGTCCACAGCTTCAGCAGCCTGAGTGCCGGGGCGGAACATGAGGAGCGGGACAACGACAATGTATCGGGCCCGGTCTGGGTCGAGGCGCTCGATGGCGAATCCATCCACGCCTTTCCTGCGGGGGCCGGTGCGGGCAGTTGTCTGCACTCGATTTTTGAGAACATCGAGTTTACCGCTCCCTCCGAGATTGAGGCGGAGGTCAGTCGCCGCCTGCTCATCGCAGGGTTCGATGCGGCGCTTTGGACCGGGGCGGTCAGTGAGACCCTGCGGGCGGTTTTGGAGGCGGACTTGGGTGACGGACTGGTGTTGGGGCGGATCCCGGCGCAACAGCGGAAGGTGGAGGCGGAGTTTCTACTTCCCATGAGTGAGTTTTCTTCCAACGAACTCCGGGCCGCGCTGGGGGAAGACGCGGCGGGTCGCCTGTACTTTGATGCGAGGCAGGGTTGGCTCAAGGGGTTTATGGATCTGATCCTCGAGCAGGATGGACGGTTTTACATCGTCGACTGGAAGTCCAACCGTCTGGGCGCGCAGGCGGCCGCCTACGACACGGCCGGGATGCACGCGGCGATGGTGCAACACAGCTACCTTTTGCAGGCCAGCCTGTATGCCCTCGCCTTGCACCGCTACCTCTCCTCCCGGATCCCCGGTTACGCGTACGAAACGCACTTCGGGGGCGCTTTCTATGTCTTTGTCCGGGGCGTTTGTCCACGCTCCCCGGGAACCGGCGTTTACCGCGTGCGGCCCTCGGAGGCCGAAATCGTGGCCCTGGAGGAGCTCTTTCAATCCGTCCCACATGCTTGCTAACACCCGCCCGGCCGGCGAAAAGGCCGCACCGACAGACCACGGCGCACACTCCTATCGGGCGCTGGCTGACCTGCTTTGCAGGCTCGCCGGCTCACCTTCTCCATTGTTGCACGAACTGGTCGTCCGTCTGGGGGCTGACCAGGCCGATGGGCACGTGTGTCTCGCCCAAAACCCCACGGCTGTCCAGTGCGCAGAACTCCGCGCGCTGGCGGTGGTTGGGGCGCCCGGGTCGGGAAAACCCCTCGTCCTGGACGCGGCGGACCGGCTCTTTTTTGAACGGGACCACCGGCGGGAACAGGGCCTCGCCCTGGGACTGCTGGCCCGGCTTGCTCCCCATGGTAAGACGGTTCCCCTTCCGCAGGAGCAGCGGGCCGCCGCCATCACCCGATTCTTCGGGGACGACCCCTCGGGTCTCTTTCGCAAGCTAGCCAACAGCGCGCTGCAAAGCCGTTTGTGCGTGGTCACCGGGGGGCCCGGCACCGGCAAGACGACCACCGTCGCCAAACTTCTAGGACTACTTCTCTCGCTTCATTCCTCGCACGAACAGCCCCTGCGCATCCGTTTGGCCGCGCCCACGGGCAAGGCCGCCGCGCGCATGCAGGAGTCCCTCCGGAATGCGGCAAATCGTGTGGCCGATCTGCGTGGACTGCCGCAGCAGGTCCCCGACGAGCCTTCCACCATCCACCGGTTGCTGGGCATTTCGGGCGAGGGAAGGCCGCCTCGCTACCATGCCGGCAATCCTTTGGCCGCCGACATCCTGGTGGTAGACGAAGTCTCGATGATTTCCCTCCCGCTGTTTGCACAGCTTCTCGACGCGTTGTTGCCGCACACCCGGCTGTTTTTGCTGGGGGACAAGGACCAGCTTCCCTCGGTTGAGGGAGGAGCGGTTCTCGCCGATATTCAGGCGGCGGCCCAGCACAACAGCGCGCTGGGGGAGCGCTGTATTCACTTAAACGTGAGCCACCGGTTTCCCTCCGACAGCCCCATTGGACGGATCAGCGCGGCGGTCAACAGCGAGGCGGGGGACTCGACTGCCGTGCTCAAGCAACTTGCCACCCTTGGGGATGTGGACCCAAGGGGGGAGGGTACTCACCTGGTGGCGCGCCTGTTGCCGGAGGACTGCGCCGCGTGCGGGGCGCAGCTTCAGGAGCGGGCGGCCCGCGGTTGGCTGCCCTTCTGGAATTTGCGCCAGTCCGGGAGCCCGGAGGAGGCGCTGGGGGCGCTGGAAAGGTTCCGTGTTTTGTGTGCTTTGCGGGAGGGGCCGTTTGGGGTGCGCACCCTCAACGGCCTTGTGGAAAGGCGGCTTTTGGGGGGAGGCCAGCGGGCCGAGCCCCATTACCACGGGCGCCCACTGCTGGTGACCAGCAACGACTATGAACAGCGGCTTTTCAACGGAGACACCGGCGTAGTTTGGCGCAAGGACGGTGTGTTGCAGGCGGTTTTCCCAGCGCCCGGCGGCGGGGTGCGTGGGCTCCCGCTTGGGCAGCTGCCTCCGCACGAAACCGCTTTTGTAATGACGGTGCACAAAAGCCAGGGTTCAGAGTTTGACGAGGTGCTGCTGGTCCTGCCGCAGGAACCGGTGCCCGTGCTGACTAGGGAGCTGCTCTACACGGGGTTGACGCGAGCCCGGAGGGGGGTGGAGTTTTGGTACAGTGCAGCCTCGCTACGCGCTGCGGTGGAAAATCCGACGCGCCGGCAGGGCAGCCTGCGCTCGACGCTCGCGGGCCGCGGCCTGTAGGAGGGCGCTTGGCTTTGACTGGGGGGCGCTGCATTGGGGTGGCCTGCCGTTCCTTGCTCGGCGGGTGGGTTGGATCGTCCGGGCCGGCGGCACCGGGACCGGATGAAGGAACGCGGGGTGTTTTTATCGCTCGCTGCGGGGCGGCAGGTTTGGCACTGGTTTGGGGATGCCTCCCCGATTTCTCCTCTGCCCCCTGCCCGCGTTGCTTCAGCTGTGTCTTTTTCTGGCGCCCCCGTCGCAGGGAAAGGCGCAGATGCTGGCCAAAGACATTGTGCAGGCCGAGGTGGACCGGTGCGAGCGGAGCATGAAGTCCGTGCGGGTGGAAATCGGAAACCGTTACGAAAAGAGACTTCTGGAGCTACGGGCGGGCTTTCAAAAGGCGGGTGACTTGGAGGGGGCGCTCGCAGTGCGTTCGGAGGAGCAGCGTGCGCACGCCGACCCTGAGCGTCCCTTGGAGTCGCGGCATGTGGTGGAGGAGCCCCGCAGCCTCAAGGAACTTCAGTCTGAGCTGCTTGGGAAACAGTCGGAGATGATCGCCCAGATCGTGCTCGAAGCGGTGCCCAAGCTGGTGGAGATAAAGAAAACACTCACGGTGGCCGGAAAGCTGGACGAGGCAGTGGAGGTGCGCGGTGCCATCCAGCGCTTGCAGGACGCCACCTCACCCGCGCAGCGCCTCTCGGCCGGGGCGCAGGTAAGCGCCGAAGAGGTCCACCAAGCCTACCAGTTGTCCAAGGAGAGGGCCGACAAGACCTACCGGGGTGTGAAGCTCCTGCTGCGTGGCCGGGTCGCGGGGGTGCGGCCCGATCCGCGCGAGCCCGGGGCGCTGACGCTGGTGCTCTTCGGCGGAGCCGAGGGGGCGCTTGTGGATTGTGCGTTTCCCCCGGGGGAGTACCGGGTGAGGGAGGAGCGGCAGGGACAAGGGGTCGTCTACGTGGTCGCCCACGCAAACAATGACTCCGGTGCGCTGCGCTTGCAGCGGGGTGGGGTGGCGGAGTTTACGGGCAGGTGCGACGGTTCAGATGGCGGTCTGCGATTCTCAGGGTGCGGGCTGCCGCGGCGTTGAGTTCGGGATTCCCTTTGGGGCTGGTCGGTGCCCCGGGAAGGCAGGCGGAGGGTCTACACGGAAACCATGTTCTCCGCTTGCAAGAGTTGCGGCAGAAGCTTTCTTTGGAATAGAGTTATGGAGATGAAACGCAATTCAGGAATCGTTCTGACAGGAACAGCCCTTGGTACCGCCCTGGTAATGACTCTTGGCGGCTGTGCCCAGCAGGACGATTCGTATATCCCGGCCAAACGTGCGGGATTCCGCCCGCAATCCACCCCATTGATGCAAGACGACTTTGGCGCGGTGGATCCGTTGGCGGTGCCCTCCGGGGCTCCGAACCAGGAACCCGCTGGGGGACCCGGTTTTGTGGGGAGCGCCGCGCCGATTTCCTCGCTGCCAGATCCCGCACCACAGCCTGTTGCACAGCCCCAACCGGCACCCGCTCCCACTCCTGCTCCCGTTCCCACTCCTGCCCCGCCACAGACGCCTCCTCCTGCTGCCCCCAAGCCCGCGGCTCCGGAATACGCAAAGCGAGTGCCAGGAAAACCTAATTGGATCAAGAGTCCTTATGACGGCACGATCCTCGACGCTACCGATCAGAACGGTGTCCGCTTTCCCCCTGGCACTGAGGTTAAGGATCCCAAGGGCCGCGTGATGTTGGTGCCCTGATTTTGAGGGCGTACGGTTGCCTTAAAAGCTCAGTTTACGCCCTTCCACCCTATTTAGAATTCCCCCGGTCTTTCGGCACTGCCGGCAGACCGGGTTTCTCTTTTTATGAAAAGCGTTGCCATTCTTGGTCCCGGTCTACTCGGAGGTTCCATCGCGCTGGCATTGCGGGAAGACCCTGAAACAAACGTCCGCCTTTGGGCGCGGCGGACGGAGGCGCTTGAAGAGGCGCGTGGCTTGGCGGTTGCAGATTTGGTCACGGGCAGTGTGGAGGAGGCTGTTGAGGGGGCCGACACCGTTGTTTTGTGCGTGCCGGTTGGCGCAATGGAGGGGGTACTTCGTCAGGCGCTGCCAAAACTCTCCCCCTCGGCCCTCGTCACGGATGTGGGCAGCGTCAAGAGGTCTGTGTGTCAGGTCTTGGCGCCTCTGCTTGCCGAGCGAGCTCTCTTTGTGGGAAGCCATCCGATGGCGGGTTCCGAAAAAGCCGGACTTGCGGCGGCCCGCGCAGACCTGTTTGTCAACGCGGTTTGCATCCTGACTCCGGAACCGGGCCAGACCAAGACTGCCGCGTGCGAAAGGGCCGAAGTGTTTTGGACGCGCTTGGGATGCCGGGTACGCTCTCTTTCCCCGCAAACCCACGATGAAGTATGCGCACTCATCAGCCACCTGCCGCATCTGACGGCCGCTGCACTGGTGCAAAACGTGGCGGTCGCGTGCCCCGAGGCGTTTGGTTTCTGCGGCCCGGGTTTTCGTGACTCCACGCGGATCGCCTCCGGGCTGCCCTCGATGTGGACCGAAATCCTGAGTTCCAACCGCGGTGCGGTTGCTGGTAGCCTCCGTCGGCTGATTGCGATCCTGGAGCCCTTGGCGACGCACCTCGAAGGAGGTGGCTCTGAGGCGGAGGCAGCGATCCAAGAATTTTTAGCCTCGGCCAAAGAGCGCCGGGATGGACTCTCGCCTGCGACAATTATTTAACTACATGGATTGGACCATTCAACGGGCGGAAGCCCTTCACTGTGAACTGGAAGTGCCTGGAGACAAGAGCATTTCCCACCGTTCCGTAATTCTGGCCTCCCTCTCTTCCGGTTCCTGCGTTATCCGAGGTTTTCTCCCTGGCGAGGACTGCCTTTCCACGATGGAGGCGTTCCGCAGCCTGGGGGTCGTAATCGAGCGTCCCAACCCGACGACGTTGATCATTCATGGCACGGGCGGCCGTTTTCACGCGTCGGAGCGGGACATTGACTGTGGCAACTCCGGCACCACGATGCGGTTGCTCTCGGGGATCCTCGCCGCCCAGCCCTTCACCAGCCGGCTCTTTGGGGATGCTTCGCTTTCAAACAGGCCCATGCGGCGTGTCATCGACCCGCTCGGCCAGATGGGCGCGCGCATCACAGCGGAGGGTGATCAGGGACGCCCGCCCCTTCGCATTGACGGTGGTACTCTGCACCCCATTGATTACGTTTCGCCCGTGGCTAGCGCCCAGGTCAAAAGCGCGGTCCTGCTGGCCGGCCTGTTTGCCGAGGGAACCACCTCAGTTACCGAGTCACACCTGAGCCGGGACCACACCGAGCGCATGCTCGAGTACTTCGGCGTCGCCTTGAAACGTGAAGGCCTCAAGGTGAGCGTAAACGGCGGTGTCCGTCCTCAACCGCGGGATTTCCGGGTGCCGGGGGATGTTTCCAGCGCTGCCTTTTGGTTGGTGGCGGCCGCCGCGAGTCCAGGGTCGCATTTACGGGTGAACAAGGTGGGGCTCAATCCGAGCCGTACCGGGATTTTGGGCGTGCTGGCACGGATGGGGGCTCGGGTTCGGGAGTTTGAGGAGAGCAACTTTGGGGAGCCGGTCGGCTCTATAGACGTGGTTGGCACGCAGCTCAAGGCGACCCGGATCGAGGGGAAGGAAATTCCGAATGTGATCGACGAGATTCCGATTCTAGCCGTTGCCGCGGCCTTGGCGGAGGGGACTACGGTGATATCGGACGCCGCTGAATTGCGCGTGAAGGAAACAGATCGCCTCGCCGCGGTTGCCTCGCATTTGAAGGCCATGGGCGTGGCTGTCGTGGAGAAGCCCGACGGGCTGGAGATCACCGGAGGGGGGCTGCGCGGCGCGACCCTTGAGAGCCGCGGCGACCATCGGATCGCCATGGCTTTTGCCATCGCAGGCCTGTTTGCGGAGGGACAGACAACGATTACGGGCACCGAATGCGTGAACACTTCCTATCCCGGGTTCTACGATTTGCTGCGCCGGGTGATGGCCCAGAAGGCTGGGAGTGATCCTTTTCAATGGCGACTTGAGGCCGCTGCCGACGCAATGGAGGCGCAGCCATGAGCCTGGGTCAGTTCCGAGTGGTGGCAGTCGACGGGCCGGCGGCTTCTGGTAAGAGCAGCGTCTCGCGGGCGCTGGCCCATCGCCTCGGCTACGTTTACGTCAACACGGGGGCCATGTACCGGGCAGTCACCTGGCTGGCCCTCCAAAAAGGGGTGGATCCTGCCGACGCAACTGCCGTCGAGCACCTGCTGGAAGCGAGCCGTTTGGAGGCTGGGATCGAGGACGGCCAGTCCTGTTTCCGTGTGGAAGGAGTGGATCCTGCGGAGGCTTTGGTGAGTCCCGAGGTGAACTCGGGGGTCTCAAAAATCGCGACCCTAGCCTGTGTGCGCAACCGTCTGGTAGAGATGCAGCGGGAGTACGGCCTGCACTGCCATTCGGTGATGGAGGGGCGCGATATCGGTTCGGTCGTGTTTCCCCAGACGCCTGCCAAGTTCTACATCGACGCCTCGGTTGAGGTGCGCGCTGCCCGGCGCCTGGGGCAGGGGCTCAACGATCCGGTGGCCTTGCGCGATGCGATGGATTCAGCGCGCAAAAGCTCTCCGCTGACGGTGCCGGACGGTGCCTGGGTGATTGACAGTTCCCACATGAACGTCGCCCAGGTGGTTGCCGAGATGCTGCGTCTGCTCCTGCCTTTGGGGATCCTCCCTTTGTCGGCTTAGCCGTAGTGCACGCACCCCGCTGCAATGGGACTCATTTACCAGACTGCCTACTACCTGACGCGGGCTGTGGCCCATTGCTGTTTCGACTTTCGGGTAATCAACAGGGAGGCTATTCCTGCAAGCGGGGGTCTCCTTTTGGCAATGAACCACCAGAGTTTTCTGGATCCGCCCCTGGCTGGGATTGCGTGTGACCGTGAGATATATTTTCTTGCCCGTAAATCCCTTCTGGAAATCCCCGTGCTTGGCGGAGCGCTGCTCGATCTTAACGTCATCCCCTACGATCAGGAGGGTGGCGATATGAGCGCACTTAAATCGCTCATTCGCGTGGTGAATACAGGAGCGGGAGCGCTTGTGTTTCCAGAGGGAACCCGCAGCCGCGACTCGCGGCTTTTGCCTGCCCAGTCCGGTATCGGGTTGGTTGTGGCAAAAACGCTGGCGCCCGTGGTGCCGATGCGCATTTTTGGCGCGCATGAGGCGTTTCCTCGTGACGCATCGAAGATTCGCTTCGTTCCTGTGACCCTTGTTGTAGGTGAGGCATTGCGCTTCACTTCGGAGGATTTCAAGGGCGACACGAAGGCCGCCTACAAGCGGGTCAGCGAGACGGTGATGGAGCGTATTGCGGCGCTTCGGTGTCCGCCCCGGCGACCGGTCCTAGAATAAAGGGTGCTTCTTTTTCTGAGCTAGATTGAGGGAGGAAAGGCGGTGGGACAGTCTCTGGCTTACGGCCCCTAACGGCAAGGGCTCGATCAGTAGGTGTGTCATTGAAAGGAAGTTCACAGATCGCCCATTTTTTCGGTTTCCCCGTGTTGTTTTGGAAGTCCCATCGGCTCCGGGGAGATCAAGGCGCAGGATCGCGGAAAGGCCTTGCCGGGCCAGAGCCAGAGTGACCTCCTGCCATTCAGCGGCTTTGTCCGTAGGCGAATAACGCTCCAGAGCCGTGGGATAAAACTCGATGTCGCCGCGAACCTGAGGAATGTCGAGACAGAGGGCAGCGAGGGGGTTGTGGAGGGCTCTGGATTTGAAGTCATTGGCATAGCCTTGTCGTTCGGATGTGCGCTCATCGGGTTTGTCGTCAGGGACGTCGGAACGTTCCGGAAGCATGGCTTTGTTGAGGAGCACTTGGAGGATCTTGGAGATTGCGGTCCGAACCTTCTTGGGAAAGGAACTGGAGAAGGTCGCGAATGAAGTTATTTTGAGAATCAGGGTTGGTCATGGCAGTGGCCAATGGGCATGTGGCGGGTGCTGCTGAACCCCCTGTGTTTCTGCTTGGTGATCCTGGTGCTTTCTGACTCTTCTAAATGTTATATCCGGTGGATTGAGCCAACCTGGTTTTTCCCGATTCGGTTTCTGTGTAGGCCAATGACTCTGGCAGAACATTTTTCGCGAGGCTGCCTGCCTTTTGAACCTCATCC
>JBIKSY010000405.1:0-2809 GCA_044348365.1 Chthoniobacteraceae bacterium
CGAAAGAGCTCACAAAGGCTGGCGTAAATGATCTGGCCACGTTCGACTATGCCGCGCATTTGAGGACAAAGGATGCGCCGAGCGGCGATGGCTTCAGGCGTTGGACCGGAGGCGGACCGTTGCGAACGTATTTCAAGCAGTTTCAGACAGAGGCCTCGGTTGCTTTTCATACGCGCTGGCGAGCCGCGCTCGACAAGAAGGCGGGCCGACGAGTCCCCGTTTCTTGCAACAACGGCGCCAGCGACTGGAGCGCAGTGCGGATGCCATTTGACTTTTGCATCGGCGAACTGAGCGCAAAGAAGGCGACGCCGGTCGATCTTTATGAGTCCGTGCTGCAGGCCCGCAATCACGGCCGTCTTCAAACTACCACGATGCCTCTTAAAACCGTGGCCTCGCCTGCAGAGCAGGAGTCGGCCGACTGGATTCTGCACACGCGCAAAACGATCGCCACAGCCTATGCGATCGGCGCACTCATCGAGATGCCGTGGGACACTTTTCTTCCCGATGCACAGCGCTACTTCGGAAAGCCGGAGAACTACGCGGACCTCACAGCTTTCATTCGGCAGATTGGTGTGTACCTCGATGGCTATTCTGAAGCATTTGCCACAGGGTGCGGCGTCCAAGACGTACGTTGGAAGGATAGTACTCTGCCGCTCGATCTTGGATCTGCCGCGCCGCACGTTTTGACCACTGTACGGGCTTTGTTTGGGGCGCCAACGACCGCCGCGGTGATTCATCTAGTCGACTGGCGCGACGAACCAAAGCCTTTCCCCATCACAGTGCGGACGCGCTATTTTTTTGGAGACGCCCCCGTGACTCTGCGACTGCTCCAGCCCGTTGCGTCGTATGATCGCGCTGCTCACGAGAAAGCCTTCGACAGCCACGACTACGCGCCTCTCGTGCGCTCGACACTACTCCCAGTCGCCGAGGACGGGACGGTAGCGATTCCCGTGCTTGCTCCGTGGGGTGTGATTATTGTCGAGAGAGACAATGCCGCTGAGGCTCCGCGCAACTCAGACAATTAATGCCGATCCAATTGCCGTACTCCACGCATCTTAAACTGCTTATGTATAGAAACCTCATTCTCAGTCTCATTTTCTGCTCTGCCGCTACGACTCAGGCACAAGAAATCGGCGCCCCCGCTGTAGGCGTCCACAAAGGGACCGGGACAGTCCGAGCGTTCATCGACGATGAAGGTCCGGGATGGCGTTCGCTTGGAGAAAGCGACTTCGCAATCGTCAACACGCCCGAAAACACCTGGACCTGGAGAAGTGGAGTTCTGCACTGCACGGGCGCGCCCATCGGCGTACTGCGAACCAAGCAGGAATTTACGAACTTCGAAATGGTGGTCGAGTGGATGCACGAAAAATCCGCCGGCAATTCCGGCGTGTTTGTTTGGGCAAAGCCCGAATCTATCGAAAAACTGACGCTTGAGGGTAAGCAGCGGCTGCCCGATGGGATTGAAGTCCAGATACTCGACCATGGCTTCACGGAGATGATGAAGGCCAAGGGAGCCAAGACCGACTGGTTCGGTACCAATGGCGACGTTTTTCCTGTGCGCGTCAAAATGACCCCGTTTCCGCCCTTGTCGCCTGACGGCAACCGCAGCTTCCCTCGCAAGCATCTCAGCAAAGGTCACGGGGAGTGGAATCATTACTACATCCGCGCCATCAATGGAGAGGTTCGCCTGTGGGTGAACGGCGAAGAAGTCTCCGGCGGCACTGCAATCGAACCTGCCAAAGGTTACCTGTGCTTGGAAAGCGAAGGGTCGCCGATTCAGTTTCGGAAATTGCGCGTGCGGGAGCTACCTTGAGGGACGACTCAGAATCGCCTCGGGGTCTCCATGGATACCGACCTTTGGCGTTGTCGTCTTTCACATAGAGTTTGTCGCCATGGTTTGAGGACTCCTAGCGTAGCATATCGCGTCTATGATTAAGGCGCTCATGCCCCTTTTGTTTTTTTGCACGTACAGTCTCTGTGCCGAAGCGGAGGAGCACGCACATGTGGTTGTCGTCGCAGTCGACCCCGCCTGTTCATTTTTAAATGGCTTTGGGATCAGTGTACTGCTTGAGAATCCCATGAATGAGCCCAGTCGTAAGGTTATGCAGTTGAACCGCCTGATCGGCGATCTTAGCGCGGAACGCTGCGAGTGGATTCCTCATTGGCAATCTGATCGCGTCCCGTGCATCGAGCCATCTGATTTCAAAGTGAGCCACCATCGCCGTCCGGATGGTGCGGAGGTCTGTATCATCGCAAACTCATCTGGTGGTGAAAAGTCCGGCGCACTGGAAGTCAGCCGCGATGCGCAATGCAGCGACTTCCTGACGCGCGCCGCACTCCCGCACGCAAAAGGTAAACTACCGTCGACCCTGCCCGGCTACTGCAGCCAGGTCATCCAGATCGATTCGCCCAAATAGGCATAAAGTGGCATCCATCATGACCGTTCCTTCTTACTTCATTGGCGATCCTTCAAACCAGCCAAAGATCCAAAAGAGCTAATCGATATGAACCCCACCACCTCACACACTCGCCGCACTTTTCTTCAAACAGCCACCGTCGCATCCGCAGCGGCCGTGCCTGCTCTGCTTCTCGCGACGGAAGCAAAATCCTCCGGCAAGACCACACGCACCATCGAGACGGACGTCCTCGTCTGCGGTGGTGGCTGCGCGGGCATCGCGGCTGCGCTTTCGTCCGCTCGCAACGGCGCCAAGACCCTGCTGATCGAGCGCGCGGGTTTCTCCGGCGGCATCATCACCACGGTCGGGCTACCGTATTTCGATGGCCTCATCGACAACCCTAGCGGACGCTT
>JBIKSY010000152.1:0-9386 GCA_044348365.1 Chthoniobacteraceae bacterium
GCCTGGACCTGATTGATCTCTTGGAGACCGATCGCGGGCCTTCCCGGTTTTGTCGGGGTGGCGTACAGGGGGCCAAATCCAATGTAATCCGCCCCGGCGTCCATAGCGGCGGCCGCCTGTTGGAGCGAGTGGGTCGACTTGCCGATGAGCGGGAGCGGGACTTCCCCCGCCAGCGCTCTGCCCGCCCGCCAGCGCGCATCGTCCACCGCAAAGTCTTCCTGCCCGACATGGGCGCCCTGCGCACCAACCGAGGGCACCAACTGGGGGTGATCGTTGAGGATGAGCGGCACGCCTGCGGACTCCGTCAGGCCGATGATGCGCCGGGCAAAGGCCTCCACCTCCTCTTCCTCGGCTCCCTTGGCACGGAGTTGCAAAACATCCACGCCCCCCTCGAGCAGGGCGGCGGTCACCCGCTCCAAGTTGGAAGGGTCGACGTAACCGAGGTCCAGGATCCCGTATAGCAGTGCCTCAGCGAGGGGTTTCATCCCACCACCTCAACACAGTCCCGGGCGGTTTGGGAGCCAGAAAAAGGCCCCCACAGGACGCCGTGCGGGAACCACGGCTGATTTTGGTTCGGTCCATCCGATTCGACACAGGACCCGCCAAAGGGGCTCCACAGCGGAGCCCCAGTTTAGGCACTTCTTCCGTACACCCTCCCGGCAATCCTTCCCGCCGGACCCAAATCCGCCTTTTTTGTTTCCCGGCCAGCTAACGAGTTCTGGTTTTGAGCCGCGGCCACTAAAGTGCTCCACTGCCCCATCCCCGCGGAAGCGCAGCCCCTCCCATGCATCCGAATCCATCCCCGGCAACCGCACCCGCGGCAAGCACCGACTTTCGGGTCAACGCCCCCGGCCGCGTCAATCTCATCGGCGAACACACCGACTACAACCGGGGGTGGGTGCTGCCCATGGCCGTGGAACGTGGAATCCAGATGCGCGTCCGCCGCCGGAGCGACCGGCAGGCGCACCTTAACAGCCAGACCGAAAGTGCGGCGGTGCGCCTGGATCTGTCCGGCCCCATCCGTCCCGGAGGCGTCCCTTGGGGTCGGTATGTGGAAGGCGTGCTTGCGGGCTACCAAGAGTTGGGATGGGAGATTCCCGGCTTTGAAGCGAGTATTTCGGCGGACCTCCCCGCCGGAGGGGGCCTGAGCAGTAGCGCTGCGCTGGAACTGGCAACGGCAAAGGCGATCGAAACCCTTTGCCAGAAGGCTCTTTCCCCGATTGAAAGGGCGCTCCTCTGCCAGCGCGCCGAACACGAGTTTGCCGGGGTGCCGTGCGGCATCATGGACCAGTTTGCGATCAGCTTTGCGCGGGCCGGTGAGGCGCTGCTCCTCGACTGCCATTCACTGCAAATGACCCCCGTGGAGTTAAACAGCGACTCCCTTCTCCTTCTGGTCGTCAACAGCGGCGTCAAACACGCCCTCGCCGACGGAGAGTACGCAAAACGCCGGGCCGAATGCGAAGAAGCCGCCCGCCTGCTGGAGGTGGACTCCCTCCGGGACGTTTCCATCCTCCTCTGGCAGACAAAAGCGGCGTCCCTACCCGAGCCCCTGCGAAAACGCGTGGCGCATGTCATTTCCGAAAACACACGCACCCTTGCATTTGTCTCCGCCCTTGGCGCCTCCGACTGGAAAGCCGCCGGCAGCCTGATGTACACCAGCCACGACTCCCTCGCCAACGACTACCAGGTTAGCTGCCCGGAACTCGACACCCTCGTGCGACTGGCCGGCACTGTACCGGGAGTGTACGGATGCAGGATGACTGGCGGAGGCTTTGGCGGCTGTGTCGTCGCGTTGGTAGACAAGGCGCAAGCCACCGAGGCCTGGGAAACGTTCGCGCGAAAGTACCAGAAGGCGACCGGCATTCTCCCGGCGTGTTTTCTCACCCATGCGGCCGCCGGTCCCACCGTGACCCCGCTGGATTGATTTCCGTCCGGGCTCTATTGCGCGTGCCGCCGGCTTTGTTTCCCGCGCGGAGCGGGCTATGAACGGGGAGGCCGCGGGGTCTCTCCAAAAGCCTCCCCATCCGCTCCCCCCCCTCCCCACCCGGCACATTTTGAACGCCCCTCTCCGCCTTCACCACTCCCGCCCCAGAGCCGGGACGCTCCACTTCTGGCTTGGCCTGGCCGCCGTCTGCCTTCCGTCCCCAGCCCGCGCAGAGGAAGCCGTCCGTCTTGCGGTGCTCGAGATCCGTGCCGCCCCGTTTTCCAACACCGCCTTGAACACCCCCGCCGTCGAGGTGCTTCTGGACGGAGAAACCCTCCGCCACGCTCCGACCCTCTCTCTGGATGGAATCCTCAGAGCGGTGCCGGGCTTCCGTCTTTTCCGGCGCACCGACAGCACCACCGCGCACCCCACCACCCAGGGCGTGAGCCTCGGGAACGTGGGTCCCAACGGCGCCAGCCGCTCCGTGGTCCTCCTCGACGGGATCCCCATGAACGACCCTTTCGGCGGGTGGGTCGCGTGGAACCGCTTCCACCCAAGCAGCCTTTCCGGGGTGCGCCTCGTGCCCCAGGCTGGGGTCAGCCCCTGGGGCACCGCCTCCCTCGGCGGCGTCATCGCGCTGGACTCCCGTTTCCTCAACGAGGCGCCCTTCGCCTTTGTGGAAGCCTCCGCGGGCGACCGCCTCCGCCACCAAGGTGCGCTCGCCTTCGCCCGGGACACCGCCTCGGGGCGCACCCGCTTCTTTGCAAGCATTCAGGAAATCGACTTCGCAGGGTACCCGGTCATTCGTAGCGACCGCCGGGGCCCGGTGGACATTCGCGCCTCTTCCCGTGCGCAAGCCTTCGACGCCGGGGTGCGACAAGCCTTCACCCCCACAGGCGACTGGCACCTCACCCTGCGCGCCCAGGGCTGGCAGGAACAACGCAACAACGGCACCCCACTCACCACCAACTCCGGCAACGCCCTCGACTTCTCGGCCAGACTCACCCGGGATGCGGGCCCCCGGGGCTGGGCGCTTGAAAGTATCCTCTTCAGCCAGAAACGCCGCTTTGACAGCTTCTTTTCCAGCATCGCCCCGGACCGCGCCACAGAAACTCCCAGCCTCGACCAGTACGCGGTGCCCGCCGACTCCTTTGGGTTCATCCAACGCCTGCGTTTCCCACTCGGGGACGCGCACACCCTCGGCACCGGCCTAGATCTGCGCACCACCGAGGGCGTCACCAGAGAGCGCTTCCGGTACGTCGGCACGGGCTTCACGCGGGAACGAGAGGCGGGCGGACGGCAGGAGGACGCGGGAATCTATCTGCAGGACACCTGGACGCCCTCCCCGCGCTGGCAGTTTCACGGCGGCGCCCGCTGGGAGTGGCACGCCGAACGCGACGGTCACCTGCGCGAATGGGAGATCGGCTCCGGTGCGCCCCTGCGCGAACTTCGTTACGCGGACAGCGAACGGCTCACGCCGCACTTGAGCCTGGGCTCGAAGTGGACTCCCTCCAAACGGCTCGAGTGGTCCGCCACCGCGTACGCAGGGGCGCGCAACCCCACCCTCAACGAGCTCTACCGCCCCTTCCGAGCGGGAGACGTGGTCACGCTCGCAAACCCGGCGCTCCGCCAGGAGTCCACCGTGGGCGGAGAGCTTGGCGTGAAAATCACGCCCGCCGAGACGCTCACCCTGCAGCTGCGCGCCTTCGAAAACCGCATTCAGGACGCGATTGCAAACGTCAACCTGGTCCGCGGTCCCCGTACCATCGGGGAGTGGGGCTATCTTTCCGCCTCGGGCGTGGGGGCACGCCGGGAAAACATCGACAGCGTCGCCGTGCGCGGCTTGGAGGCGCGACTGGAGTGGAGCCCGGACCGCCTGCTCAACGTGACCGTAGGGTGGCTCGGCAACCAAAGCGAGGTGCGCCAGTGTGCGGTGCAACGCTCCCTCGAAGGGCGCCGGTTGCCCCAGGTCCCTTCCCAACAGGCCCGCCTGCAACTGCGCGGAGAGTCGGACCAGTGGCGCTGGGACGTTGCGCTGCGCTGGGTGGGCAGCCAGTTCGACGACGACGCCAACCAGAACACCCTCTCCTCCTTCTGCAGCACCGACCTGAGAGTGACCCGGCGCCTCGGCCTCAAAACGGAGCTTTTTGCGGCGGTTGAAAACCTCACCAACGCCGAAATCCAGACCCGCCGCGACCCCAACGGCACCGTGGCCATCGGGGCGCCGCGCATGTGGACGGCCGGGGTCCGCCGCGAGTTTTGAGGCACGGGAGGGGCTTTGCCCCGACCTTTATTGGGGAAATCCTTTCCCCTGCCACACCGTCCTTGCCATCCTTGGCAGCAATGAACCGCCCCTTCCTCTCCTCCGCCCTTGCCGGTCTCCTGCTCGCGTTTTTGCCCCAAACCCACACCCTGTGGGCCGCCGGTTGGCGGCTCGAAACCTTCGCCGGTAACGGCAAACAGGGCTTTAGCGGCGACGGCGGCCCGGCCACCAGTGCCCAAATCGACAACCCCTTCGGGGTCGTCCGCGGACCCGACGGCGCCCTTTGGTTTTGCGAATACACCGGCCAACGCATCCGCAGGGTCGCCCCGGACGGCACCATCTCCACAGTCGCCGGCTCCGGAAAAAAGGGCTATTCGGGCGACGGCGGCCCCGCCCTCGAAGCGACCTTCAACCTTCCCCATGAAATCCGTTTCGACCGTGCGGGAAACTTTTACGTCGTGGACATGGCCAACCATGCCGTCCGCAAAATCGACGCCCAGACCCGCCGCATCACCACCATCGCGGGCGGCGGCGCCCCAGGCTACTCGGGCGACGGCGGCCCCGCCATCGCCGCGCAACTCAAACAACCCCATAGTATTCAGTTCGGACCAGACGGGCATCTTTACATCTGCGACATCGGCAACCATGTCATCCGAAAAGTGGACATGCAGTCCGGCGTGATTTCCACCTTCGCAGGCACCGGCGCCCCGGGCGCCACCCCGGACGGCTCGCCCATCTCCGGCACCCCCCTCAAGGGACCGCGCTCCCTGGATTTTGACGCCGAAGGCAACCTCTGGCTTGCCACGCGCGAGGGCAACCAGGTCTTCAAATTTGACCTGCAGGCCAACCGCATCCACCACGTCGCCGGCACCGGCGCCAGCGGGTTTAGCGGCAACGGTGGCCCGGCAAAGGCCGCCACCCTGAAGGGGCCCAAGGGCATCTCCCTCGACAAGGCCGGCAACGCCTGGCTAGCCGACACCGAAAGCCACTCGGTGCGCAAAGTCGACAAGGCCAGCGGTAATCTGGAGCTGGTGGCCGGCACCGGAGAAAAGGGCGACGGCCCGGACGGGGATCCCCTCGCCTGCCCGATGGCCAGGCTTCACGGGATCTTTGTCGACGCGGACGGATCCATCTTCATTGGCGACAGCGAAGCCCACAAAATCCGCGTCCTCTGGCGCGTGCCCTAGGGCGCGCCAACGAGGCATGCTTCCGGCTGTCGACGGCGTTGCCGTGGGCTGCCGAGTAAAATGCACCTTCGGTGCGCACTGAAGGGGACCCCGCAATCCAAACGGCGCCCCTACGGGGCATGCCGTTCACAGCCCATGGCAACGCCGTGGGAATTCCCCCCCAAAAAAACACATCCGCCCCAACGGGGCACACCAGTTGCAGGCCACACCGATGACCGGCAACCAGGAATCGAAACAAAAAAACAAACTTTTTTTGACCCCCTCCGCTGCCCTCTTCGCTGCATTCGAGAATTCAAGAGCGTCCTCCTTTTTCGCTCCTTTTTCGTGTGCGTTGCCGCCTTCCCCCGCCCCGGAAACCTCCGTACGCACGCGCCTGCGGAGCGTCATTGGCTTCCCCAAAAACAGGGACCCGACGTCCCAAAAAAACAAACCTCCCAACAGGCTGGCCTGCCGCGCAAACGCCCATTCCAAGCCACTTTGGAAGCAACGCCCAGGTCGGCTTCGACCCGTGGAGGGCGGGGATTACCCGCGGGACGGAGGGACGCCGGACCACCGGTTTGCGCGCGGCAAGAGGCGGGCGGACCGGTGGCGCAGGGGTGCATCCGCCGAGGCCCCAAAGCATGGTGCGGGATGCGTAATCACGGTCTTGGTTTCGCTGAAAAAAGCAGTGGCAAAATAGAGACACCAAAAATTTGTCACTTGTCACTTTTGCCGCACATATGTAACAAAACGTTCACGGAGCGGCATACGTTCCTGCACCCCCCTGCAAGGCTTCCCGAATCGGGCGGCAATGCGACGAGGTGTTTCTCAACAATAAAAACACACACCATGTTGAACAAATACACAGTACAGTTGATGGCTCTCGGAATCGCAGGTTCCCTCGGGGCTACCGCATTCGCAAACGACTCCGCGCTCATCGACGCGCTCGTCAAAAAAGGCGTCCTCAAATCGAAGGAAGCCGAACAGATCCGTGCCGAAGCCGCCCGCAGCAGCCACCAAGGCTCCGGCAGCAAGCTGAGCCTGGACTCCTCCGTCAAGAGCCTCACTCTGTCAGGAGACATCCGCGCTCGCTACAACTACACCTCGGGGACGGGTGCAAATCCTAATGCGGGTGGACAGGGTACGATTAATGGTACGCCCAACGATAATACTCACAATACGTTCTACGATCTGCGCCTCCGGATCAATGCGGACTACAAGGTGTCCGACGACTTTTACGCAGGCTTCGGACTGCGGACCCAGCGGGACGCTCGGAACGACAATGCCTTGATGGGCGGCAATAACAACCCGGGGGCCGATCAAAACATTGGAATCTACCGCGCCTTTTTGGGCTGGAACCCGGTAGAAGGCGTGTCACTGGTTGCAGGTGCGCAGAAAAACCCTTTCTACACCACTGATTTGGTTTGGGATGCGGACTTTAACCCGACCGGCTTTAGCCAGAAGATCGACCTTAACAAGACCCTCGGGGTTTCCGGTATCGACCTCTCCCTCGTATCCGGTCAGTTCGTGATTTGGGATAATGATGAATCGCTAGGCCGTAACCCAGTGCCCCCAAGTACGGTCGCCGTAAATTCGCAAAACGTTCACGCGAACCGGGACGCATTCCTTTGGCAGACCCAGTTGGTGGCGGGGATCGATATGGGCGGCGCAAAATTGACGGTTGCTCCTGGCTACCTCTCTACCAACGGTGCGAATCTTGGCCCCTCTGCTTTTTACAACAATTACCTGAACGACGTACAGGTGCTGCTGATTCCTGGGGACATCTCCGGCGAGGTGGCGGGTATTAAGGCCAAGTTTGAATGGGATTTCGCCTACAACTTTGCAGGCCGCGATCGCTCCAATCTTGGGAACGGCGTTATTTCTCCCCGCTCCTCTGACAAACTAGCCTGGTTGCTGGGTGTCCGTTTGGGTGAGAACAAGAAGAAGGGTGACTTGTCCGCACAGGTCAACTACCGGCAGACCGGTGATGGAGCGCTGCCCAGTGGTCTCAGCGACAACGAATTTGGCTTTGGAGACAGCCGCAACATGGCTGGCATCAAGGTCGGTGCAGCTTACAGCCTGAGCGATTCTGCTTACTTCGGATTAAACTACCTCAAGTTTGAGAATCTTCGCTCAGACACCCAATACACTAACGTATTCTCTGGGTTCTCCAGTGGCGAGTGGTTCCAAGCCGAAATCGGCGTGAAGTTCTAGTTCCACTTGGTGTGTTTTCAATACCGGGACCGCACGGGCGGTCCCGGTGTTAGCACTCCAACTCCTGTGAATTTACTTACCGGCCGAGCTGAGGATCCGCTTTTTTAGCGGGCCTTTAGTCGGCCGGTAGTTTTTTGCACCAGTAGCCCGTTCCTGAGGCTGCCGCATCTTCTGAGGGCAACCCAACGCTGGGCCCCTTCCCCATCCCCGCCGGGGTCCTTCGTCCGGTCCGCTACTCGACAAACTCCAAAGCCACAGGCGCCGGAATCAGACCCGCCTTGTGGGCGCGGCCCAAGAACTCGCGGATCGCCGCACGGCCCGAATCCCCGTAGTCGAGGGTGTAGTCGTTGACGTACATCCCGATAAATTTATCGGCGAGAACCTCGCCCATGCCACGGCCCAGCGGCAACGCGTGCGCCACCCCGGCGGCACGGTGCTTCAGTCCGTACTCGATGCTTTCGCGCAGGACGACGTTGATCTCGCTCCGCTCCTGCAGCGTGAAATCCTTACGGATGACGTTTCCCCCTAGCGGCAGCGGCAGGCCCGTCTCGGCCTTCCACCATTCGCCCAGGTCGAGCACCTTCTCAAAGCCCTCCTGGGCGTAGGTCAGCTGGCCTTCGTGGATGATGAGGCCCACATCGGCGCGCTTGGCGGTCACGGCTGCGAAAATTTCGTCAAAGGGAATGACGACTGTTTTGGCCTCTCCCATGTAGAGGCGCAGGCTCAGGTAGGCGCTGGTCATGAGGCCCGGGACCGCGATGGTCTGGGTGCGCAGCCACTCCAGCAGGGCGGCGGGTTCCGTGGGAAACGCGACTCCTTGGCGCACCACCAACATCGGGCCGTAGCCATCGCCCATGCTCGCCCCGCAAGGCAGCAATGCGTATTTGTCCAACACATGGGCGTAGGCGTGGATCGAGATGGCCGAGATGGCCAATTCGCCGCGCGTGGCGCGTTCGTTGAGGGTCTGGATGTCCTGCAGGACGTGTGCAAAGGACCAGCCGCGCGTGTTTATTTTGTTCTCGGCGAGGGCGAAGAACATGAAGGCGTCGTCAGGATCCGGAGAGTGGCCGAGGGAAAGAGCTTCGGTGCGGGGCATAGTTAAAGAAGGGTGAGACTCAAATGGGACGAAGGTGCTTCAAGGCGCGTCTGGGAGCGCAGGCATCCTGCCTGCCAGCCAGCGCAAAGGGCAGGCAAGATGCCTGCGCTCCCGTGAAAATGCAGTCTAGGGCGGCTCCGTGGACCGGGAGCAACCTACTGCTTCCTCCAGTTACCGAGGTCGTCTTCGGTGCCGGGAATGCGGTCTTTTCCGGCGGAAAAGAGGTCATAGCCGTCGGGGTTGCGCTTGCCGGGTGCGCCGTACTGGTACTCCATGCCCCACGGGTCGAGTGGCACTTCCTTGAGCAACTGGCGCCAGTTGCGGGGTGCGGGCGAGGAGGAAGGCTGCTGGACGAGCGCCTTGAGTCCCTGCTCGGAGGAGGGGGGGAAGCCGTTCATGCTTTCGTAGACCATCAACTGGGTGGCGATGGTCTGGAGGTCGCTCTTGATCTTGGTGTCCTTGGCAACGCCGAGGTTGTCGCCAAGGGTGTAGGCGGCCACACCGGCCAGCAGACCAATGATCATGACCACCATCATGATTTCAATCAGGGTGAAGCCGGCACGCAGGGGGCGCAGAGAGCGTTTCATAGGAGGGAAGCAGGGAGTTAGGGGATTGACGGAAAACTAGGGGTTTGAAGCGGAGGAACGGCGATAGCGTAGCTGGATCTCCACCCGGCGGACATCCGCAGCCTGCTCGGAGGAGGAGAGTGAAATATCCGCAGTA
>JBIKSY010000153.1:0-9372 GCA_044348365.1 Chthoniobacteraceae bacterium
TGCCCCCGCCGGCGTGCTGGGTCACGACCATTCCCGGCACGGTCTCCAGGGCTTCACCCCGGCGCATCAGAGGACGGGCGCGCAATTCCTCACCACTCGCGGTCCCCTCGGAGGCCGACGGAGCGATGCCGAGCAGGTCCGAACGTTTTCCCGTGACGACGATTTCGTCCATCTTCGCGGGAGCGGAGTCTCCCTTTGACGCGGCATCTGGTTCCTGGGCAACGGCCAACAGGGCAAGGCTTGCGAAACTGCTGCAAAGAATGACTTGGGGTGAACTGGTTTTCATGGGTGGAGCGGGGCGGAGTGTATGGATCGCTGGCATTTTGTCATCTGTCTTTCACGCTGACCGACGCGGGCGGGTCGCAAAAAACAGGGCCACCCCTGCAAGTGCCACCAAGGCCGTCGCGGCGGTTAAACCAACCAGCACCCAGTCGCGCACACGTTTGTCAGGAATGAAGGCCAGTTTGTGGAAGTTGCTGAAGAAATCGGACTCGAACTGTCGACGGTTGTCCGTGTGCCGCGTAACGCTGCCGGTTGTGGTGCTGACATAGACCCGCGTGCCTTTACCATCTGCGGAGTCAAACCGGTAGACCGGTAAAACTCGGAAGATGTTCAGGTATTCGCGATTGAATGAGTTGAGGTAATCCGTTTTTTCCACGGGAGCGCCCCCAAGAAACGCGGAAGCGATTTCGCTGGCGTAGAGGGCATCCATCGTTGGGTCTTCATGGGCGTCTATTGTGCTCAGATAACGAGGAGCGCCCTTGGCTGTGTAGATTTGATACCAGGGCTTGCCACCGATGCCACGAATGTTGACCGCATGGACTTGGCCTAAATCCGTTCCCAGTTTGGCGATGGCATCCGCTACTGAGCAGGTAATGACCGAGGGATCCAGGCCTCCACCGCTGGGTCTGGCCTGCGGAGGAGGAGGTTGGGTGCGCGTCATCACGGTGTGAAGAACACCACTCACCGTGGACATAAGAATGCTTAAACTGAACAGAAGGCCGAGCCAGCGGTGTAGCCTACGCAAAGTAGCGGCTTTCATCGGTTAGGTGCGATTTCTGAAATGAAGGGCTGAACCTCATTTTAACGGGGCGATGGGTGCATTTCGCCCACATGGATGACGCCATGAAACTTCGAGATTTGCGCCCTCTCCTGCTCGGTTAAGGCGGCCTCGGCGGTCTTTATCTTTCCAGCCAGTTTCTCCGCGAGAGAACGGGACAGACCCCTCTTTTCGAGATTGCTGGCGTCGACCAGTCCAGCATCGCCACAGAACGCAATCTTCCATTGTCCCTGCTGGCGCTTGAGAAGAGTCCGTCCGCCGGTTCCATGTTGCATCCACCCTGCCACTGCAAAGTCGCCTTCGACGCTAATAGGCTTTACGGTCAGAGGGGCATTGGGACGGTCAAATATCTTGTGAAGCGTCCGTTCAATAGTACGCGCATCAGTGTGGGCGACTGTGTGATCTGGCGGGGGCGCCTTCGTTGCCTGAGAGGGAGCGTGGCAACCGATGAGCGCACTCGCAAAAAGGAGAAAACCAATCACGCATGGGATGCTTTGGTTTACTTCGAATTGCGCTGGTAAGCAGGATGTTCTGTCAGTGAAAGGGCGGGAATTCATCTTTAAATACTGATTAATGAACAAGAGCGGGGCTGGCGTTCGCATTGAGGGGCCAGTCCCGCTCGGTTTTGTTTCGCTCTACCAGCGATATTCGATACCTGCGAAGAACGAGCGACCGTCCCCGGGGAGGAATTGCGCGGGGCTTCCGCTGGCGTCGCTTACCACGCCGGTCGTGGCGGCGTAGCGTTTGTCCGCCAGATTTCGTGCCTCTACATAAAGCGACCAGCCATTAGGCCGGCGGATGCCTGCCTTGGCGCCCACGAGAAAATAGGCGTCAGTGAAGAGGGTGCCTGCAGCGTCTACACGATAACCGCGGGGTACGCATTCAATGTTGGGGCCCACATAGAAACCGCCTGGGGTCGAATAGGTCAGATCGGTGCGTAGGTAATGCTCGGGGACGCCGGCGAGCGGTCCGTTACCATAGGCCTGATCGTTTCTGTAGCGGAAGTTGTTCCAGAGGTAGTGCGTTTGGATGACCAGCTTTTCGCGGGTTTTGGACGCTGCCTTGCGCTCATCAATTTCCTCACCATTTGGATGGAGAAAGTCGAATCCCAACCCGAGCTCGATGCCTTGGTGGGTCGTTTTTCCAGCGTTTTTGGTCTGCCCGACGCCCGGAGCGATTTGAAACTCCAGCAACTCATTCTCAATCCATGAGAAGTAGTAGGCTGCATCCCAATTAAACGCCCCCCGCGTTCCGCGTGAGCCGATTTCCGCGGTGGTTGCCGTTTGAGCCTGGAGTCCCACGGAGGGAGTCGATGCAAGAAAGAGGCCCGTTGGGACTTGGAACTGAAGTTGTGATCCTACCAATTCACCAAAGGATGGTGGCTCAAAGCTTCTGCTGATGTTCGCAAAGACCTGAGTAGATGCGTCGGGCTGGAAGAGCAGCCCTAGTTTCGGACTGAAGCCCCACCAGTTCTGGTTGTCATCAAAGGCCGTGTTGGTCGTACCAACGCTCGCATTCTGGTTGGACCGTTCGGCGTATGAGAGCTGCGCTCCCAATGTGACGCCCAGTACCTTGTTCAGCCAGAACTGGTCCTCAGCGAACACATCGAGGTTCAGCGCCCTCTGCTGCATGGAGGCCCGTTTTGTTCCTCTTTGGCCGAGCACATTATCGTGGCGATCATCATCCGTATAGCCCCAGGTCGGGTTGAGCCCGAGGGTAAGCCGGTTAGCATGTCCGGCAACCTCTGCGGTGTTGTCGTAACGCACACCCGCTCCAAAGTCGTTACTCAGCTGGTCTATGACAAACAGGATCGGATGGCGCAAATCCTTGCGCGACCAGAACGAGGTGAATGTGAGTTTTTGGTCCTCATCCTGCCAGGTTGTTTTGTTAGCGAGGCGGAACAAGTCGAAGTCCCGCTTCCAGTTGCTGTCGATATAGTCAAAAATCTTCACAAACCCATTCCGCTGCGCCTGCCGCGGATTTGCTTCCAGCTGCTCCTTGGTAAGGTTGCCCGGAAGCTCAGAGTCCGTGAGGGCCAATGTGAGGTAGAATCGCGTTTCCAGATTCTCGCTGAAACGGTGTCCCACGTTGGTGAACAGCCGCTGGTTGTTCTGCTGGCTGTGGTCGCGGAAGCCATCCTGCGAGAGGTGCGAGAGGCTGAGGAAATAGTCGTTTGCCCCCGAGACTCCTCCCGAGGAAAGCAGACCCCGGACGGTCCCGAAGCTCCCATACTCCGCACGCACGGTGAGGGGTGAAGCGTCGTAGCCGGTGGGGGAGATAAAATTGATGGCCCCGCCGAGCGTTGTCGAACCGAACTGGAGCGCGTTCGCCCCGCGATAAACTTCGACAGCTTTTGCAACGAGCGGTTCGATGGCCTGGAAATCAAAGCCGCCGTCCGCGAGATTCACCGGCGCGCCGTCCTGCATTAGCTTGAGTCCGCGCCCATGGAAGGTGCGTTGGATACCGGAACCGCGGATTGAGATACGCGCCTCCTCTGCACCGAACCGGGGTTGAACAAACACGCCCGGGGAATAATCAAGGACGTCCTTGAGGGTGGTGGCCTTCCCGCGTTTATAGGTCTCCGGGTCAATCACAGACACGCCTCCCGGAGTCTGTTGGATTTCGTTGCGAATCATTTCGATCGCTGGGCTGGTAAGGGCATACTTGGTGCCCTTGACGACGGTCTCTGGGAGTTGCCGGGGTGATGGTTGTGGGTTCTCTGCAGCGGATGCAGATACGGTGGCAGCACCTAGGAGGACCAGGTGGAGCGGGTTTTGGGGCCTGTTTCTCTTTTTCATCGGTTTTGGTTTTGGGTTCGGAGGGAGAGGGAAAAGGGTTCGGTTTGAAGTGTTTTTAGAAGTGTCAGTACTGCTTTTGGGGCTTCGGATTGAGTGCCGTCGAAATAGCCACGCACCGTCCCTGAACGGTCGACCACCACGAGCTTGTCGCTGTGTGCCAGGACCTCGTCCGTGCCGGCAGAAAGACAGAAGCCTCCGGTCGCGAGGCGCTGGATCTGGGCACGCTCACCGGTGAGAAAAAGCCACTGCGGCGAGGCGCTCCACCTTTTGGCATATGCCCTAAGCACCTCGGGCGTATCGGCCTCTGGAGTGACTGAGAGAGACACAATACGGACTTCTGGGATGGACTGGATTTTGGCATCAAGAGCGGAAAGGTGCTTTCCGAGGGTGACGCACACCGTGCTGCAACTCGCGAACATGAGATTGGCCACCCAGATTTTGCCACTCAAAGACTCCCGGCTTACGGAGGTGCCATGCTGGTCTGTCAGTGTGAAATCTGGCAGTGAGCGCCCTACCAACTGTTGGTAGGAGTCCGCTTTTGCGGTTTTGAAGGAGGGCAGTCGATTCACGACAGAGACCGCGAATACGAGGAGCAAGACTCCGGCAAGTGCGGGAACGATTCTGGGCTTCATTTCAAATACCCCGTCCTTGCCCGGTCGACGGGACACGCGCAGTTGTCGCTGGAAGAGGGCTTTGCAGAACTGCCTTCATCAGCATCCAAGGAGTAGCCCAGACGCTTTAAGGATTGTTTGAGCGATGCCTCGGAACGCCTTAAGGCGTGAGTGACCACAAGATCCTTGCGGTCCTCTCCCTCAAAGCGCACGGCTCGTATGCCTGACTCTTTCTTCAGCTCAGTCGCAACCTCGGTTCGGCAGGCGTCACAACGGATTTCAGCGAGGTGGCAACGAAACTCTTGGTCAGGGGATTCCGCGGCGCGTTGAAGTCGGGCGGTTGCGAATAGAGATGCGGTTAAAAATAGGAGTCCGAATAGAAGCTTTTTCATGATCTAGGCAGGGCGTCTCTGGGGACGCACTCAATTTGGGGGTTCAGCGGAGGGATCGCGCGTCACCTAAAGTCCCACACACCTAGGACAGGGTGACTGCATCCCTCCGCTGACTCTGGACAGCTCCCGGCGCATGTTTGTTGTGCCTGCGGGGAGGGGCCGTGGAGAGTGGATGGAGCCGACTCGGGCTATAAACATCACAAACGACATCCGCCGTTGTGGGCGCTTCCTAGGCGCGCGAGGCGGTCAAACAACCACCCTCCACGGAAAGTGTGACTCGCCCGAAATGGACACAATCGGGCGAACAGCCGGAAGGAGGGGCGGAACCAATGGCAACCTGAACCCGGAACCGGGTGGTCTAAACAGCACCGCGATTGAGGCGCTGTGACAGGGATCCGCTCCCAGTTAAGCGAGCGGGGGAGGCGTCGGAGGAGTCTCCGCGCGAGTCAAAACAGCGAATGCCGAAGAGGGCCAAACCAGAGGTCTGGAGCCGCGTTCTTGCACGAAGCGGTCTGAATCAAGTGCTAGAAACTTCAGGTCCCCGACTTTCTTCAAGAGATCAAAATTCTGCTCGGACTGCTGTTGAGATTGTTTGCCATCAGCGATGGCAGAGCACATCGGGCAGGGATGTTGACCGTCGAAAGTAGTCTCAATCGCATCTGCGACCGAAGTGGTCAGGGAGCGTGAAATGAGCATCCCCGTCCAGGCTGTAGTCTGCAAAGCAACCCAGTGCGCACCGCTGAGATACAGCGCGCAGCAAAGTATGAGGAGCTTGTGCAGGAAGGGTCTCATCAAGGATTACGGCAATACGTCAGCAACCGCGCGGTTGCGTCAAGATCATTCCAAAATACCGGGGTCTTCTGTGTGCTGATCCTGGGTTCAAGACCAGCGTCGAGCCTTTGAAATCAACTTCACGATCGCTTACTGTCGCATTCATCGGCACGGGCGTTATCGAGCTCTCTTTTTGGAGTCCCACGGCGAGGAAGAAAACGCTGTCTGACGTGGCGCACGGTTGGAAGTTCTATTCCGTTGTCGCCTGGAAAACGAGCTCCGCTAAGAGATCGTTTGTTTGAAGAACCGGACATCACCCTAGCAGGAGCCATCGTGGGCCACACTGGATCACCGTGAATGCGCCCACTCGGGCAATCTCATCGCAGACTTAGGGAAGTTAAAGTACCCGATACCCTCGCGCGCCCCAGCAGTCTGGGGTGGTGGGAGCAATCGGCGGTGGCACTTCCTAACGCTCGTCGAGTCTCGAAATTTTCACCTCAAAAATGTCTGAGGGGGGGATCAACTTCGTAAAAACGGGAAAAAGGGGGAGGGTGGGGTACGAAGTGCGGCAACAGGTGAACGAGCGCGCCCCAAAAACAGGTGAGCCACGCATTTGGTAACGAAACAGATTTTGCGACCAGCGCCCCCGAACCACACAGATTTGAGAGCCACCAGTGCATGGCAGCTCCCAGCCCGCCACATCACTTTTTGGTATTGAAAAAAGCCTGTCGCACTCAACAGATTGCGAATTGTTTCATCCGCACACCTAGTATGACATTAAATGCTACATCTTTTGGGCCTCAACCTTTGGATGATGCGTCCTCGCGCCGCATCCAGATCGCGATAGACACGGCGTCGACTGGGTGGCTGGCTCTACCGTTGGAGAGAACGGATGAGGCGTTTGAAGTGAGTTTGGAGCGGTTCTCGCCGCGGAAGCCCGCGAGAAAGGAAGACACCGCGTCTCGGGCTCCGGACTGGGGAAATGTATTCTTCAACCTTTCGGCAGCGGACGGGGCGGTCCACATCGAAGACATGGCTAGGGTCGCGGATGCAGCGATGAAAGACGCAAAGAACCGTCTGGATGCGGCTTTCTCGATGGCCGGCATTCGCAATTCTCCACCGCTTCAGCTCAGTTTTGACCTTGGCGGGCAACTTTGTTTTGAGGCGCACCCGCAAAAAGAGCAAATCGTCAGCCTTTTCAAAGAGAACCCTGAGCTTGAGCAGACTGTCCGCACTGCGATGTGTCTCAAAGAAAATGCCGTCTCTTGGCAAAAGGCAGAACTGTACACCCAGATGTACCAGACGGCCTACGGTTTGAGGGGAAAGGCGGCGGCTCAGACCGTTTCCGCGATTTTCCTGTCCCTCGGCCAACCTAGAAGCAGCTTTCGGTATGACTCCTCGGGATTCACCGCTTTATTCAATGGCCAGATGGAGCATGAGTATCTCGCTAGCGTGCGGGATGCTTTGGGGCGATGGGCGGCCTAAGGCCGGTCCTTCCGTTCCTTCACCGCAAAGGGGTGGAGGCGGCGAGCGTGGCTACAGCCTCATGTACGGAAACATAGACGCCGGCCAGTCCCCGCAGTTTGAAAGCCACCAGTGTATGGCAGCCCCAAAGCGCCCCCAGTGAAAGCCCGGGGGTCGTCCGGTGGCCACATCGGCGGCAGCCGGCCTCACCCCCAGCCCCGCCGCCCTGCGGGCCTCCCACCCCATCCCCGCGGAAAGAACCGCCTCGTGGCCCCCGCCCGCCCCGGCCATTACGCCGTCCCATCGCGTGCAGCCCCAGCTTGCAGCGCCACGTCCAGCGCGCTCGGGTGCTCGCAAGCTCGCAGGCCGCAGCGGCCCCGGCTCAGGCCCCCCGGGACCAGGGCAAAGGCCGCCCGGCCTCACCCCCTGCATGCTAGCCAGCCCAAGGCTCGCTGCCGCTCGCGGGCCGCTAACGCGGCCCCCGTGCCGCAGCCCTAGTCCATCACCGCCAGCTCCGGTCTTGGACCGCTCTGGGTGCGCTTCACCAAGAGCCTTGCTTCGCCACCGCCCACCAACAGGTACTGTAATGATTCCGCAACGTGCGAGTAGTCGTTCTTATCCGGCATGTCCCGGTACTTAGCTGCGCCTCCAACCTGCACACGCTTGAGTGCGTAACCGCCCGCCATCGCCTTCCTCAGTATAGCACACTGTGGATGCACGATCAGTCCGGGTGCGCCGTCAATGAGTCTGGACAACGCGCCTGCCACGGATTCACGCCGCTTGATGAAGTCATTGGTCGCCGCTGGTTGTGCCGGGATACCGGCCTTTCGCAGAATCTGAAACGGTGTCACCTCGTCGGTCTGTGCCCGAACATCGCCCGCCGGATCGCCTGTGATCTTCGCGAACGTGAAGCCCTTGTAGCGCTCGTTTATCACACGCCTGAGCACCTCGCTGAACCGGACGGCCCCCATGTCCTCTGTGACCAGTTCGCTGTGAACGCGCCACTGGCCCATTGGAGTCCGCTGGGCGATGGTCGCCGCCGGTGTCAGCCCGAAGTCGATGCCAATGTATAAGTGCAACTTGTCTGTCACCTCAAACTCCTGCACATGAATCGAGTCCTTGAACTCCGGATACACCGGTTTCCCATCGCGAACGTAACCGTACTCGCCGTGAACGTAGACCTTCACCCAATCGGGGTCTTTCCCCGCCACCTGCCGCTCGTAGTACTGGTCAGGTAAATGCTCACGATTCTCTGCGTGTTCGCTTAGACCGCCCGGTTGTTTGAAGAACCGCCAGCCCTGTGGCTGGTCTTCCTCTGCCAGCTTGTACCACCAATGATCGCTGTCGGGCGGGTTCGTATCGGCAATGATGCCGCTCCAACCTGTCCCACCCATCGCCATGCTCGGGTATCGGCCCACGCGGCCGGTCAGCCCGTCAATCACAGGCTTGGGCACTTCACGGGCCTCGTTCACCCAGGCGCCCGTCAACTCCATCGAAAGGAGCTTCGAGATGTCCTGGGGCCGGTCGAGTGCCACGAACAAGACTTCCAAGTCCATGTCGCCCATCTTGATGTGGTGAAACGGTGGCCCTTCATCCACCCAGCGCCCCAATTCCGGGCTCACCCACTGGTGCCACGACTTGATCGTGGTGGTGCGTAACTCGGGGTAAGTGTTCCGGATCACCGCCCACCGGCTCCGGCGAATCTTATCCTTCCCCGGCTCCTGCAACGACGCGCGCCGGAGAATCTCCATGATACAGACGGTCGATTTGCCGCTGCCGAACGGCCCCATGATTCCGCGAAAGAACGAGTCGTCCATCATGAAGGCCTTTGCCACTGCACCCGCTGGTTTGTAGGTCGTCATTAAGACAGGTCGATTCTGATATTGAGACCGCCGCCAGCCGTGTCGCCTTTGAGTGCCACATGCTCTCCGTACTCCTTTGGAAGGATGCGGCTTGCAGTCCATTTACGGGTGTCGATCCGCATCTTCTGCCACGTCACCCAGCCCTGATCGACCCTGCCGTCCTCCAGAAGGGGGGGCTTTTCATCGCATAACGCCACCAGTTCCTCCGCGAAGCGGTGCGCCTGCACCTCCCTGGCTGCTTCAAAGCCCGCCTTGCAACCTTCGTGATCCTGGCTGACCCAGTAGCGCACCGCTGCTTCACTCGGCATCTCGGGGTTCGCACAGATCGCCCTCAGGGATTCCCCGTGGCTAATCCGTTCACAGATGACCGCCATCAATTCCGGGCTGTACCGCACCACCTGTCTCTGGCCGGAC
>JBIKSY010000024.1:0-28837 GCA_044348365.1 Chthoniobacteraceae bacterium
CGGGGCAGGGCGCTGTGGCAACGGGGGAGGGGTGGGCCGGGTGGGCCGGGTGGGCCGGTGTGCTTTCTCCCGGGGGGTGTTGGGGGATCGGGTCGGGAACCGGACCGGGCGCGTGATTTTTGCTTCAAAGCACCCTCGTTGGCGGATCTGGCCGGGCGGTGGGTGGTGTGCCGGAGGAGGGAATCGTGCGGAGGGCCGGGGGTGGTTGTTTTTCAGAGAAAAAAAGAGACGAAAACCGGGTGCGGAGCATTGACCAAAATGGGGGGTGGTGGCACAAAGTGGGGCGAAGTGGGGCGTAGTGGTGTGAGTATCCTTCGCGCTGTCCGCTCTCTGAAACCCTTCATTTAAAATCTAAACTACTCCACAAATGAACATTGCGCAGAATACCACCCCGATCTTCTCGGGTGAATTCTGCCATGCTCTGGACCCGAAAAACCGGGTGACCATCCCGGCCAAGTGGCGCGCCGGCGAGGCGGACGAGTTTTACGTGCGTGCGGACAGTTCCGGGCGTTTTTTGAGGGTGATGCCGCCCGAGCAGTTTCGAGCGGTGGGGGACAAGTTGAACGCGAACCCTTTGGTTTCGCCTAAGGAGCGGGCTGAGTTTCTGCGCCGGTTTTACTCTGGTTCCCAGCAGGTGGTGGCCGACAAGCAGGGGCGGATGTTGGTGCCTGAAGAGTTGGGCAGGGTGTTGGGGTTGGCTGGCGAGGCGGTGCTCGTGGGGGCGTTTGAGACTTTTGAGATTTGGAATCCGGAAGCGTGGGACGCCACGAAGCGGGCCGGTGAGGCAAACTACGAACGGGTGGCGGAACTGATCGGGCTATGATTGCTGCGATGAAAATTTCAGAGCTAAAAGACAACACGGCAGGTGGATACCACGCTTCGGTGTTGCCCGCGGAGGTTTTGCAGGCGTTTGCACCCGCGCACGGACGGTTGGTGGTGGACTGTACTCTCGGAGGCGGTGGACACGCGGAGCTCTTGCTCGAGGCGGGCGCCGATGTGGTGGGCGTGGACCAGGATCCGGAGGCGATCGCACACGCGACCAAACGGCTCGCCCGTTTTGGAGGCAGGTTCCGGGCGGTCCGCGCCAACTTTGGGCAGGTGGCTCAGGTCCTGGGTGGTCTTGGGGTGGGGATGGTGGATGGGTTTTTGTTGGATCTGGGGGTTTCCTCCCACCAACTCGACACGCCTGAACGCGGTTTTTCCTTCCGGTTTGACGGGCCGTTGGACATGCGGATGAACCCGGAGCTGCCTGTGACGGCGGCGGACTGGGTGAACACGGCCAGTTCAGAGCAACTTGAGCGGATGTTCCGGGAATACGGAGAGGAACCCCAGGCCAGGAGGATTGCCCAGAGGCTGGTTAAGGACAGGGCGGTGCGGCCGTTTCTGACCACGCTGGAACTGGCGGAGGGGGTGGAGCGGGTGGTGCCCCGGCGTGGGCGCACGCATCCGGCGACACAGGTTTTCCAGGCCCTGCGGATCGCGGTCAACCGGGAGTTGGAAGTGCTTGAACAGACTCTGGCAGTGCTTGGCGGGCTGCTCTCGCCCGGCGGCCGCCTCGCGGTGATCACCTTTCACTCTTTGGAAGACCGCATAGTCAAGCAGGTCTTTCAGCGGTGCTCGGCAGCCACCCTTGACCGTCCCGAGTGGCCCGCGCCTCGGCGCAATCCAGACTGCATTTACCGCAAGCTCACAGGGAAGCCCTCGATTGCGGGCGTCGAAGAGCAGCGGCAGAACTCCCGTTCCCGCAGCGCCAAGCTGCGGGTGGTCGAGCGTCTGCCCGCCTTTGGTGCCGCGGCACTCACCGCCCCCAATGCCTAGTTCCGCCCCCCCTTTCTTTCCACCCTCAATCTCCACCGTATGTCGTCGAACCGCCGTAAAAACGCCAATCTGCTACCGGTCGCCAAGATCCTGCTCGTGGCAATGGTCCTGCTTACCGTTGGGGGCGGTGCGCTGTATTACGTGAACGCCAAAAATGAGGTGCACCGGCACGGACAACGCAAAAAAGAGCTGGAACGGGAACTTTTGGCGGTGGAGACCAAGGATGAGGTGGTGACCTCGCGCATTTCCAAGCTGTGCTCCTACGAGGCGTTGCGCAAACGGCAGTCGCTCGAGCGCGAGGCCTTCGCCAAGCTGGTTCCAGTTGCAGACACCCTGGTTGTGCGGTTGCAGGACCGGGTTTTTTCTCCAGCGGAATTCCAGTTGCGTCAGGTCTCCAATCCCCAACCGGCACGGTAAATGGCAATATCCTCCAGGCAACGGGCGATGTGGATGGGGGGCATAGTGGCCTCCGGCTTCACTGTGTTCTCGTACCGGCTGGTGGACCTGCAGGTGGCGAAGTCAGACCACTACAAGGCCATCGCGTTTGAGAAGCATTCCATCCGCCAGACCATCCACGCCAGGAGGGGGGGGATCGGCGACGTCAACGGGGTGCCCTTAGCCAGCAACGAACCGGTCAAGACCGTGGTGGTGGACGCGAGTGTGGTCAAGAACGCTGAGGTGTTGGCGGAGGTCTTGGCGAGGCACCTGGAGCTGCCGCTGGCGGCGGTGCGCGCGCGGCTCAACAAGAAGGTGGAGTCCGGCGATTCCGGGGAGAAAAAGCCCAGCCGCTACATTGTCATCAAGCACGAGGTGTCCGAAAACGTGGCGGAAGGATTGGCTGCCGAACTGGAAAAGAAAAAGGTTCGGGGCATGTTTTTCGAGCAGGACGCGGTGCGGGTTTATCCGAACGGCAGCATGCTTTCCCACGTGGTGGGCTATGTGAACCGCGAGAACAAGGGGATGGAAGGGGTGGAGCGTTCGATGGACGCCTGGCTCAAGGGGCACGATGGCTTCCGCTACACGGAACGCAACAGACGCGGCAGCGAGATGGTGGCTTTCCGGCGGATGGAAAGCCCGCCGCGCGATGGCGCAACCATCCGCCTCACCGTGGACATGGCGCTCCAGGACATCGTGGAAAGCGAGATGGACGCTGCCATGAAGCAGTTTCGGCCCAAAATGGCCACTTGCATCCTCATGCGCCCCACGACGGGAGAAGTCCTTGCGATGGCCAACCGCCCGCATTACGACCTCAACCAGAGGGATGGGGTGCCGGTGGAAGCCCGCAAAAACCGGGCGATCATGGACATGATCGAGCCCGGTTCGACCTTCAAGATCGTCACGACGGCGGGCGCGCTGGAAAGCCGGCTGGTGCGTCCCGAGAGCGGTATTTACTGCGAGCACGGCCGCTTTACCTATGGCGGGACGATCCTGCACGACAGCCATCACGGCTACGGCGAACTGTCAGTCAACGACATCGTGGTCAAGTCGAGCAATATTGGGGTGGCAAAGCTTGGGATCATGCTTGGGGAACAGCGCCTTTACGACTACATCCGGCGTTTCGGTTTTGGCGACCGCACCGGCGTCCAGCTTCCCGGAGAAATTGGCGGTATCATCCACGCCCCCAGCCGCTGGAGCAAAATCTCAATCACTCACATCCCGATGGGACACGAGGTGGGTGCCACGCCGATGCAGGTGGTCAACGCCATGTGCACGATTGCCAACCGCGGCAAGCTGCTCACCCCGCAGATTATTTCCTCCATCACCGATGCATCGGGCACGTTGCTCGCCACCTATCCGAAGGCGGAGGTGCGGCA
This sequence comes from Chthoniobacteraceae bacterium, assembly GCA_044348365.1. Classification (GTDB taxonomy): domain Bacteria; phylum Verrucomicrobiota; class Verrucomicrobiia; order Chthoniobacterales; family Chthoniobacteraceae; genus Chth-196. Next base: position 3,633 of record JBIKSY010000024.1, read on the forward strand.
GGTCATCTCCCCAGAAGTCGCCGAGTCTTTGGTGAGCGCGCTCAAGGAAGTGGTGAGCAAAAAAGGCACCGCGGCACTCGCCCATGTTCCAGGCTTTGAGGTGGCTGGCAAGACCGGTACCGCGCAGAAAATTTCCGCCGGCGGCGGCTACGAACACAGCAAGTACGTCGTATCCTTTGCCGGCTTTTTGCCGGCCGACAAGCCAGAGCTCTGCTGTCTGGTGTTGCTCGACGAGCCCATTCCCGGCAGCACCCCTTACTACGGCGGGTATATCGCGGCGCCGATCTTTTCTAAAATTGCACAGAGGGCGGTCCGCCACCTCAACCTGGCTCCGAATCCTGATTTTTTGAAGCTGGCCGGGTCATTGGCGAAGAATGAAGACAGGGGGAAACGGTGAGACTCGACACGCTTTTAAGACAGACGACGGTACAGGCGGTACACGGCACCAGGGAGACAGAGGTCTCGGATCTGTGCGTGGATTCTCGCCAAGCCAAGCCTGGCTCGCTGTTTGTGGCGCTGTCGGGGATGCGGCTCAAGGGGGAGGACTTTATTCAGGAGGCCTTGGCCAAGGGGGCCTCCGTTGTGGTGGCGGAGCGGGCGGATGTGCTCGTGGGGAAGAGCGGTGCCACCTTGGTGGTCGTGGCCGACGCACGGCGGGCGCTCGCAGAGCTTGCCAGTGCCTACTACGAGCGGCCCTCGGAAAAGCTGCGGGTGGCGGGCGTGACCGGGACCAACGGGAAGACCACAACGACCTTCCTGCTCCAGCATATTTGTGACACGGCGCTCCAGCGCTGCGGTCTGATAGGGACTGTCCGTTATCAGGTCGGAGGGCGGATCCTACCGGCGGCCCGCACCACGCCCGATGCTCTGGAATTGCAGGACCTCCTGTCTCAGATGCGCGACGCCGGGTGCAAGACGGTCGCGATGGAGGTCAGCTCCCACGCCGTCGCACAGCAGCGTGTGCGCGGGATTGAGTTCGACGCGGTGGTGTTTACCAACCTCACCCAAGACCATCTCGACTACCACGGCACGATGGAGGCCTACTTTGAGACCAAGGCGGGGCTGGTCCTGGGCCTCGGCGGACAGCGATTTAAGCCCGGTGTGGCGGTGATCAATGTGGACGACCGCTACGGGGCGCTGCTCCACGCCCGCGCGCTCCAGGCGGGCGTGCCGGTGATCGCCTACGGTCAGGGCCAAAAGGCCGGGTTTCGCGCCAGCAACTGCCGCACCGATGTGCAGGGCAGTTCCTTCCAGTTGGATGCGGTGGGCCGTTCCTGGCTGGTGCGCCTCCCCCTGAGTGGGATGTTCAACATTTCCAACGCCCTGGGCGCGCTCGCCGCAGCCCATGCGCTGGGGGTGGACCTGCGCACCGCGGTGCTTGCCCTGGCCTCCGCGCCCCCCGTTCCCGGCCGGATGGAGCCGGTGCCAGCCAAGCGTGCCTTCCGCGTTTTTGTGGATTACGCTCACACCGACGACGCCCTGCGTACGGTGTTGCGCACCCTCCGCGATCTTCAGCCCAGCCACCTTGTGACCGTTTTTGGGTGTGGCGGCGACCGCGACAAGGGCAAGCGCCCGCTGATGGGGGCGGCGGCCGAGGAATTTTCGGACTGGACGATTGTCACCTCGGACAACCCGCGCACCGAGAGCCCTGAACAAATCGCTGCCGAGATCACCCGCGGCATGTCCCGGGGCAAGCATGAGGTGGTGTTGGACCGCCGCGCCGCCATCCAGCGTGCCGTCGAAATGGCCGGCCCGCGGGACATCGTACTCATCGCCGGCAAGGGGCACGAAACCACCCAGGAGATCGCGGGAAAAAGCGAGCCCTTTGACGACGTGGCCATTGCGCGTTCCGCGCTCGAGAACCTCGAATCGGATTTTGGCCGTTAAGCTTTGCGAGAACCATGAACCCGACCACCGTTGAACAGATCGCAGCATGGGCAGGCGGCCGCCTTTTGGGGGCTCCCGGTGTCCAGGTGCGTCGCGTGGTGACGGACTCCCGTGCGGTGCAGGCCGGGGACCTGTTTGTGGCGCTGAAGGGGGACCGGTTTGACGGGCACGATTTTATCGCGGCGGTGACGGCTCAGGGGGCGGCTGGCTGTCTTGTCCAGGCGGGCTGCGGAGAGCGGCCTCCGGGCCTGGCGGCGGTGGAGGTGGGCGACACGCTCGCCGCGCTGCAAAGCCTGGCTTTCGCCTGGAGGAGCACGCTTCCGGTGCGGGTGGTCGGCATCACCGGGTCCAGCGGAAAGACTTCGACCAAGGATTTTACGCACGCCATCCTGTCGAGCCGGCGCACCGGCTGGTGCACACAGGGAAATCTTAACAACCACATCGGTGTCCCGCTCACGCTGCTTGCGGGTGGGTTGGGGGATGCCTTTGCCGTGGTGGAGATGGGAATGAACCACGCCGGGGAAATTGCGCCCCTTGCCGCGATGGCGCGGCCCGAGGTGGGCATCGTCACCAACGTCGGGGTGGCCCACATTGAGTACCTGGGCAGTCGCGACGCCATCGCGCGGGAAAAGGGCGCACTTGTGGCGGCCCTGCCTGCCGGAGGCACTGCGGTGCTCCCGGCGGAGGACGATTTTGTGTCCCTGCTCGAAGAGCTCGCCACCGGGCGGATCCTCACCGCCGGGATTGGGCGCGGGGACGTGCAGGCGGTGGACGTGGCTCCGGTGCAGGGTGGGAGCCGCTTTGCTTTGATCCATGAGGGGCAGCGGGTCGAGGTCGAGCTGGGCGTGGCCGGTCTGCATATGGTGCGCAACGCCGCTCTGGCGGCGGCGGCGGCCCTGGCGCTGGACCTGCCCTTGGAGGCGGCTGCGGAGGGCTTGCGTGGAATGAAGCTCACCAGGGGGCGGATGGAGCAGCGTGTGGTTCGCGGCGTCGAGTTCTTGGACGACACCTACAACGCAAACCCAGACTCCATGAAGGCTGCGTTGGCCACCCTGGCGCAATGGCCGGCCCGGGGCCGCCGCATCGCGGTGCTCGGACACATGGGCGAGCTTGGCTCACACGCCCTCGAGGGGCACGCCGCCGTGGGGCGCGCGGCGGGTGCGGGAATCGACTGGTTGTTGACGGTGGGCGCCGAGGCGGACGGGATCGCGGCGGCTGCACGGGAGGAAGGCTGTCCGGAGGTGGCCCACTTTGAGGACACGACGGCGGCCGCACGCGCCCTTGCGGCGGTGTTGGAGGAGGGTGACGTAGTATTGGTGAAGGGCAGTCGGTCGGCGCGGATGGAGCGCGTGCTAGAGGAGGTGGCGCGGCTATGATGTACTATCTTTACAAACTGAGCGAAGGGGGGCCGGACTGGATGCACGGATTCAACGTCCTCCAGTATATTTCCTTCCGAGCGGTGGCGGCGGCCGTCACGGCGTTCCTGCTTTGCATTTTGCTGGGGGACTGGGTGATACGGAAGTTGATTTCCCTCAAGGTGGGCCAGCCGATCCGCACGGCGGAGGAGGTGCACAAACTGTTTGAGCTTCACGGCAAAAAGGCGGGCACCCCGACCATGGGGGGGGTCCTGATCCACGGAGCCGTGATCTGCTCCACCTTGATCTGGGCGCGCACGGACAATTCGGCTGTTTGGCTGCTGGTATTCACCATCGTCGCCTGCGGATTGCTCGGTTTTTGGGATGATTGGCTGAAGGTGAGCAAGAAAAACTCCGGCGGAATCAGCGAGCGCGCCAAGCTGCTGGGACAGTTTGGGGTGGCCGCTGTGGTGGCCTGTTTTTTCCTGACAAACCCCGCCACCGAGGTGCAGGCCAGGGCCTTGTATGTGCCGTTCTACAAGGCGCCGGTGATCGAAAATCTCGGCTGGTGGTCTGTGGTGTTTTTTGCGCTCGTTATCGTGGGAACCTCCAACGCGGTCAACCTCACCGACGGCCTTGACGGGCTCGCCGCGGGTTGCACGGCCACCTCCGCCCTCGCCTACAGCGTCATTGCCTACGCCGCGGGGAACATCAAAATCGCGCAGTACCTGCAGATCCCTTACTATCCGTTTGCCGGGGAGTTGAGCATCGTGTGTCTCGCACTTGCGGGCGCTTCAATCGGTTTTTTGTGGTTCAACGCCCATCCGGCCAGGGTCTTCATGGGAGACACCGGATCGCTCGCCATCGGCGGTCTGTTGGGGGTCGTGGCGATCTGTTGCAAACAGGAACTGCTGCTTGTACTGGTGGGCGGGGTTTTTGTCATTGAGGCCACCTCGGTGCTCATCCAGCGCATCGTATTCAAACTGACGAAGCGCCTTTACGGCGAGGGCCGGCGTGTATTCCGGATGTCCCCCATCCACCATCACTTTGAGCTCCAGGGCTGGCCGGAGAACGTGGTCATCGTGCGATTTTGGATCATGAGCATCCTCTTTGCGCTGTTGGGTCTCGCAACCTTGAAACTGAGATGAGCGGAACCGTCTTCAACTCCCTACCAGTCGCCGTGTTGGGCGCCGGCGAAAGCGGTGTCGCCGCGGCCCTGCTGTTGGCTGCCGAGGGCGTGCCCGTGAGCGTTTTTGACTCTGCTTCCCGCGAGACACTCGCGACCCGCGCGGCGGAGCTTGCTGTGGCGGGAATCCCCCTGATCTGCGGAGCGGAACCGGTGGCTGTGCCCGCAGGGGCGCGGTTGGCGTTGCTGAGTCCGGGGATCGCGCCTGAGAGCGATCTGGTGCGGCTTTTCACGGGTGCAGGGGTGCCTCTACAGGGTGAGCTGGAGTTCGCCTTCCAACGGTGCGCCTGCCCGGTGGTGGCGGTCACCGGCACCAACGGCAAGACCACCACCACCCAGTTGCTGGAATGCATGTTCAACGGGGCAGGGGCCTCCACCAAAGCCTGCGGCAACATCAGCCCGGCGTTTTCGAGCTGCGTTGGCCAGAGCACGGGCCTGGCGCTCATGACGCTCGAAGTGTCCTCTTTCCAGTTGGAAAGCATTGCGACCTTCCGGCCCAGAATCGCCGTGTGGCTGAATTTCGCGTCCGACCACCTCGACCGTTACCGCTCGTTGGAGGAATACCGCGCCGCGAAGCTGCGCATCTTTGAGAACCAGCAGGAGACGGATTGGGCCGTCGTTAACAAGCGCGACAATCTTTCAGGCCTGCGTGGCAGGGTGCTGACCTTCAGCGCCTACGAGCGGGGAGGCGATTTCGAGCTCGTCGAGGGGGCGATATGCTTCCGCGGCGAACCGGTACTCCGTCTGGAGGACACACAGCTCCAGGGGCTGCACAACGCGGAGAATCTGATGGCGGCGCTGGCTGCTGGGCATGCGTGGGGGCTGGACTGGGAAGCGATGCGCGGGCCGCTTTGCGGCTACCGCAGCCTGCCGCACCGGTGTGAGATCGTCGCGACCCTTGATGGGGTTGAGTACGTCAACGACTCGAAGGCGACGAACCTGGATGCCGTTGAAAAGGCTCTCCAGAGTGAGGCTCGCCCGGTGGTCTTGATCGCCGGAGGCAAGGACAAGGGGTTTGATTTTGATTCGCTCACCGAACTCGTGGGCGAAAGGTGCCGTAGCGTGGTGCTCATCGGGGAAATGGCCGCCCGGATCCAAGCCAGCTGGGAGCACGCCGTGCCCTGCCACCGTGCGGAGACCCTTGCCGAGGCCGTTTCCTGCGCGCGCGCCGCCGCCGGTACCGGGGACGTCGTCTTGCTGAGTCCCGGCACCTCTTCCTTCGACATGTTCCGGAGCTACGCAGACCGGGGAAACCAGTTCCGCACCTTGGTGCAGAGCCTTTCCAACCGGCGCACTCCGCAGTAACTGCCCGCCTTTTTGTTCCGTTAGCCAGTCCCACACACTCCAAACGCCCCAACCACCGCCCCAGTCCGCCGCCCCATGAAAAAGTTCCAGCTGCTGAGCCTGAAAAATCTGGTTCCCCAGTCCAAAGTCGCCAAACAGCGCAAGCCTGCCACCCGCCTGGCGGCACGCCTCACGCAACCCGCCTACGATGACTACGAGGAGGAGCCCACCACCAAGCTGTCCACCGCCTTTGTGGTGGTGCTGGTGTTGCACCTCGTGGCCGTCGGCGGAATCTACGCCTTCCACAGCATCAAGACCAAGCGTCGGGAGGCGGACGGTACGGCGCTCACCGCGAGTGTGAACCCGCAAAAGGAGGCGGCGGCCAAGGCGGAGGCGGCGGCAAAGACCGCGCCGGCGCCGGTGCCGGCCCCGTCCGTCCCGGCGGCGCCCGCAGTCAGCCAGGCGGTGGTGGCCCCTGCGGCAGCGAAGCCCGTGGCGGCCCGTCCGGTGGACAAGGTTCCAGCCGGGCCGTCGGCCGTGGTAGCGCAGCCGCTGAAGCCCGCGCCAGTCGCCGCGGGAGCGGCGCCCGCAGGAAAGATCGCGGGGTCCGCTCCCGGAGCCGCAGGCGATGCGGCCACAAAAACCTACACGGTTCAGAAGGGGGACAACCCCGTGGCCATCGCCAAGCGGATGGGCGTCAATTACGACGAGTTGCTTAAGATCAACGGCGTTGACGATCCCAAGCGGCTCAAGATCGGGCAGGTGCTCAAGCTGCCGGTGCGTACCAAACCCACGGCGAACTAGGGGCGCGAGCGCGCCCGGCCATGGGCGGGCGCGCGACTCAATGCCCAATCCTAGGCAACCACCGATGAATCGCCGGAGTGTATTAGTGCTTTTGCTGGCTGTGGGCGGCCTGCTGGCCGTGGGGATCGTGATGCTGGCCAGCACGGGCGAGTTTGCGGAGGACGCCCACGGGAGGCCGTACTTTTTCCTGTACCACCAGCTTGGTTGGTTGGCGGTGGGAAGCATCGTGTGCTGGGGTGTGTCCCGGGTGGATTACCACTTTTGGATTCGAAACTGGCGCTGGATTTACATCGCTGCGCTGGTGCTGTTGGTCCTGTGTTTTATTCCGCCCATCGGGGCGAGGATTAACGGCTCCTCCCGTTGGATACGTCTGGGAATTGGAACTTTCCAGCCCTCGGAACTGGCCAAGTTTGCGGCCGTCACCATGCTGGCCTGGTGGTTTTCACGCGAGGAACGGGTGGAGGATCAGAAGCTCAAGGGGTTTGCGGTGCCTCTGGGTCTGGTGAGCACCCTCATGCTCCTCATTGTCCTGGAGGTGGACGTGGGGTCCACCGCCCTGATTGGGGCCACCACGCTGGTGATCATGATTGTGGCTGGCTCCCCGCTGAAGTTCATCCTGCCCATCATTGGACTTGGGGTGAGTGTCATCGCCGGGGCCATCCTGATGATGCCCGAGCGCATGGGGCGTTTTCTGGCCTTCATGCATCCCGAACGCTACCCGAAGGACGCCTACCAGACTGAGCAGGGGCTCATCGCACTGGGCAGCGGGGGAATTTCGGGGCTTGGGCTTGGCAACGGCCGCCAAAAGCTCCTTTACCTGCCCTTCGCGCACACGGACTTTATCTTCCCGGTCATTGGCGAGGAGCTCGGGTTGGCGGGAACCCTGGGCATCGTGCTGGCCTACATTCTCTTTATCCTGGGCGGAGTGACCATTGCGGTGAAGGCGCGGGACAGGGCGGGGCTGCTCTTTGGGATGGGGATCGTCATGATCATCGCAACCCAGGCTGCGGTGAACCTGGGGGTGACCACGCAGTTACTCCCCAACAAGGGGTTGCCGCTCCCCTTCATTTCGTACGGCGGTTCCAACCTGCTTTTCTGCATGGCCTGTGTGGGGGTGCTTATCAACATCTACCGCCAGGGACTGACCGAGCAGGAGGAGGAGCAGATGGAGCAGCTCGAGTTGGTGCTGCAATCCGAGCGGAGGTCGGTACGACTCTAATATGAAGCGCTTTGCCATCGCTGCAGGCGGGACAGGTGGACATCTCTTTCCGGGGTTGGCCGTGGCGGAAGTGCTCCACAGCTGGGGGCACCAAGTGCTGTTGCTCACTTCCGAAAAACACATAGACGCTGTGGCGACCGAGGGGCGCTCCGAATTTCGAATCGCCCGTCTCCCAGGAATAGGGCTGCCCCGAGGAGTCACCCTCCAAACCGTCAAGTTTTTCGCCCGTTTCGCGCGGGGAATTCTCCACTGTCGCAGCCTGTTTGCCGACTTCCAACCGGCCGCCGTTTTGGGGATGGGCGGTTTCACCTCCATCGCGCCCATCCTGGCCGGCCGCCTGAGGGGCCTGCCAGTGTTTGTCCACGAATCCAATGCGATTCCCGGCAAGGCAAACCGACTCAACGCCCGAATTGCCGGCGGTTGGCTTGCGGGGTTTGAGGAGTGTGCGCTTCAAATCCCCTCGGTGCCCTGCACCGTCACGGGCACGCCGGTGCGCGGAGCCTTCCTGCAGCATCCCTCCAAAGAGGAGGCGCTCCGGAAGTTCGGACTCTTCCCCGACCGCAAGACCGTTCTGGTCATGGGCGGAAGTCAGGGTGCCGCCGGCGTAAACCTGGCCGTGATGGAGGCGGCCGCAAACCTGGCTTCCGCCGGGTTCCAGTTTTTGCACATCACCGGAGCGGCCGACGAAAAGGCAGTGGCTGCGTTTTATCAGAAGGCGGGCATCCCCGCCTGGACGGCGGCCTTCCACCATGCGATGCAGGACGCCTACAGCGCGGCGGACATCGCGGTGGCGCGGTCCGGCGCGGCAAGCCTGACGGAGCTTTCCTTTTTCGGTCTGCCTTCGGTTCTGATTCCGTATCCGTTTGCGGCCGAGGACCACCAGACGTGCAATGCGAGGGTTTTCAGCAAGGTGGGCGCGGCGGTTCTGTTGCAGGAGCGGGAGGCGACCGGTCCGTTTCTCGCGGCCGAGATCCGACGCATTCTGGAGGACACTCAGGCACTCGCCAAAATGACAGCGGCCTGCCGGGCTCTCTACAAGGGAGACGCGGCGGAGCGGGTGGCCGGTGTCTTGTTGAGTGCAGCAGAACAAAGGAGCAGCAAATGAACACGGCGCCTGCTGTTGGCGAAAAGGAAGTGCCCTTTGAAGGGAACACACAGGCCGGCGGGTTGGGCCGCTGGCTCGAAGGCGGGGCGCGCCGGATCCATCTCATCGGGGTGGCGGGCTCCGGGATGAGCGGGATTGCGGCCCTGCTGTTGGAACTGGGCCACAAGGTGAGCGGTTCCGACAAGGTGAGTACGGTGGAGGTGGAGCGCCTGCGCACGGCCGGCCTAGATTTTCACTCACCCTCCAATGCGGAGGCGGCCGGCGCCGCTGAACTGGTGGTGTATTCCTCAGCCATCCGTGCGGAGCATCCGGATTTTGCGGCGGCCACTGGATTGCAGGTGCGTCTGGTGCGGCGGGCGGAGGCGCTTGCCGCGATGCTGGGGACGCGGCGCGGGGTGGTGGTGGCGGGCATGCACGGAAAAACAACCACCTCGGCGATGGCGGCGCATGTGTTGCGCGCCGGGGGACTGAACCCCTCCCACTATGTGGGGGCGGAGATTCCCGTGCTGGGGACCAACGCGCATTGGAATACGCAGGGGGAGTGGTTTGTGGCCGAGGGGGATGAAAGCGACGGCACCCTGGCCCTGTATGAAACCGAACATTCCATCGTGCTCAATGTGGAGGAGGAGCACCTAGACTACTACAAGGACCTTGAGGCCATCGACGTGGTGTTCCGCCAACTCCTCGCCCACACGCGAGGCAAGGTTTTCTTTTGCGCCGACGACGCCCACGCCACGCGGCTTTGCGCGGGACGCGTGGGGGCGGTCTCCTATGGGGAGCGCACGACCGCCTTCTACCGGTTTGACGATCTGCATCTCAAGCCCTTCCAAAGCCATTTCCGGGTGGTGCGTGACGGGCAACCGCTTGGAGCCGTGACCCTCAACATTCCCGGCCGCCACAACGCAAGCAACGCGGTGAGTGTCGTGGCGCTGGCCACGGAGCTGGGCGTCCCGTTTGTTGAGATCGCCCGCGCGCTTGAAAGTTTCCGCGGCGCAAAGCGGCGTTTTGAAATCAAGTACCGCTCCTCGCGGTACATGGTGGTGGACGATTACGGCCACCACCCCACCGAGGTGCGCGCGACGCTTGCAGCGGCGCGCAACGCCGGGGCGGGCCGGCTGCTTGTGGTGTTTCAACCCCACCGTTACAGCCGCACGGCGGCCCTCAAGGAGGAGTTTGGACGCGCCTTTTCAGACGCTGCGGAGGTGTGGGTGACAGCCATCTATGCCGCCAGCGAACAGCCTTTGGAAGGGGTCACAGGCGAAATGCTGGTCGAGGAGATCCGGCGTGACGGGCATCCCGCCGTCCACTATCAGCCCGACCGTGCCAGCCTCCTGCTCGAGGTTGGAAGGAGTCTCCGTCCCGGTGATTGTGTCCTGACCCTGGGTGCGGGAAACATTCACGAACAGGCTGCGCATCTTTCGCGCGACCTCGCGGTCCTTGAGTCGCTCCAGCAGGCCATGGGTCCGGGCGAAGGCCGCCTGTATGAGCCCCTTTCAAAGCACACCACCCTTCGCATCGGCGGCCCGGCACAGTACTGGCTCGAGCCCGAAACCGAGGAGGGTTTTGCCCGGGTGGTCCGCCACTGCCATGAGTCGGGAGTGCCCCTGTTTGTGATCGGCCGCGGTTCGAACCTGCTGGTTCGCGACGGAGGGATCCGGGGAGTGGTCGTGTATCTGGGGCGGGGCGAGTTCAAGCATCTGGAAGTGCGCGGCTCCCAGATCATCGCCGGGGCGGGGGTGCGGCAGAAGGAGTTGGCGCTCGCGGCGCGGGACGCGGGGCTCGGCGGGTTCGAGTGGTTTGAGGGTATTCCGGGCAATGTCGGGGGGGCGCTCCGGATGAACGCTGGCGCCATGGGCGCAGAGGCCTTTGGCCAGGTGGTCAGCATGCGGTATGTCGACAGCGAGGGCGAGTTTCACACGCGGACGCCCGCAGAGATCGAAGTCCGTTACCGGAGTGTCCCGTTTCTCCAGCACAACTATGCGGTGTCTGCGACCTTTGCGGGGGCGCCGAGCTCTGCCGAGCAGATCGAGGAGCGTATGGAGGCATCCGTCCGAAAGAGGCGCACCTCCCAGCCACGCGAATCCAGTGCGGGCTGTATTTTTAAAAACCCGGCGGAACTACCCGCCGGCCGGCTCATCGAGGAGCTTGGGCTAAAGGGGAGCCGTTCCGGAGGCGCAAAGGTCTCGGAGGTGCACGGAAATTTTTTGGTCAACGAGCGGGATGCGACAGCGGGCGAGATGCTGGCGTTGATCGCCCGGGTGCAGGAGTCGGCGCTTTCCCAGCGTGGGATCCGGCTGGAAACGGAAGTGCAAATCGTCGGAGAAGAAAAAGTTGCGTATGCTTGAAGCTGCCAAAAACAATCCAAGCCTGCAGGGCAGGCGCATTGCGGTGCTCATGGGCGGGCCGGGATCCGAGCGTCCCGTTTCGCTGGCGTCCGGGGCGGGGGTGGCTGCGGCTTTGCGCAGTCTTGGGGCGGAGGTTTGCGAGGTGGACGTGCGGGATGCAAGTTTTGTGGTGCCTGAGGGCGTCGAGGTGGCGTTCAACGTCATCCACGGGACCTTCGGGGAGGACGGGCAGGTGCAGCGGATTTTGGAAGCCCGGGGCATCCCTTACACCGGCGAAGGCGTGGCGGGCAGCGAACTGGCCATCGACAAGATTGCGACCAAACGGCGGTTGCTTGAACACGGGGTCCCGACCGCTCCCTTTGAGGTTTTGCGGGCGGGGGAGGAGCCCACGCTGCCGCTGCCCTACGTGCTCAAGGCGCCCAAGGAGGGCTCGAGCGTGGGCGTTTACATTGTGCGGGAGGCTGCGGAAGTGGCGGCCCGCCTCGCAGAAGTACGCGGGTACGCCGAGGAAATCCTGGTGGAAGCGTTCGTGTCGGGCCGGGAACTGACGGTGGGGATTTTGGGAGGGCGCCCGCTGCCCGTGGTGGAAATCTGCCCCAAGGAGGGCTTTTACGATTTCCAAAACAAATACCCATTTTTGAACCCACAGGCCGCCGGGGCGGACCACTGGTGCCCTGCGCCGCTGGAAGAGGACGTGGCCCGCGAGGTCCAGCAGGTTGCGCTCGCCGCCAACCGGGCGTTGGGGCTCGAGGTCTACTGCAGGGTCGACATTCTTTTGGATGCACAGAACCGACCGGTCGTGCTTGAGATAAATACAATTCCGGGTATGACGCAGGTCAGTCTTTTGCCCGAGGCAGCGGCCGCCGCAGGAATCTCCTACGCCGCCCTCTGTGCGGAAGTCCTATCCATTTCTGAACGAAGACCTTCTCTCAAATGAGCTTCTTCTCGAGCCCCACCTCAAACCGCCGCATCAAAAACGGCCGGGAAAAGCGCGCCGCCAACCTGTTGGAGGTTAGCACGCGCCCGAACCGGGAAAACCGCCTCCAGATCCGGCGCAGTTTATCCACGGTGGTCAAAGTCGTCCTGTTGGTGGGCCTCATCGCGGGCGTCGCCTTCGGCGGGCGGGGCATGGTCAACCGTTTCGTCTGGGAGAACCCCGACTATGCGCTGGCCGACATCCGCGTGTCCACGGACGGACTACTCACCCGGGTGCAGGTCCTCGAACTGCTGGAGGTCTGGGAGGGGAAAAACATCTTCACGCTGGATGTGGCCAAGATGCGGAGGGATCTGGACGCCTTGCCGCAGGTGGAAAAGGCCGACATTCGTCGGCAACTCCCCGACCGGCTGGAAATCCGTATTTCCGAGCGCCAACCCGTGGCGTGGGTGGCGGCGTCTGCCGACGCCGAGCTTGGGGTGGGGGTGGCCTCGCTGCTGGTAGACACGCGCGGCTATGTGATGCGCACGCGGAAGGTGCTGCCCGAGCATCTGGCACTGCCGCGGATCATCGGTGTGGTGATGGAGGACGTGGCCCCCGGCCAGAAGCTGCCCTCGGCGGAGGCACTCTCCGCACTCGAACTAATCAAACTCAGCGTGGAGGACCTGCGTTGGCAGCCCAGAGTCGTGGATGTCAGCAAGGGCTACTGCCTTTTGGTGACCGATGACCGGCGCGCCAGGGTGACTTTCGGCTTCGACAACATCGAGGGTCAGTTGGGCCGGTTGCGCCAGCTTATGGATTACGTCGAACCGCAGAACCGCGAATTGCAGTCGGTCAACCTGATGCTGGAGCGCAACATTCCTGTGGTGTTCGCCCCGCCGCCAGCCCCGCCGACCCTTCCGGTCATTGACCCCAAAACGGGCCGGCCGAAGCCCGGCGCCAAGGGCACCCCCTTCGCGCAGGCACTGCCTATGTCTGGGGGCATTTCCGGTGGCGTCGTCCAACCGGCAGGCTATGCGGTCCAGAACTCTGTGGGTGCACAGCCCCCGGTGGCGCCCGTTCGGAGCTCTCATGTGGCGGCCACACTTCCGCCAGCCAAAACGGCCTCCGCCCCCGCTGAGGCCACGGCCGCAAAGCCGCAGCCTAAGCGCATTCCTGAGCTCGAATCCGCCTCCGCGAAAAAGGCGCAACCCGAACCGGAGCGGATCGTGAAGATGGCAAAATTGAGCGAATCCTCCGCCCCCGTCCGTCAGAAGGAGATGCCGCAAAAGCCTGCCCGCCGAAAGGTGGAGCGGGACGAGGAGGAAGAGGAGGAGCCCAAGCGCCCGGTGAAAGCCGTGCGCACCAGCGAACCGGCGCCCAAGCCCGCGTCCCGCACCGTTCCGCCCACTGCACCCCCCAGCGTGTCGCCCAGTGAGTCATTAAGAAAACTTTTCAACCCCCATGGCTAGAGAGCAGATCGTTGTCGGACTTGAAATCGGCACCTCCAAGATTGCGGCGGTTGTGGGCGACGTACGGCCAGACCAACCGCTGCGGATTTTGGGCGTAGGACTGACCCCTTCTCGGGGTGTGCGCAAGGGGGAGATTGTGGATTTGGACACCGCTTCGAGGTGCGTGCGCGACGCGCTCGCGGATGCCGAGACTGCCAGCGACGTGGACATCCGTTCGGTGTATCTGGGGGTTTCAGGGGCGCACATCCGCTCCTTCCAGAGCCGGGGTTCCGTGCAGATCACCGAGGAGCAGGGGGAAGTGGACATGGAGCACATCCACCAGGTGCAGGAGGATGCACGCAAGGTGCAGCTTCCGCCCGACCAGTGTTTTCTGCACACCATTTTACAGCACTACTACGTTGACGGGCAGGACGAGGTGCTCAACCCCGTCGGCCTCCAGGGCGGACGTTTGGAAGCGGATTTTCAGATCGTCCATGGCGCCATCAAGCGGATCAGCAACTCGATCCGGTGCGTACGGGAACTGGGGGTGGAAGTGACCCATCCGGTCTTCAACGGGGTGGCCGCCGCGCAGGTGGTCCTCAATGCCGACCAAAAAAACGCGGGCGCCGTCATGATCGACATGGGCGGCGGCACCACCGACTACGTCGCGTACAACCACGGGGCGGTGCGGGCTTGCGGCAGCATCGCCTTGGGCGGCGACCACATTACCAACGACATCTCCCTTGGGGTGCGGATTCCAATGGCGCGGGCCGAGTGGCTCAAGGTCAACGAGGGCGGCGTGCTGCTTGTTGGCGAACCGGCTGAGGGGCGGGTGGTCCTCAAGCCAGAGGCTGGGTTTGCGGGCTGTTCCATCGAGCGCAAGCTGCTCAACACCATCATTGCCTGCCGGGTGCGGGAGACTTTTGAACTGGTCAAACGCGAACTGGATGCGGCGCGCGCCTTCAAATACCTCGGCGGAGGCATTCTGTTGACGGGCGGGTGCAGCCTGCTGGAGGGTATCGACGAACTGGCCGGAGAAGTCTTCGGCGTCCCGGTGCGCCTGACCCACGCCCATGCCGTTTCCGGTCCCGCCTCCGCTTTTGAGAACCCGCAGCTCTCGGCCGCCATCGGACTCATCAAGTACGCGCAAGCGATGCAGCCCGAGCCCAGCGTCAAGCCGTTGCGCAAGTTTTTCGGCCGCTTTCTTTCGGGCCGCTGAGTCATGCGCCGCGTAAACCTGCTGGCAAAAACCGTCCGGTACTCTCTTCCTGTTGCTGTCTTGCAGACATTTCCCTTTTCTCAAGAGGCCCCTCTTCCCTAGACCCCATGATTGAGCTTACGCGAACCCACGAACTCCACTCCGACTGGAAGGTCAAAGTCCTTGGTATCGGCGGCGCGGGCACCCACGCCGTGGACAGGCTTAGCCGGGACGGCCTCTCCGGGGTGGAGTTGCTCGTGGCCAACACCGATGTGCGTGCTTTGGGCTCCGCTTTCACCTCCGAGCGTATCTCGTTGGGGCAGGCGTTGACCCGCGGCCTTGGCGCGGGTGGGGACCCGGAGTTGGGCCGGACGGCCGCGCTTGAATCCGGCGCCGCGGTGGGAGAACGCCTTGCAGGCGCCTCCCTCGTGGTGTTGATGGTCGGACTTGGGGGGGGCACCGGCTCCGGCGCGGCCCCCTGTATCGCCCGGATCGCCAAGGCGCAGGGAGCACATGTTGCCGTCTTCGCCACGCTGCCCTTTTCTTTTGAAGGCCGCCGCCGGCGGGAGCAGGCCCTGGAGGCCCTCGACGCCCTGCGCTTGGAGGCGGATCTGGTGATTTGCTTTGAAAATGACCGCATGTCCACGGTGGCTGACCCCGCCAGTGGCATCGAGGACGCCTTTCAGAGCGTCGACTCCCTGCTTGCCCAGTCGGTTCGCGCTCTCGCTTCCATGACCCGCCGCAGGAATATCCTCCACAGCGGGCTGGACGAGATCGCCGCGACCGTCGCCGGTCCCAGATGCACCGCTTTGTTTGGCTATGGCGCCGCCGACGGCGAGGAGCGCGCGCGCGCGGCCGTGGCGCGTGCCTTCTCCAACCCACTGCTCAATTTTGAAGGCGCGGTGGCCTCCATCGCCAGTCTGTGGGTGTATGTCGCAGGCGGTCCGGACATGCGTTTCTCCGAAGTCCAGGACCTCATGCAGGAGGTCGCCGCCCGCATTCCGCAGGAAGTCCGCCTCCATTTTGGGGCGGCGGTGGATCCCCAGATGGAGGGGGCTGTCTCGGTGACGCTCCTTGCCGGGATCCCCTGGGCTGAAGCCCCCCCTGCGACCCCGGCCGCCCGGGCTCTCGTGCAGCCCCAGGTTCTCGTCCCTGCTGCGGCTCCACTCCCGGCTGAACCGGTGGGGCAGCCTCAGTTCTTCGTGCCGGTAGAACCCGAACCGGAATTTGCGCCCCTGCCCGAGGCGGTGTGGACTCCCGTGGCTTCCAGCGAGCCGGAGCCTTTGTTTGTGCCACCTCCGTTTCTGCCGGCGGAGCTTCCTGAAGAGGCCCTTTTTGAGCCGGCTCCCGTTGGGCGCGAATTCCACGAGCCCGTTGCCGAGCCCGAGGAGGCTCCTGCCGCGGTGCGTAGTGTGCCGACTCCCCCCTTTGAACAGTCCAAGGACCGCAGACGCGAGGCCTCCGCGGTCTCCGTGCTTCAGGATCCGGTGCCGCCGGCAGCTGGTTTTGCGGCCGAGTCAAGCCCGGCGGAACCTTTTTGGGAGCCCGTCCTGCCTTTGGAGGTGGAGGCGCCTCAGTCCGCGCCTCCGGATCCTCTGCCCCCCGCTGTGGCATTGCCCGAACACAGCGTTTCCCAGGTCCAGGAATCCTCTCAGGAGGCCATTGCCCGAAAGGCGAAGGAAAACGTGCAGGAACAGATGCGCTTTGAGCCTGTCAACCGGGGGAGGTTTGAAAAGACGGATCCGACCATCGTCGACGGCGAGGATCTGGACGTGCCCACCTTCATGCGCCAGCGAGTCCCGCTGGAGCCCTGAGCCTGTTTATGTTCACCGGCCTGATTGAGGAATTGGGGGAGGTGGTTTCCCTCGAGACGGTGCCTTCGGGCGGCGTCCAGCTTACCCTGCGCGCCCCTGCCATCTCGGGCGAAGCGCACCTGGGCGACAGCGTGGCGGTCAACGGGTGCTGTTTGACCGTTGCTGCCAAGCAGGACGGTCTGCTCCGGTTTGATTTGCTCCAAGAGACCCTGTCTCGGACCAGTCTGGGCGGCGTGCAGCCCGGCGGTTGCGTCAACCTTGAGCGCGCTCTGGCCGCCGGCGGCCGCTTGGGCGGGCACTTTGTCCAGGGGCATGTGGACTGCACGGCTGAAATTTTGGCACTGGAACACCGGGGGGCAGACGTACGGCTCGAAGTGGCGCTTCCCGGGGAGGGGGCCTGTTATCTGGTGGAAAAGGGTTCGATTGCGGTGGACGGAATCAGCCTCACGGTGGCCGGTCTGGGCGAGGGAAGCTTTGAGCTGTGGATTATTCCCCACACGCTTGCGCATACCAATCTGGGCGGCCGGCGGGTGGGGGAGCGGGTGAATCTGGAGTACGATCTGCTGGCCAAGTACGTGGAGCGGATGTTGGCGCACCGGTTGCGCTAGGCGTGGGTAAGGTGGCCGGAGCAGGCGGCGTGGGGTGGGGCTTCCTTTTTGGGGCCAGCGCCCTCTCCTCCTGATCGAGGGGTCCGTGCATCTCGCGGGATATTCTCGGCAATTCATGCCTGTTGCCCGGCCCGTACCCGTCAGGAGCGCTTGATTTCCGTGAGGGCAGCCGTGCTGCTGGCAAACTTGGAGGTTTCGATGCCCAGCCCCTGCAGCATCGTGACAAACAGGTTCGCAAGCGGCGTGTTGTTCTGCGTGTCAAATGCCAGGTTCCCGCCGTGCTTGAACCCGCCTCCGGCCAGGAGCAGCGGAAGATTCTGGTTGCTGTGGGAATTCGCGTTTCCAAGGCAGCTGCCGTACAGCACCTGTGTGTGGTCCAGCAGGCTGCCCCCTGTCTCGCCGACTGCCCGGAACGACTCCAGCAGCGAGGCAAAGGCTGCCACCTGCGCCTCCTCAATCTTGAAAAGCTCGGCGATCTTTTCCGGTTCGTTGCCGTGGTGGGTTAGGCCGTGGGTTTCGTTCTTCACGCCCGGCACATGCGGCACCACGGAAAAGGTGCTCAGGCTCAGGGTGACCACGCGCGTGCTGTCGGTCTGCAACGCGAGCCGTACCAGTTCGAACATGAGCTTCGACTTGGCGATGACTTCGTTGGCATCGGCTATGTCCTTTGGCTGCGGGTAGTCCGCCGCCGGTTTGGGTCGGTTCTCCCACTCGATGTTGCGCTGCAGCCGCCCTTCGAGTTCGCGCACGCTCTGAAAGTATTGGTCCAGCCGCCCGCGGTCCTCGGCAGCCGCGTCTTTTTCGAGCCGCGCGGCCTTCTGCCGGATCAGGTCCAGCACGCTGCCACCCGCTGCGATGCGCCGCATGGTGGCCGCCTTTTCCTCCGGAGTGCCGGCCACAAAAAGCCGCCGGTAGAGCCGTTCCACGCTGGTCTCGGTCGGCAGCACGACTCCGGAGCGGGACACGGCAATCGAGTCGGCGTAGTGCTCGCCCTTGCGCACCGAAACCGCCAGCGAGGGAAAGCGGGTGTCCAGTCCGATGTGCTCGGCGGCATACTGGTCGAGTGAGATGCTGTTGCGAAAGGTCGGCTGGCCTGGATGCGGCGCGCCCGTGAGAAAGCACTGTCCCGCGTGGTGGTTGCCATCGACCCCGGGATGCGACACGCCGCTGAAGCTTGTGAAATGCTCCCGGTGCGGCGCGAGCAGATCCAGGTACGGGCTGGAAGCCTCGCCGGCCTTTGGAAAGAAAAACTGGGGCATCATTCCCAGCGGCACGTGGATGGCCACGAGGCGTTTGGGCGGCAGCGTTTCCGCCGCACGCCCGATGCAGGGCAGGGCCAGACAGGCGCCCGCGGCGCGCAGGAAGTGCCGGCGGGAGATGCCGGTCAGGGAGGGGGGGCGGATCATTTTTCGATTTTGTTGATGGGTTTGTGGCCTGCGTTCGGGCTGGCGGGTCTGCGCTGCGGTTGCGGTCCGAATTCGGCGTCGAGCAGCGCGTGCAACTCCGGCACGAGCGCGGCGTGCTCCGGCTTGGAAATCACGTTGAAATACTCCGCTGCATCGTTCTGGTGGTCGTAGAGCTCGCGGCTGCCGTCGTTGCGTTCGGTCAGACGCCAGCGTTCCGTGCGCACAGTGCGGCCGTTGCCCCATTGGCAGAAGGCTCCCGGCTTGCCCCCGGCCTTCGGGTCTTTGAGCAAAGCCGCGAAGCTCTTCCCGTCGAGGCCGCCGGGCAGTGGTTGTCCTGCCGCGTCGCAGAAGGTGGGAAAGAGATCCAGCAGTTCCACGAGGCCGTTGGCGGTTGCGCCTTTGGCCCCCTGCGGATGGCTCACGATGAGCGGAACGCGCAGCACCTCCTCGTCGATGCTGTGCTTGCACCACTGCCCCCGCCAGCCGAGGTGGTAGCCGTGGTCGCTGGTGAAAACCACGATCGTGTTCTCCAGCAGTTTCTGGGTGCGCAGATGCTCCAGAAGACGGCCCACCTGCTGGTCGAGCATGGTGACGGCCGCGTAGTAGGCACGCTGCCCCTCGCGTTGGTGGGGTTCTGTCAGCTCCATGCCTGGCTCCTGCAGCAGGGAGCCCGGGGGCAGGGGAGTGGCGCCTGTTGGAGCCGTCTGCACGGTGAACCCCGCGGGGTTGTGTGCCTCGTAAACGCTCCTCGTGAAATCCCAGGGCACATGGGGGGCGTGGAAGCCGATCGCGGCAAAGAAGGGTTTTGTGGCATCCCGCTCCTTTTGAAAAAACTCCAGCATCCGTTCCGTGCGTACCCAGTCGGCCACCGCCTCCGGCACCTCGGCAATGCCGATGTTGGAAACCCGCTTGCGCATGAGCCCCAGGTCCTCGTCAAAGAACTTTCTTTGAATGGGCGTCTTGGGCGCCATTTGCTCGCGCTTGACCCGGATGTCCCAGGCTTTCGGGTCGACGTAGCTGTCCGTGGGATCGTCGTGGTCGATCTTGCCAATCGAGCAGGTCTGGTAGCCCCGCTCCCGGAACCAGCGGCCCATCGTCATGGTGTCCGGATGGCTCAGAAAGTGGCTCGCCTTGGCATGCCGCGAGTTGAGCCCGAGCATGAAGGAGGTGCGGCTGGCAGTGCACACCGCGCCCTGACAGTAGGCGCGGTTGAACACAACCCCCTCGGAGGCGAGCCGGTCGAGGTTTGGCGTAATCGCCGCCTTGTCGCCGTAACAACCCAGCCGTGCGGCGAGGTCGTCTGCGATGATGAACAGGATGTTGGGGGGCGTGGTCGCCTTGGGCGCCCCGGCATGGGCGGAGGCCACCCAACCCAGCAGGAGCGCAAGAACGGAGCGGCAGGTGAGGAGTCCGAGACGGTTCACAGGGCTTTGGTTTTCGAGGTTTGCGGGGAGCCCGGCCATTAGGGTTGCTCCCCCATTTCGGGTTGGATTAGGCGGCTGGTTCCAAGCGCATGCACCAGGGCGCGCAGGCGGTACTCGCCGGCCTTGGTGCTTTCGACAATGCGCCGGATCTCCGCGCGGTCGGCGTAGCCGACGTCCGTGCCCGTCGCATAACGGGAAAGGTGGGCGACAAACGCCCCGGCGAGCCGTTCCTGATCCCCGGCAAGGAGCCGGTTGAGGGCGCTGACATTTTCAAACGCGCGGCCGTCGGCCAGTGCGCCCGTCGGGTCCACCTTCGGCCCGAGCTTGTACTGGATCTTCCAGACGGTCCTGCCCTTTTCGGGGGGGTCCTCGCCCCCGCCGTTGGAGCGGTAGCGTTCGCGCAGGCCGCCGATGGGATCAAACGACTCCAGGGCAAACCCCGCTGGATCAATTTTGGCGTGGCAGGCGGCGCAATTGGCGTCGCTGCGGTGCCGGTCGAGTTGCTCCCGGACCGTGGTGGTGCCCCGCGTGTCGGGGTCAATCTGACTGATCCCCGGCGGCGGCGGCGGCGCGGGCGCGTTAAGCAGGCGGTCCATGACCCAGACGCCGCGTTTGACCGGGGAGGTGGTCGTGCCATTGGCCGTGAGCTTGTGGATGGCCGCCTGGCCGAGAAGCCCCCCGCGCACGCTGTCTTTGTGTGGAAAAAAAACCTTCCGGACCTGCGCTCCGTGGACGTCCTGAATGCCGTAGTGCTCGGCCAGTCGCTGCGTGAGCATGGCGAACCCGGGTTCCAGCAGAGAGCGCACCGGGAGGTTCTCCTCGAGGAGGGCGCGCACAAACGCCCGCGTCTCGGCGGCCATGCCCTCGTGCAGCAAAAACCGGTACTCCGGATAGAGCTGCGGATCCGGGGTGGTTTCGTCGAGGCGGCCGAGTTCCAGCCACTGGTCGGTGAAGTCCTCGATGAAGCGCTCGCTGCGGCTGTCAGCCAGCAGGCGGTCGATTTGCGCACGGAGCACCTCGGGGCGGTTGAGGGATTCGTCGCGCGCCTTCGCCAGAAGTTCCTCATCCGGTGGCCCGTTCCAGAGCCAGTACGAGAGCCTGGAGGCCAGCGTGTAGGAGCCTTTTTCCGAAAACAAACCGCGGCCTTTTTTTGCATCGGCCGGATGAAACAGAAACTCGGGCGAAGTCAGCACGGCGACGTAGACACGCCGCATCGCGTCCTCGAAACAGTCCTTGGCCAGCAGCCGCGACTTCAGGAGTGAAACGTAGGGTTCGATCTCCGAGGGCGCGACGTCGCGGCGGAAGGCCCGTGGCAAAAAGGAGGTCAGGAGCCGCCGGGCGTCCTCCTCGGGACGGGCGGACTGCACCGTTTCCAGAGGGGGTTTCCGGTCCTGCGGAGGGATGTCCTTGTGGAGGACAGGCACGTAACCTCCGATGCTGCGCACGGCCTCGCGCCGTGGGGCTACGCTCTCGCTATCCTCGGGAAAGGCGGCCACGGGCAGGTCGCCAAACAAACGCCTGTGGCTTTCCGGCGGCCAGCTCGCATGGAGCGGGCCTTCGATTTCAAGCCAGTCGATTGCCACTCCGGGGCCGACGTGTTTGGCGGCGCGCCCGGCGATCTGTCCGATGCGCAAACCGATCCAAGGCACGGACACCGGGTCGAAAACGAGGGACTCGTGCGCGTTGAGGAAGGCCGTGAACTCCACCTCGTTGGATTGCATCGAGGGCGCGGTGAAGGTGCGCAGCAGGCGCCCGCCTTCCTGTTGTTTGCCCTCCTCGTGCGCCCGCAGGACGGCCGCCTGCGGAGCGGCGCAGGCCACGGGTTTTCCCTGATCCCAATGGAAGCCCCAAAGCGAAATTTTCAGACGGTAGTTTCCCGCGTAAATGGGCGACACATTCAGTGCCGCTTCGTAGCCAGCCAGATTCGGATTGAGCAGCCCCACTGCGCTCTGGCTCGCCGTCACTCCGGCTCCCTTGACGAGGGTGCGCCGCTCTTCAATGTCCGGGCCGTCGTGTCCCACGTGGCCCGTCTTGTCTTCGAAGCCGCCCCGGACTGGCAGCGCCGGGTCGGGCTGTTTGTCTTTTAGCAGCACATACTGCCCGTGTATCAGGTTCCCCCCAAACTTAAACAAGCCCGCGGGATAAACCCGCTTTTGGAACACCGGGGGCGGGGTGCTGCGGGTGGCGATCGCAGCGTCCAACGCCTTCTCCACCGCCTCCTGATACGCGACCAGGTGCCCGGGTGAAAGGTCCAGACCGCCCGCGATTTTGTCATAGCCGGCCACGCGGCCGTCCGCGGGGAGCAACCCGGTGACGTCCAGCCTCGGCAGGGCGAGCAGGTCGCAGAGGGTGTTTTCGAACTCCTTCCGGGTCATCCTGCGCAGTCGCACCCGGCCGGTTTCCTCGGTGCCGGTTGCTGCGGTGAGCCGGGCGTCCAGCTCGGAAAGGAACGCCGTTTTTGCAGCCTCTTCCGGCCTTGTTTTTTTCTTTGGAGGCATCTCGCCCTGCTCCACCGCATCGTGGACCTTGATCCACACAGCGGTGTTTTCCGGCCCAAGGCCCAGGGAGGTGAGGTCGAGGCCGCCTTTTTTGGAATCCGCGTCGTGGCAGTCGTGGCAGTGATGTTCCAAGAAGGCTTGTGGCGCGGCGAGTGCCTGTATCGGCAGTAGCGCAACAAGGAGGGGCAAAAGCGATTGGCGCATGGCGGGATGAAATACGGGGGTTCCTACTTCTGCAGAAGGCGTACGGGTAATCTGGGCTGGGTCTTGAGCGTCAGGTTCACGTTGTCCGCAAACTGGCGGCCGAGCGCGGGCGGCTGTGTGGCCCTGCCGCGGGGCCGCCCGCAGGCGATCTGGACCACCGCGAAATCCGCATGCGCCGGCAGAACGCAGCGCGCCGTGACCCGCCGCCAGTCCTCCGCGCCGGCCTTGCCCTCGGTGATGTGCTCGGCGGCGCCAGAGCCGAGGGCCTCTCGCAGCGGTGCAGGCCAGGAGGAGTGGAGCGTTTCAGGGGTTCCCGAAAAAAGGTACAAGTGGCAGCCGAAGCGCACCGGGACCCCGGCTTCGGACCGCGTATCGTGAAAGTCCGCCGAGAGCTCCAGCACGGCGTCCCCCGGTCCGTCGCCCTTGGCTCGGAGCGAGCGCAAATCCACCAACTGAAAGACGTCGCAGGAGTCGGCCGCACCGTTTGGGACCGCGGAATCCCCCTGCGCCCGCTCGAAGCGGAGCGCGCGCCCTCCCTCCTTCAGGTTCCCGGGAACCACGGCAGCCTCGTCCCCGCTCCACACCCCGATTTGCGAGGGAAAGCCGGAAGGGATTCGGTCGGGCTGTCCTTCGAAGCCTCCGTCGACGAGGGCGAGTAGGCGGGAGGCGGTCACCACGGCCTGTGGGGTGACGTAGGCAAAGAGCAGCGAGGCGCTGCAGAGGCCGAGAACCAGACCCGCCGCCGCGGCAACCGGGGGCCGCCAAAAGACGGTGCGCTTCGGGAGCGGTTCCCCGCCCAGGGGCTGTGAGGCGAGCATCTGGGTGATGGAGGCACTGGAACTGGCGTGGGCCTCGAGGCAGACGTCCAAGTTCATGTAGCTGAGGTACAATTCGGCCAGAGCCGGATCTGCCTTGAGGGCCTCCTGAAGAAGCCGGGCGTCTGCGTCTGCGAGCGTGCCGGCGATGTACTGCTGGATGAGGTCGTGCCAGTCGGATTTCATGCGGTTTCCCTTTTGGAGACGGTGGCTTGTACGCATTCCTGCAGGGCCTGCCGGGTGCGGTGCAGCCACTTGTAAAGCGCCATGGGGGTTTGTCCGCGCAGGGTGGCCAGGTCGTTTATGGTGGTGCCCTTGGTGTACGCCCTCAGCACCAGTTCCCGGTGTGCGTTTGGGAGCTTTTGCAGGCAGCCTTCCAGCGCCTCGCGTTCGGCCAAATGCTGCTGCTCCAAAAGCACCGCCCGGTCCGCGAGTTGGTTGACCAGTGCGTCGTCGAAAATATGCCGGTCGCGTTTTCGGGTTTGCAGGAATTTGAGCACCTCCAACCGAGCCACCCCGAACGCCCATTTCTTAAAGTCCTGCGCGGTGTCAAACTTCTGCCACAGGATGACGATGACGTTTTGCATCACCTCGGCCGCCTCCTCTCGCCCGGGCAGCATCGAGCGGATGAAGGTGTGCAAGGCCGCCTGGTGCTCGGCGTAGAGGCCGAGGAAGGGTGCGTGCAGGCGGTTGTCTGGGGTGGGGGGAGTCATGCGTTTCCGTTAGGTAGCCACAAAACCGTGCGCATGTTGCCGGAATATTTTTGAAGAGTCTGCGCGAAAGGAGAGGGGATTCGCCGCGTGGCGGGCTGTCTTTGGAGGAGGCGGCGGGTGAAGCCCAGTCAGAGGAGCCTGCGCCGCGCGCCAGACTGACTCCCCCGTTTTTTGTTGTCAGGTCCCCGCGGCCCCCCTAAGCTTTCCGGCCCGTCTAGCTGCGCACTCCTATAACCTTCGCCGTTGGTCCTTGGGTTGAATGCTCTGGCATCCAGCCGTCTGCGCCAAGGGAAACCCGGTGAAATCCTAGTTAAAATCCGTCTTCGGGCGGTCCTAAATACCATGTCAGTTCGTCTTGGCCGATTTGAAATGCCGTCCTCCCTCGTCAAGGACGAGGCTTCCCGCACGGATACCTACGCAAAGTTCATCGCAGAACCCTTCGAGGCCGGTTACGGCCACACGGTGGGCAACTCCCTGCGCCGCGTGCTGCTCTCCTCCCTGGAAGGCGCCTCGATCACCGCGGTAAAGATCACCGGAGCCAACCACGAGTTCCAGACGCTTCCCAACGTGGTGGAGGACGTCACCGACATCGTGCTCAACCTCAAGCGGGTCAAATTCAAGGCGCACGACCACGAGATTCGCAACCTGCACATCTCCGTGAACAAGGAAGGCGCCGTGACCGCCGGCGACATCCAAGATTCCGCCCAGTGTGAGGTCGTCAACAAGGACCTCGTGATCTGCACCCTCGACAAGAAGGTGAAGTTTGAGGCCGAACTCGAAGTGCGCGTCGGTCGCGGTTTCTCCACCGGCGACCAGAACAAGCGCCCCGACCAACCCATCGGCGTTATTGCCATGGACTCGATTTTCTCTCCTGTCACCCGCGTTAAGTACGCAGTGGAGAATACCCGCGTAGGACAGCGCACCGATTACGACCGTTTGATCCTTGAGATTTGGACCGACGGCCGGATTTCTCCCG
>JBIKSY010000154.1:0-9301 GCA_044348365.1 Chthoniobacteraceae bacterium
CGTTTTCGCTGCCCAGCGCATAAGTCGCCCAGGCGCCCATGCTGGGAAAACCGTCCAAAGTGAACCCGGTACCCATGAAGTTTTCCCCGGGCCCGTGCGTGTTGGTCTTTCCGGTGAGGGAATGAATAAAGCACATCTCGTCGGCGAGCGCGCCCAGATGCGGCACCAGATCGGAGACCATCTTGCCCGACTGGCCGCGCGGGCGAAACTCCCACGGACTTTTTGTGAGGTTGCCCTGCTGTCCCTGAAAGGTCACAAGCCCCTCGGCACCTGGCATGGGCTGGCCATGGCGTTTGATCAGCTCGGGCTTGTAGTCGAAGGTGTCAATCTGGCTGACGGCCCCGGAACAGAAAATCATCAAGACGCGCTTGGCCCGGGCCGGAAAGTGTGGCGCCCTTGGTGCGTTCGGGTTGGAGGGCTGGATGTTAGGGCGGATGGGGGACGCTCCCGAGGCACGTTCCTGCCCAAGCAGGTGGGCGAGGGCGATACCGCCCAGGCCCGTGGCCGTGTGTCCGAGAAAACCGCGGCGGTTTAAGAATGGGTGCATGGTTGTGGTCTTCTTAGAAAATGAACAGAAACTCGCTGGTGTTGTAGAGGGCGCGCACAAACGAAAGCAGCCCGTGCTCCCCGATGAATGCCTGCGAACGCTCCAGCTCATAGGCGTCCGGCGGCCTGGCGTAAAACAAACGGAAGGCCTGCTGCACCTGCGCTGCGGACTGTGCCCCGGCCTCTTCCTGCAACCGCTTTTCCAACAACTCCCCCTGCCCGCTCACAAAAGTGCTGTTGAAAAGATTCAGCGCCTGGAGGGGCGTGTTGGAGCGGCTGCGCTTTGCCATGACCGAGCCGCCGTCCGGACAGTCAAAGGCGCCAAAAACACCATCCTGCGCCGCGCGCACCCGGAAGAGATACACCATGCGGCGGTACTCCTCGGGCGTGTACTTTTCCTTCGGAAAATAGTGCCGGACATTTTCGCGCACCACGTCCATGAGGTAAAAGCCGGCCCCACCCATCTTCAAATCCAAGGCCCCCGAAACAGCCAGCATGCTGTCGCGAATGGCTTCCGCCTCGAGCCGTCTGGGGGTGTAGCGCCAAAGCAGCCGTCCGTCCGCGTCCCGCTTCTCCGCCTCGGGGCGCGGGGAAGAACCCTGCTGGAAAGTTGCCGAAAGCAGGAGCTGACGCTGCATCTTTTTGACCGACCAGCCGCACCGGACAAACTCGTCGGCCAGCCAGTCAAGCAACTCCGGATGGGTGGGCCGGCTGCCGTTGAGACCCAAATCGCTTGGCGTGTCCACCAACCCGTTGCCAAACACGTAATGCCACAGCCGGTTGACCAGCACCCGGGCCGTCAGCGGGTTGGCCTCCGAGGCGACCCACTCGGCGAATTTCATGCGCCGCTGTGCGTCCGAGGCGTCCACATCCAAAGCGAGCGTTCCCAGCACCGAAAGCGCATCAGGCGCGACAACCTCGCGCTTTTGCATCGGCTCCCCGCGGTAGAGACGGTGCGTGCGCACCGGTTCGGCCGTGAACTTGCCCACCCAGGCCGAATGCTCCCCTGCGGCGATACGCCCCTGAAGCGAGAGCAGTTCCTCCTGCAGTTTTCTGGCAGCGGCCGCATCCCCCGGGGAAAGCTTTGCCAGAAACGCATTCCCTCCCTCTGGAGCGATGCCCGCCCGCCGCCCCTCAGAGGAACTCACCTGCTTCCATTCGCCAGACTCGGAGGCCACCTCGATTTTGTAGTGCATTGCCAGCCGGTCGGAAAGGCGCCCCTCCCTGTCCCGGCCCCAAACCACCTTGCCCACCCGAGCCTTTGCGGGGAGATTAATCTGTGCCCAGCAGGAGCCCTTGGTATTGGAAATCCAGCTGTGCGCGTTTCCGAATTTTCCGTCGTTGAGGTGGGCCAGCTGGTGGATCGC
The DNA here is from genome assembly GCA_044348365.1 of Chthoniobacteraceae bacterium. Lineage (GTDB taxonomy): Bacteria > Verrucomicrobiota > Verrucomicrobiia > Chthoniobacterales > Chthoniobacteraceae > Chth-196. The sequence continues at coordinate 1,914 of JBIKSY010000154.1, forward strand.
GTAACCGGGCAGCGTCCCCGAGGCGCTCGCTTTGGCGCCGTGGGCAGCCAAAGCCACATTCCTTCCCTCGGTGTCAAACACCTCCAGTTCGTCCAGACACACCTCCGCCCCGCTGTTGCCCAAGATCGTAAACCGCACGGCCAACGTCTCCACAGGCTCGAACCCGTCCTCGTTGCGCTTCGCACTGACGGGAGGCCGCCCGCCCCCGGTCTTCTCGGGGAGGGAATCCGGAACGAGGGCCGCCTTTTTTTTGAGGGCCTCCAACTCCGCCTTCTGGCGGCTTTCCGACAGCCTGAGCGCCTCGAGCACACCCGCCTGCGCCGGGTCGCGCATCTCACGCAACGGCCGTTCACCCATCTGAACCCCCGCAAAAACGGCCTGCATTGCGTAGTAGTCCTTCTGCAGGATCGGATCGAACTTGTGGTTGTGACACCGCGCACACCCCATGGTCAGACCCAGAAAAGCGGTGCCCGTGGTGTTGACCATGTCCGCAAGTTCCTCCTGGCGCTGCATGAGGGTCAGGTTGAGATCGCCGCTTTTGACGCTGTCGTAGGGGCCAGCCACTAAAAAACCCGTCGCCCGGTCCACCCCGAGCATATCCCCCGCGAGCTGCTCCTTGACGAACTGGTTGTAGGGCTTGTCGGCGTTGAAAGACTCAATCAAATAATCCCGGTAGGGGTAGGCAGACTTGCGCTCCACATTGCGCTCGAACCCGTCAGTGTCGGCGTAGCGAACCACATCCATCCAGTGGCGTGCCCAGCGCTCGCCGTAGCGGGGACTGGCAAGGACCCGGTCCACAAGCCGCTCCCAGGCATCCGCCCTCGTGTCAGAGACAAATTCCTCCACCTCCGCCGGAGTGGGGGGCATTCCGTGCATCACCAGGTAAAGCCGGCGGACAAGGGTGCGCGGTTCCGCCTTGGGCGAGGGGGCCAACCCCTGCTCTCGAAGTTTTGACAACACGAACCCGTCAATTTCGGTGGTGCCAAACTGGCCGTCACGCGCTTGCGGACCGGGCCGTTTCACGGGCTGGAACGACCAGTGGTCGGTTTTGATCCGCAACTCTCCGGCCGCCTCCTCGGCACCGGGCAACTGCGCCCCCGCGTCAATCCACTGGCGGAGAATCTCCACCTGCGCCGGTTCCAGACGGTCCCCTTTTGGCGGCATCTTGTCCTTCGGATTGGCGGAGGTCACCCGCTTGACTAGGTAACTCTCGGCGCCATGGCCCGGCAGCAAAAGCGGTTCGCCCGACTCCCCTCCCCTGAGGATGCCAAGGGTGGTGTCGAACCGGAGTTTGTTTTTCTGTTTCTCGGGCCCGTGACAGTCAAAGCAGTGCTCCTCGAGAATGGGGCGCACACTTTTCTGGTAGAAGTCCAACTCTGGGCTCTGAGCGCTGACGCCCGCGGGGGTGAGAAAGACTCCCAAAAGAGGAAGCAGGAGGAGAAGATCGGCTGGTCGGAGGGAAGACATGGCGCTTTAAATTGTATACAATCCTGGATCCATTCAGTACAACCCTTTCCCTTCTCCTTTTCTTAGCGGTGAAGCCTCCCACCTCCCCACTACCCCAACCCGCCGGCAAGGCACACGTCGTCTCGGGCGTCATCCACGGCCTGCTGCAAGGTCGCTGGCGGGGCGGTGAACGACTCACGGAGGAGGCCGTGGCCCAGATCTTTTCCGTCAGCCGGACTCCGGTGCGCGAGGCGCTTTTAGAACTGGCCGCAATGGGGATGGTCCAACTGCGCCGCAACTGTGGGGCTGTGCTCCAGCCCTTTGGACCGCAACAGCTTTCCGAAATTTACGCAGTCCGAACCCTGCTGGAAGCAGAGGCCGCACGTCTCGCAGCCGGGAAACTCCCCCCGGCCCAACTCGAGTCGCTGCGCACCGCCTTTGAATCTCTCCAGAAAGGCAACCTGCCCGACGAGGGCTGGAAACTGGACCAACTCCTGCACACCACCATTGCCGCGCATTCGGGCAACCTGCGACTGGCAGAGGAAATCAACCGTTACACTCTTCTTGTCCAAACCATGCGGGAGGCTGCGGGCAAGGTACTTTCGGGGATCCAATCCACCTCCATTGAGGAACACCTTGAAATCTTAAACTGTATCGGACACGCAGACGCCTCCGGGGCGAGCGCCGCCATGAGAAAACACCTGCAGCAGGCGGAGCGATCAGCGCTCTCTGCCAGCCATGCCCTCCAAATCGGGACCTTGTAGAAAAGAAGCACCAGCTCCTACACGGCCTCACGGTTGCAACCGCAGGACGCCGCTACCGGAGGCCGGGAATGGGCTCGCAAAGGCTCGTCCCAACCGGGTTCAGAAACGACCACCCCGCCTATTTACGGGTCGTTTCAAAGGTGCGCGAGTGACTCTGGGAAGGCACCAGGATCGTATAGGTTGTCGCATCAGCGCTCACCGTGCACTTCAGCCCGTGGGCGGCGCACTCCGTTCCAAGATCCCCGTGGTTGGCGATGTGCTCCCTCGGGGCGTTAAGCGCCCCCTCCCCCGCCACGTTTTCGTGTACCTGATACATGGCCTGTAGCCCGCTCACCTGCCTCAACGCCTCCATGGCACTCCTGCTGGTCCCCTTGCGCGGACCGTTGTTCATCACCGAAACTGTAGGCGAAAGACTCCGTACAAGGATCGGGTTGTTGCTGACGTCGAGGCCGTGATGGTTGACCTGATAGAGGTCTACGGCACCGACCACGTTCCGGGGACACACCAGCCTTTCCTCCGCGTTCCAAGTCAGGTCGCCACCGTCAAAAAACCGGAAAGCCCCCATCTGCAGCAGCAGCACCACGCTGTTGGCGTTGTCCGAAAGATCGGCCGGTTTTGGAGCCACACTCCCGCAAAACGCATTCTCCGGCAGGGGCTCACCCTCCGGACTGGCGAACTTCTGATTCGCTCCGAGGCAACGCAGCGAAAGCTTGGGAGCACCGGCTCGTTCACTCTGGCGCAAGGGAACAAGGTCCCCAGCCGCAAGCTTCACCCGCCTTTCCACCTTCGCCTCCCGGTAGGGAGCGCTCGTCACAGCCCACAGTTTGGAATTTCCCCCTTGATCCGGCGGTCCGTCGGGAAGCCCCTTGTCGTACAAAGTTCCAACCGGAATCAATTCCGCAAGGTCCGCAACCCCGCCAAAATGGTCGATGTGGAAATGCGTCACCACCAAATGGTCGATCTTCTTGAGCCCGGCCGCCAAGGCCACCTTGTGGATGCGCGCCGCGTCGCGACCCTCCGGATTACCGGCATCGATGAGAACCGATTCGCCCGCGGGAGTGACCACAAGAGTAGAGCCGCCGCCCTCTGAATCAATCCAGTGGATTTCAAGGGTTCCGGCGGTCGTCACCCCGGAGAGAAGGGGAGCCGCGCACCAAAGCAAAGCACTTGCGGCAAACCAGTGGGTCAGGGAAGAGGTTTTCATGTCAAGAGAAGGGGGGACAGACAAGGGACCCAGCAAAGCTCCGCGCTGCACTCCGGCTGTTCAATGCAAAACAACATCGGACACCCTCCCTGCCACAGCAGCTCGCAATCCCATTGTTTGGATGCAAGTTGCGCCGCTCAAGAATCTGCAGGGACCTGCTAGCGGCCTCGAGCAGCCGAAATGGGCTAAGAGCTTCCCCCAAGGCGGGTAGGCTATGGGTGGACGTTTCCTCGGGAAAAACCCTAGCCCCTCTCTCTCTTTGCCTGCTGCTTGCGGTTGGCACGGGCTGTTCCCGCGCGGTTTACCGCCAGAGAGCCGACCGGGAGGTCTACTCGGCCATCCACTCAAAGGAGGAACGCCTCCTGGCGGAGATTCCCCTGCGCGCAGAGGGCATCACGCCCTTTGAGGATTCACGCTTCTTTGACAGCTTTGATCCGGACAACGCGCCAATGCCCCCCGACGACCCGCAGTCGCATGCGCTGATGGAAAACGTCAACGGTCACCCTGGGGCGGCAAGATGGAGGCAGTCGGGAGAGCCTGCAGTGGTGCAGTCTGACGCCTGGCGGGCAGTTTTGACCCGCGGCCGGGACGGAATGTTGGTGCTGAACCTGAAGGACGCCCTGCGCCTAGGGATCCATAATTCAAGGGACTTTCAGCGGGAGCGGGAGGACTTGTACCTGTCGGCCTTGGACCTGACGTTTGACCGGTTCCAGTTTTCGCCAAGGCTCGCTCTCGGACAAAAGGGCGGCGCCGAAACCGTGGGTAAGAAGGCGCCGGCGGAGCCCAACCACCGAGAGGCTTCGGTGCTCACCGATGGAAGTGTGCGGTGGTTGAGTGCGACGGGTGGCGAGATTCTGGCCCGTTTTACCAACTCGTTTGTATGGGACGTCAAGCACGGCAACCTTTCGGAGACGGCTTCGACGCTTTTGGATTTTAGTCTCGTCCAACCCCTGCTCCGGTTGGGCGGACGGGTGCGGATTTTGGAGAATCTGACGCAAGGAGAGCGCTCGTTGCTGGCGAACGTGCGCCAGATGCAGCAGTACCAAAAGGGCTACTACTTAAGGGTTGCCGCCGGACGTGGCCCGGGTGAGGGCCCCTCGCGCGGGGGTGCGGTGGGAGCAGCGGGGCTGGGGTTGGCTGCGGGAAACCCCAGCGGCACCACGGTGGCTCCGAGGGCGGAGGGCTTCATGGGCCTGCTGGAAGAAGCACAGAGGATTGAGAATTTGGAGTCGAACGTGGCCCGTTTGCGGGAGAGTATGGAGCAGCTGTCCGCCGCCTTTGACGCAGGCCGCATCAGCAGCCGGCTGCAGGTCGACCAAGCGCGTCTGGCGCTGTTTAACGGCCAGAGCAGCCTTCTTTCGGCAAAGGCGGCCTACCAGACAAGGCTCGACACCTTCAAGATCGAGCTGGGCCTTCCACCTGACCTGCCGGTGACCGTCATGGACTCCTTTCTGGCGCGCTTCGGCACATCCAACCCGGAGGCAACGGCCCTGGACCGAAGGATAGCGGCGATTCAGGCGCTCCTGCGCGCGGAGGAAAAGAACACGTCCCTCGCCGATCTGTCCGCCCTAACGGGACAACTGGAGGCCCTGCTCCCCGCCTACGGTAAAATTGTTGAGAGCGCAGACAAGGACCTCGCAACACTCAAATCAACCCTGCCGCTCAGAAAGAGCCAGTTGGAGGCCCTACTGGGTCGAAAGACGACCTCGGATCTTGGCGTCGAACTGAGCGCGCTGGAGCCTTCCGCCCTTTCGACCCGCTTCAACCTCTATGGGAAGCGTACCGGCCAAAACGTGGCGGCCCTCGCACAGCTCAAAAACAACCTCCAAAAGCTCCAGCAGCAATTGGGCGGCCTCACTGTGGATGAGGCAAAGGCAGAGCTGCGGGATTTGGCGGGCGAATTTTCGGGACTGCTGCTTTCACTTTCCTTGAATCAAACGGCGGTGCGCTTGGAGTCGGCGACGCTTCCTGCGGTGCACCTCTCCGAGGAGGATGCCCTGGCCATTGCCCGAGAAAACCGTTTGGACTGGATGAATGCCAGGGCGCGACTGGTGGACGCTTGGAGAAAAATGGACTACTTTGCAAACGCGCTTAAGAGCGGCTTGAGCTTCACCGCAGAGGGGGGACTAGGCACCCTCCGAAACAACGCAGCGCGCTTTGATTCGCGCACGGGAGTGGCGCGTGTGGGGCTGCGTTTTGACACGCCTCTCAACCGGTTGGTGGAAAGAAATGACTACCGGGAATCCCAGATCGATTACCAACGGGCGCGGCGGGACTACATGCTTTTTGAGGACAGGATCTCCCAGAGCCTCAGAAACACCCTGCGCATCATCGACCTCTCCCAACTCAACTTTGAACTTCGCAGGGCGGCGGTACAGGTTGCCATCTCCCAAGTGGATCTGGCGCGCCTTAGGCTGGAGGAGCCTCCGCGGCCCGGGGTGGTCGCGCAGATCGGTGCCACCACGGCGAGGGACCTTGTTACCGCACTCAACGACCTGCTGGCTGCTCAGAACGACTTCCTGAGCATGCGTACCGGATACGAGGTGCTGCGGCTCGTACTGGATTTCGAAGCCGGCACGATGCAAACTGATCCAGATGGTATGTGGGTGGACCCCGGCCCCATCACCGGAGATCGCCTCAAAAACCGCTCCCCCAGATGGACGCCTGCCAACCCGCTGTCCTCGCCCGCCACAGCCTCGATATTGCCCTCGCCCATGCGGGAGCGCACAGTGCATACCCTCGCCTTCAGACAGGAGCTGTTCCCCACAGTCCGATGAATCTCCCCCCCCAACATGGGCGCACGCGCCCTGCCCTGAAAGTAGTCGTCGGTCTGCTCCTGCTAGGCTCAGGCCTTGGCTACGCGGTCCTGAGGACAAAGCCCGCAACCGCTTCTGCCAAATACGTCTCGGACACGCCTCCGATGACCTCTCCGGCGGTGAGCGCTTCCTTTTTGCAGGAGGTCCTTGAGCGGGGTGAGGTGGCCAGTTCCAGCAACGTGGAAGTGCGCTGCCAAGTGCAGTCCAAGGTGCTCATTGGCACGCCGATCCTTGAAATCGTCCCAGAGGGCACTTATGTGCAGGAGGGAGACTTCCTGCTTCGGTTGGACGACTCAGCTTTACAGGGAGACCTGGTGCAGCAGCAGATTGCCTGCAACAGCAGCCGGGCGCTCGAAATCGAGGGCCTCGCGGACTTTGAGGCCGCCAAGCTGGCGTTGGAGGAGTACGAATCGGGAACCTTCCTCCAGGACAAGGGCCTTCTGGAAAGCGAACGCTTTGTCGCACAGGAAAACCTGCGCCGGGCCGAAGAATACCTCAACTACAGCATTCGCCTAGCAGACCGGGGCTACGTCACCGGGGTCCAGTTGGAGGCGGACCGCTTTGCGGTGGAAAAGGCGCGCAAGGAACTTGAGAACTCCTCAACGAAGCTGAGTGTCCTCCACCGCTTCACAAAGCTCAAGACCACCAACCGCCTCAAGGCGAATGTGGAAACGGCCGAGGCCCGGTGGCGTTCGCGCCAGAACAGCCACAATCTGGACGAGGAACGGCTCAAGTCCCTCGAGGACCAGTTGGCCAAATGCCGCATCCTTGCCCCCACCTCCGGGCAGGTCGTTTACGCAAACCTCCCCTCCGGCGAACCGCTCATTGCCGAAGGCAAACCGGTGCGGGAACGCCAAATCATCGTGCGACTGCCAGATCCAAAACGGATGCAGGTTCTAGCGCGCGTTAATGAATCCAGAATCGACAAGGTAAGGATCGGGATGAGTGCAAAGATCCGGATGGACGCCTTCCCAAACACGGTTTTGACAGGCACGGTGCGCTCCGTGAGTGAGTACCCGCTGCCGGCGGCCAGTCCCTACAGCACGATCAAGGAGTACGGGGCGGAGATCACCATCGACGACGCTCCCCCGGGAGCCCGCTCGGGCATGACCGCGCAGGCTGCCATCCAGGTGGAGCGTCTGGAGAACGTGCTCCAGG
>JBIKSY010000406.1:0-2783 GCA_044348365.1 Chthoniobacteraceae bacterium
TGCAGCAAGCAAGCAGCCCGGTCAAACCCAAATTAGACGCATCACGCCCAAATCGTATTTGGACCCTGCGTTGACTTCCTCGTAAGGCGCCTTACGTTGCGTCCCTCTTATGGCAGGTCTTATTATTCAACCACGCGCCCGCCTTTTCCACGGCCACGACTGGGTCTACTCCACCGAGGTGCTCAAAACTTTTGGCGACCCTCAGGACGGCGGCCTTGTTTCCCTCAAGGACGGTCGAGACCGCATGTTGGGGACGGCCATCTTTAACAGTCGCTCCCAGATCATCGCCCGCCGCTTTTCCCGCCAGCGGCAGGATCTTGATCTGGATTTTTTCAAACGCCGCATCTCCATCGCCCGTCAGTTCCGAAAGCGCCACGGGCTGCCTGAACACCTCGGCCGCCTCATCTGGAGCGAAAGCGACGGCCTGCCCGGGGTGGTCGTGGACCGGTACGGGGATGATCTGGTCCTCCAGACCCTCACCCTGGCGATGGACCAGCGCAAAGCACTGCTGGTGGAGGCCCTCTTGGACGCGTTTCAGCCCCGCTCCATCATCGAGCGCAACGATGCCCCCATCCGCAGGGCCGAGGGCATGGAACTGGTCACCGGTGTGCTTTACGGGCCGGACCCCGGCCCGGGATCAATCACCACGGATGGTCTGACCTTTGGCGTCGACCTGCTTCAGGGCCAGAAAACCGGCTTCTACCTCGACCAACTCTCCAACTACCGCTCCGTCGCCGCTCACGCGTCGGGAAAGCGCGTCCTAGACTGCTTCACCAACCAGGGCGCCTTCGCCCTGAGCTGCGCGAAGGCAGGCGCATCCGAGGTGACCGCCCTCGACATCAGCGGCCCTGCCATCGAGCAGGTCCGCCTCAATGCCGCGGCCAACGGCCTTTCGGTGGATGCCATTGAATGCAACGTGTTCGACTTTCTTAAGGAAAAAGAAGAAGCCCAGGCCACCTACGACCTGATAATCCTGGATCCGCCCTCCTTCACCAAATCCAAGGGCCGGGTCCACGACGCGCTCCGCGGCTACAAGGAGATCCACCTGCGTGCGCTGAAGCTACTCAACCCGGACGGCCTTCTGGCCACTTTTTGTTGTTCGCACCACATGTCTCAGGAACTGTTCCAAGGGGTCATCAACGATGCGGCGGTAGATGCAAAAAAAACCCTCCGCCACCTCCAAAACTTTACCCAAGGTCTGGATCACCCGGTCATTTCCACCATACCGGAATCCTCCTACCTTAAGGGGGCTCTCTACGAACTGGTTCCCGGTCGGTAGTTTCCATACCAGTGCCTCTTGCCAATCGGACAGCGGTCTCTTTCCTCGCTCTGCCTAAAGGCGGTGGGGCACGCGGCAGAACCGGGGACAAGCCGTTTGCCACGCTACTGTGCGGCACAGGCGGCTTCGGAATACTGTCACGAAAATTTGACATCTAGCCAACCGACATTCCCACAGAATCTCGTTTGAGTGGGAGCCATTGTGTTGGTAAGCCTAAGTTTTGGCGGCCTTCAGAAGGCGCATCCGCCTCACGGCTCCAACCAGTTTTGCCAGTCATTCATGGTTCTCTTCATTTAGGTTCAAATATAACGATGGAAAGTCACTCCGCACACCCCAGCCTCCTGTCAAAATTTCTCAGCACCCTGCGTCAAGCCTTTGACGCCGACTACCATCCCCACGGCAACCTCCCCGTCAGCGAACGTTCAAGTGGTGTTGCCCTGGCTCGCTGCATCCCTTTTATCTTTCTGCATGCGGGCTGTCTTGGGGTCCTGTGGACCGGTTGGAGCTGGACAGCCGTCGGAATCGCCGCCGCCCTCTATTTCATCCGGATGTTTGCCATCACCGGATTCTATCACCGCTACTTTTCGCACCGCAGCTTCCACACCTCCCGTGTGATGCAGTTTGTCTTCGCAGTCGTGGGCAACGCCTCCGCGCAGCGCGGCGCACTCTGGTGGGCTTCCACCCACCGCCATCACCACAAGCATTCGGACCAGGAAGAGGATGCCCACTCTCCGCGAATGAGCGGTTTCTGGTGGTCACACCTGGGCTGGCTCACCAGCAACAAACACTTCGCCACCGATTACAACGCCATCCGGGACTTGGCAAAGTTTCCGGAGTTGGTGTTTCTCAACCGTTTTGACTGGTTGGTACCCGCCTTGCTTGGGGGGAGCCTCTACGGTGTGGGGGCTTTGCTGGAGCGTTTTGCGCCGGGCCTTGGCACCAACGGCTGGCAGATTGCCGTCTGGGGCTTCTTCATCAGCACCGTCGTGCTCCTCCACGGGACCCTTTGCATCAACTCGCTGGCGCACGTGCTCGGAGGCCGCCGCTTTAACACCAAGGACGACAGCCGAAACAACCTGCTGCTGGCGCTCATCACCCTGGGGGAAGGCTGGCACAACAACCACCACCGCTACATGTCCTCAGCACGTCAGGGCTTCTTCTGGTGGGAGATCGACATCACCTTCTATCTGCTCAAGCTCCTCTCCGTTTTCGGCCTGATTTGGGACCTGAGGGAAGTCCCGGCGGCCGTTTATGCTGAAGCCAAAAGCGGAGTGACTGCGGATCTAGAGGAGGCGGCTTAAGGCGCGCTCTGCGATGCAAACCCTGGCGATCATCGGCACCGGAATCGCCGGTTTGGGCTGCGCCCATTTTCTGCACAAGCGTTTTGACTTACATCTCTACGAGCAGAACGACTACGCGGGGGGACACACCAACACTATCACCGTGGACGAAGCGGGCCGGACTGTGTGCTTCGACACCGGCTTCATGGTTTACAACGAGGTCA
>JBIKSY010000407.1:0-2779 GCA_044348365.1 Chthoniobacteraceae bacterium
ACGGGCGACGAGCACCGAGATTTCCTTTTCAAAAGGCACCCACGCTTCAAGGACCGCGGGCTGGCCTTCGAAGTCCAGCCAGGCGGCGGCGAGGTCGGCATCGGGCCGGAGCAGTTTCTGACCCTTGCCGTCGTAGCCGAAAGCGGCGGTTTTGAGTACCGCGGGCAGGCCGGTCTGGAGGGTTCCCGCGCGGAGTTCGGCTTCCGACGCAACGGGCGCGAAGTCTGCGATTGGGAGTCCTGCTTGCCGCAGGAATTCCTTTTCGCGCAACCGGTGCTGGCAGGTGTGTAGGACGCTTCCCGCTGGGCGCACTGCGCAGTGCTCAGCCGCCCACGCAATGGACTGAACAGGCACGTTTTCAAATTCAAAGGTGAGCACGTCGACTCCGGAGGCGAAGGCGCGCACGGCGGCTTCGTTCAGGTAGGGGGCGCAGACCTCCTTGTCGGCGACCTGGCCGGTGGGGGTGTCCCGCTCGGGACTGAAGGTGTGGACCCGGTAGCCCATTTTTCGGGCTTCAAGGGCGAACATGCGGCCCAGTTGGCCGCTACCCATCAGGCCGATGGTGCTTCCCGGCAGAATTACGGAGGGAGTGCTCATAGCTCGGGCGAGTCGGTGGCGGGAAGTTCACAGGCGAGCACGTCTGCGGTTTGCTTTGCGCGGAAACTTTCGAGTCGCATCCTGATCTCGGGGCAATGGAGCGCCAGGATGGATGCGGCCAGAAGCGCCGCGTTGCGCGCGCCGGCGGTGCCGATCGCTAGGGTGGCCACGGGAATGCCGGCGGGCATCTGGACGATGGACAGCAGCGAGTCGACTCCTTTGAGAACCTTGCTTTCCACAGGTACGCCGAGGACAGGCAGGATGGTGTGTGCGGCGACCATTCCCGGGAGGTGGGCGGCGCCGCCGGCGCCTGCGATGATGACCTGTAGTCCGCGAGTCGCTGCGGTCCGGGCAAATTCGGCCATGAGCTCCGGGGTGCGGTGGGCCGAAACGACCCTGCGTTCAAGGGGGATGGCGAAATGTTCGAGGACTTGTGCGGCGTGCTTCATGGTTTCCCAGTCGGACACGCTGCCCATGATGAGGCCAACGAGAGGCTTTGGAGCGTTCATGACCTAGATTCAATCCCCAGTAGGCTGTGATGCAAAATCCAAAAGCCGCGGACTTTGCTCTCTTTGGGGGCTGGAGTAGTGTTTTTCCTTCCACCCTCCCGCCTTATGAACCCAAGCGCTGCAATGGCTCTGTTGCTTTTCTGTTTTTGTGCGTTTTTTGGGGGGGGAACGGCTGTCGGCGCAAAGCCTGTGCTTTCCACGGAGGGCCCGCCAATCATGGCCGCTCTTGATCTGAAGGTGGAGGGGCGTTTGCCGGTGCGTATCGTCCTTAAGGCAGCTGGGTCACCGCGCTTGCCTGTCAAGTTTGTCATCCGCGGAGAGCCGGAATTTGGCCGGGTGCGTGTACTCAAACAGCTCACCGCAGGCTCTGTTGAGGTCGAATATCTGCCGCCAGCGGACCGTTCAATCGTGTCGGATTCGTTCCTTTTTACAGGCTCCAACAGCCAGGGTTTTGCTTCCGACAGCAGGGCGCAGATTCAGATCGTAGACCTTGGCCCCCGCCTGGCCGTCCCTCTTGCCCTAGACTTCGCACTAACGGCGGTGGGGCAGTCAGCCCGACTGCCCCTAGAGGTGCGCAATTCAGGGGACCAACCCGCCGAGGGCCGAGTGACGGTCTCATTGCCTTGGGAACTGGAAGATGGGGCAGATCTTTACTCCTTGGCACCTGGGGAGAAGAAGACCCTCGGGTTGGTGTTCAAGCCTTCTCGAGCGGGATGGCAACAGGGCAACATCGTTTTTGGGGGTGGAGCTTCCGCTGTCGTACAGGTGCGGGGCGAGGCACAGGAGTGGGTAGGGGTGGCCAAGGATCCCGTTGGCTTTGTATGGGGGAATGCGCTGGAGCAGACCGCCGAGCTGGTGCTTTCAAACTCTGGGGTGCGTCCTCTTGAGGTCACGGTTCAGGCCAGTCCTCCGTTGGAGCACGCAGGCCGTGTCCTGATCGAGGTGGGCAGTTCCTGTTCTGTCCCCCTAAGCTGGCACGGAAGCCTTGTGCCAGGGGGATGGGGCACCCTGCTTCTTTCCTCTCAAACCGGGCTGCGTCGCGTGGTGGTCTGGAGCCTCGATGCGGTCCTGTCCGGTCTTGGTCCTGCCGTCGTGCTGGCTGGCGATGCGGACTCTGCCGGAGTGCGTCGCACCTTTACCAACGCCGGGGGAAGACCTGGCTCGTGGACGTTTCAGTGCACTGCCCCTTTTTACCTTGCTGACGGTGAAAAGGTGCCAAAGAAGCCAAAGTCGGCATCTGCGCCGGTTGCCGGGCCACCCCCCCTGGCTAGGCCGCCGGCAAAGGTCCTCGAAGCGCACGCCGCGATCCCCGGCTTCGTCTGGGACCACAATCAGGGCCGTTACATTCCCAGCAGTGGCGCGGGCAAACCAGCCTCTGCTCCTGTGGAAGCGCCAAAGGAGACGCTTCCCGTGTTGCCCAAGGGAGCAAGGGTGACGAGCCTCACTCGGACTCTCCAACCAGGAGAAAGTTTTGAGTTATTTGTCGGGATCGAAGGCAACGGAGGGAACGGCAGAGGCGTGCTTTCGGTTACCGGGCCGGGGCAAAGACATCAGGAACCCCTTCTCCTGAGTGGGGAGGCGAGCGCAGGGCGAAGCAAAGCCAAGCCAGTGGCCAGTGTGCCGGCGGTTGTGAAGGCTCCCGCGGCACTACCCTTGGGGACTGCCGTGTCTGG
>JBIKSY010000155.1:0-9270 GCA_044348365.1 Chthoniobacteraceae bacterium
AAAAATGGGGCTGGACCTCGAAACGGTGCGGAGCGAGGTCGAAAAACAGGTGGGCTCCGGGCCGGAAACCAAGATGGTTGGCAACATTCCCTACACGCCGCGGGTGAAGAAGGTGCTGGCCTTGGCGGGTAAGGAGGCGAAGTCACTTAACCATTCTTACGTGGGCACGGAGCACATCCTGCTCGGCTTGCTGCGCGAGGGCGAAGGGGTGGCCGCCCGGGTGCTCAAGAACCTTGAGGTGGACATCGAACGCACCCGCAACGAGATCCTCCGGGAGCTGGACCCGAACTTCACCCCGAGCGAAGGCGAGCCCGAGTCCGCTGGTTCGCAGGGGGAACCCGCCTCTGCCGGAGGGGGGCGCAAGGATTCGAAAACGCCCGCATTGAAGGCGTTCGGCCGGGACCTGACAGAGATGGCCCGGAAAGGAGAAGTGGATCCGGTGATCGGCCGGGAAAGCGAAATAGAGAGGGTCATCCAAGTGCTTTGCCGCCGGACCAAAAACAACCCGGTGCTTATCGGGGAGGCCGGGGTGGGCAAGACGGCGATCGTCGAAGGACTGGCCCAGGAGATCGCGGGGGGCAACGTGCCCGAGTTGTTGCGCGAAAAGAAGGTGATTACGTTGGATCTGGCGCTCATGGTGGCGGGGACCAAATACCGGGGGCAGTTCGAGGAGCGGATCAAGGCGGTGATGGACGAGATCCGGCGCACCAAGAACGTGATCCTGTTCATCGACGAGTTGCACACGATCGTGGGGGCCGGTTCGGCCGAGGGTGCGATGGACGCCTCCAACATCATCAAGCCCGCCCTGAGCCGCGGCGAACTCCAGTGCGTGGGGGCGACGACTCTCAATGAATTCCGGAAGTATATCGAGAAGGACTCCGCTTTGGAGCGGCGGTTCCAACAGGTGAAGGTTGAAGCTCCCTCCGTGGACCAGACCATCCAGATCCTCCGGGGGCTGCGCGGCAAGTATGAGGCGCACCACAAGGCGCGCTACACCGAGGAGGCCCTGATCGGGGCGGCGAAGCTTTCAGACCGCTACCTGACCGGCCGTTTTCTGCCCGACAAGGCCATCGACATCATGGACGAGGCTGGATCCCGCGCACGGATCGCCTCCATGACACGTCCACCGGATGTGAAGGAGGTGGAGAAGGAGATCGAGGACATCCGCGCGCAGAAGGAAGGCGCGATCAAGGCTCAAGACTTTGAGAAAGCCGCGGCGTTGCGGGACACGGAGAAGCAGGCGAAGGAGAAGCTCGAGGGCATCCTGACGCAGTGGCGCGAGCAGAGGGAGGAGAAGGAAGTGGTAGTCGGGGAGGACGACATCATGCACGTCATCTCAAAGTGGACGGGGGTGCCTTTGAGCCGGATGGAGCAGGCGGAAACGGCCAAGTTGTTGCGAATGGAGGAGGAGTTGCGCGGCAAGGTCATCGGGCAGGAGGAGGCGGTAGTGGCCATCTCCAAGGCGCTGCGCCGTTCACGCGCCGATCTGAAGGATCCGCGCCGGCCGATTGGTTCGTTTATTTTTCTCGGGCCCACGGGCGTGGGAAAGACCTTTCTGGCGCAGAGCCTCGCAGAGTTCATGTTCGGCGACCGGGACTCGCTCATTCAGATCGACATGTCCGAGTACATGGAAAAGTTCACGTCCTCGCGCCTGATCGGATCGCCTCCCGGCTATGTGGGGCACGAGGAGGGAGGGCAACTGTCGGAGGCGGTGCGCCGCAGGCCGTACTCGGTGGTCCTGTTTGATGAAATCGAGAAGGCGCATCCGGACGTGATGCACCTGCTGCTGCAGATCTTGGAGGAGGGTAAGTTGACGGACTCGCTGGGGCGCAAGATTGATTTTCGTAACACGATCATCATCCTGACCTCCAACATCGGGGCGGAGTTGATCAAGAAACAGTCGGTGATGGGCTTCGGAGGCAACCAACGGGACGAGGCCAAGTACGACGTGATGCGGGACAAGATTTTGGAAGAGGCTAAAAAGGTCCTCAAACCGGAGTTTATCAATCGTCTGGACGACTTGATCGTGTTCCATCCGCTGGCGAAAAAGGAGCTCTACAAGATTGTGGACTTGGAGATCAGCAAGGTCGTGGAGCGGATCAAGACGAAGGAGATCCTCATTGAGCTCGACGAACTGGCAAAAGACTTCCTGGCAGACAAGGGTTACGACCCGGATTACGGAGCCCGTCCAATGCGACGTGCCGTGGAGCGTCATCTGGAGGACCCGATGGCGGAGGAGTTGCTGCGGGGGACGATTAAATCCGGGGATACGGTGCGGGTGAGCGCCCTCGACGGGAAGCTGACCTTCACGGTGCCCGAGAGCGCTGCCGCTGGAGAACCCGCCGGCGAGGTCGCCTGAGGGCAGCCGGCGCGGTCAAGCAGGTGCCCGGGCTTTGTCATACTGCCTTGTCCCCGGGTCGCCGGAGGACTTGCGTTGGTGGCTGGAAACTCGTACTCACCCAAGTTTTCAAATGACGGCTGGGCGCGCCATCTAAGGCACCCGAAGGTCGGAACGCCTTCGGAGGAAGGCCTGCAGAATACCCAAGCTCATCCAAGTGCTGCTGGTCGAAATTCGGCCTCTTCAACACTAGCGTGGGCACGTCTGACAGGTCTCACCTGCCGACTCGGGCGGGACGTCCCCGAAAGCAAGGACTCGGCCGTAGTGGTCTTTCGAGCTTAGGAAGCCTTTGGGGGGATCCGGATTTGGGGGAGAACCGCAGGACCTTTACTGGCGGCGCTCAGGTTGGAGTCTCGGATCCGGCGGTAAACCTCGTCACGGAAAACGGGCATTTCCCTCGGGGCGATGACGCCGATTTTGACGGAGTCGTGTTCGATGCGGGATATGCAGATTTCAATACTGTCTCCGATCATGATGCTCTCCCCCTCGCGCCGGCTTAGAATCAGCATAGGGGGGAGCCCTCATTGTCGGTGGGCGCGCCTCCATGCCGCTGGTCCACGAGCACATGTTCGATGGAAAAGTCCGAACTGTTTTCAATGATGACCTGTTGTCCGATCAATGTGTGGCGGTTTACCACGATGGGGCCCACCAGGTTGACCGTCACATGCTGGGGTTCGTGGGAGTGGATCGCCACGATGTTGAGCACCATCGCTGCCGAGGGTTCCTGAATTTGAAGGGACTCGACGTCCTCATCCCTGAGCAGGATTTTGTAACCGTCCAGCAAGTGGCTTGGGGCGATGACGACAAACTCCATCGGGGATTCGCCTTCGGCCACCAGCGCTCTGAGAATTTGAAAAGGGACGCCTTCTCCGCTGGGCTCCAGTTCAAAAAGACTAAGGTGGCGAAGACCAATGAGGCCGAAGGGGAGGTGCAACAGGAGTTTCTCCGCGGTTGCAGCGTTTTTTAGGAATGACTCAGGAAGAAATTTCATTCGGATACCCGTACCCTAGCCTAAAACGTGCCAGTCGTCAGGAAAGGCGCGCGTGGAACCCAGCAAAGCGAAAAGGCACGGGGAGAACCGTGCCTTTGACGCAAAAAAAAATGTTTCGAACGCCGCTTTGGCAGGGCTACGAACCAGGGCTCTGGCTACGCAGAGCCTGAAGGGGAGACCGCCTAGGCGGTCTTGTCTTCGATGTACTTGACCACGTCTGCCACGGTCTGGAGCTTTTCAGCGTCCTCGTCGGGCACTTCCACCCCGAACTCGTCTTCGAAGGCCATCACGAGTTCCACAGTGTCGAGCGAGTCCGCTCCAAGGTCGCCGATAAACGACGCGGCCGGAGTGACCTGCTCGGGATTGACTCCAAGCTGTTCGACGATGATGTCCTTGACCTTCTCTTCAATGGATTTTTCCGACATAAAAACAGGAAACGGTTGATTGGGTTGGTTGAGTGCGGGTGCTGCTTTAGGGCTGCTGGGTGGCAGTTGGCAATTCAGATTTCAGAAATTCTGTACGTCCTCGGGAATCTTTGTGGGTTTTTGCAAAATTCGAAAGCCCTTTCGTAAGAACCTTCAATTCCGCCGTGGGGTTCAGCCCAGCAATTCCCGCACAAGTTCCCGCTCCTCTTGGAGTTCAGCGACGGATGCGTCAATACGGGAACGTGAAAATCCACTGACGGGCACCCATTTTGCGACTTCCTGGGTGCCATCCTCTGCGGTGCGCATCGGGAAGGAGGAAATGAGCCCCGCTTCGACGTCGTATTCGCCCTTGGAGCACACCGCGAGGCTGTAGGAGTCGCCGTCGGGCGTGGGAGTCACGATGGAGCGTACCGAGTCCACCACGGCGTTGGCCGCCGAGGCAGCGGAGGAGGCGCCCCGGGCCTTGATGATGGCCGCACCTCTTTGTTGGACGGTCTGGATGAAATCAGTTTCAAGCCAGGCGTGGTCCTTGATGACGTCTGTGGCTGGTTGGTGGTTGATGCGGGCGTTAAAAAAGTCCGGGTACTGGGTCGCGGAATGGTTGCCCCAGATGGTCATGTTGGTGACGGAGGAGACGTCCACACCCGCCTTGAAGGCGAGTTGGGACTTGGCGCGGTTTTCATCCAGACGCATCATGGCGAACCACCGCTCGGAGGGGATGTCCCTCGCGTTGTTCATCGCAATCAGGCAGTTGGTGTTGCAGGGGTTGCCGACCACCAGAACACGTACGTCCGGCGCGGCGTTGGCCTGGATGGCCTGCCCCTGCCCGATGAAGATCTTGCCGTTGATGCCGAGCAGGTCCTTGCGTTCCATGCCCGCCTTCCGGGGGACCGAACCGACCAGCAGCGCCCAGTTAACTCCGCCAAAGCCCTGGGCCATGTCGGAGGTTGGGACGACTTTTTTGAGCAACGGAAAGGCGCAATCGTTAAGCTCCATGACCACCCCCTCGAGGGCCCCGAGTGCCGCGGGCACCTCAAGGAGATGCAGTTCCACGGGTTGGTCGGGGCCGAACATGGAGCCGGAAGCAATCCGGAAGAGGAGGGAGTAGCCAATTTGACCGGCGGCGCCAGTCACAGCAATGCGAAGGGGTTTTTTCATGTGAGGATTGTCTGCAAAAAGGGAGGCGCACTCCGGACCGGGAACCGCCAGCGGAAGAGTTTGCCCAAGCAGTAGGATTCGTCCAGCCCACAACGCACCCCATGTGGGGCGGGGTTTGGGAGGTACAGGATCCGGCTTAGGGGTTGGCGAGATCCTGCACCTTCACCCAGGCGGCCCGTTCCTCGAGCGAAAGGCTCTCGGGAATGTGGACTTGGATTTGGACGTAAAAGTCGCCGCGCGTCTTTCCCTCGGCTGGCAAACCCCTGCCGGTCAGACGAAAGCGGCGGCCCGGTTGGCTGCCTGCAGGGACTTTGAGGCGCACTTGCCCGTCCGGCGTGGAGACCTGAACCTCCCCGCCCAAAACGGCCTGCCAGGCTGGAACCGTGACTTCACGGATCAAATCGCTGCCTTCCACAGAATAGGCCGGGTCCGCGAGGGAGATCCGCAGGAACATATCCCCTCCGTTTTGGCCTCGGTTGGCGAGGCGGATCTTCTGGCCCGGAACCATCCCGGCGGGAACTTGGACGTCAATTTTTTCCAGCGCACCGCCCGGCGGGCGCCGGAAGCTCACCCGCTTGCGCGCCCCCTTGAGGAGCTCTTCAACGGAAACCTGTACTTCTGCTTCGAGGTGTTTGGGCTGAGCACCTGCGCCTGACGCGCCGCCGGGAAAGGAGGAGCCTCTCCTGCCCCCGCCCATCGGTTGGCGTGCTCCTCCAAAAAAAGCCTCGAAAAAGTCGCTGAAACCCTCCTCGTTCATGGCTGCGGAGCCGCCTTGGCTGCCGAAGCCGTTGTTCCAAGGGGGGGGAGACTGCTGGGCCCGCTTGCCCCAATTGGCGCCCAGTTCGTCATATTCCCTGCGCTTTTGCGCATCGCCCAGCACCTCGTAGGCCTCGTTAATTTCCTTAAACTTGGTTTCCGCGGTTTTCTTGTCCTTGGCGACGTCGGGATGATGCTGACGCGCCAACTTCCGGAAAGCCTTCCGGACCTCGTCCTGAGTCGCACCCTTGGCGACCCCCAAAACCTGATAGTAATCCTTGTATTGCACGGGCATTTTCCCCCGCAGGCTAGCGCTTCGTGCTGCTCCATGGCAACCTGACCCTCGTTGCCTAAGCTCAAACGCGTCTTTTCCCTAAAAACGGGCGCCTTCGAGCTCCACTCCCATCCCAAACCTTCGCCGCCCGCCTCCCTCCCGCATGCTTGCCTTCCTCGCCAGACGCCTCGCCGCCATGTGCGGCGTGCTCTTCTGCGTGATCACGCTGACCTTTCTGCTGTTGAGGCTCTCCCCGGGCGGTCCGTTCACGCGCGAGCGGAAGCTGCCTGCGGTCATCGAACGGCAGTTGCTGGCCAAGTACCGTTTGGACGGTCCCCTCTGGCAGCAGTACGTCGATTATTTGGCGGACGTTGCCCGCGGGGATCTGCGGTTGTCCACCAAATACAGAGACCGGCCCGTGCGCGAACTGCTGGCGCAAAGCCTGCCGGTCTCGGCACTCTTGGGCGGGTCGGCATTTGTTTTGGCGGTGAGCGCAGGCGTCTGGCTGGGAAGCATCGCGGCAATCCGGCGGGGGACGCTGGCCGATACGGGCTCGATGTTTCTGGCCCTCGGGCTGATCAGCGTGCCGACCTTTGTGACTGGGCCGGTGCTGGTGCTGCTGTTTGCGCTGCATTTCGGCTGGCTTCCGGCCGGGGGCTGGGGTTCGCCCGCAAGCCTGCTGCTGCCGGCGCTGGCCTTGGCGGGGCCGGCCACCGCTTCGATCGCCCGGCTCACGCGCACTTCGCTGCTTGAAACCCTCGAGGCCCCCTTCCTCCGCACGGCGCGGGCCAAGGGCGTTTCCGAGGCGCGGGTGCTCTATTTCCACGCGCTTAAAATCGCCCTGCTGCCGGTGGTTTCCTATCTGGGACCGCTTGCCGCGAACCTGCTCACCGGGTCCATCGTGGTGGAGTCTATCTTTAATCTGCCGGGGACCGGCTCGTTTTTTGTAAATGCGATCCTGAACCGGGATGTGTTCCTGCTCGGCGGGGTGGTGCTTGTCTACTGCGTGCTTTTGGTGGGGATGAACCTGCTGGTGGATCTGGCCTACAGCTGGCTGGACCCCAGAATCCGCCTGGAAAACTGAGCCATGGCCACCCCTGCTGTTTCGCTTCGTCCCGGTCTTTGGCGCCGCCTCTCACGCAGGCCAGCCGCGCTGGGCTCTCTTCTGATTCTAACCTCCGTCCTGCTCTCGGCAGTCTTCCTGCCTTTTTTCCTGGGCAGCGATCCCCGCCAAACCTCTCCAGAGACCTTCGTCCCGCCCTGCGACACGCACCCCTTTGGAACAGACCTAAACGGGCGCGACCTGCTTGCCCGGACGCTGGAAGGGGCGCGTATCTCGCTGCTGGTGGGCTGCACGGGGGCGCTGGTGAGTCTGGTCATTGGCACTGGGGTCGGCATGGTCGCCGGCTACGCGGGGGGGCGCACCGACGCGTTACTGATGCGCCTGGTGGACGTGCTCTATGCCGTGCCCCGCTTGATCCTGATCATCCTGGCCAGTTTCCTGCTCGATCCCTGGCTGCAACAGGCGCTTGCCACGTTTCAAGGCGGGCGCTGGGTGGGTTACAGCAAGATTGCCATTCTGATCCTCGCCCTCGGCTGCATGGAGTGGCTTACGATGGCACGGATCGTCCGGGGCCAGGTGCTTTCGTTGAAGACGCTGCCCTTTGTTCAGGCGGCTCGGGCCCTTGGGCAGGGGCACCCGCAAATTTTACTCCGTCATCTTTTGCCGAATCTCACCGGCGTGATCGTGGTCTATCTGACCCTGACCGTGCCGGCGGTCATGCTGGACGAATCGTTCCTTTCGTTCCTTGGGCTTGGGGTTCAGGCGCCACAGGCGAGCTGGGGCACGCTGTTGAGCGATGGCGCCCAGGCGCTGAACCCGGTCCGGAGCCACTGGTGGCTCCTGCTTTTTCCGGCGGGCCTCATGAGCCTGACCCTTCTGGCCCTCAATTTTCTGGGCGACGCCCTGAGGGATGCACTTTCAGAATAGCCGCATTGGGGGACGCGCAAGTTTTACTTCGAAAACACTGGAGTCAGCCAACTAACTGTAGCTTTCTGCGTCCCGGCTTCCTTTAATGGCGTTTCAGATGTCTGAATATATCGGCAAACTAACTTTGCAAGGTGTCTCCGCCCTCGGGCGGTGGGGCGTTTTCAGCGTACGTGCGCTGCGCGAAGTGCGTTCCGGGCAGGCACTGAACACGCGTCTGGTCCGGGCGGTCTTCGAGCAGGGGGTGCGCTGCGTGCCGGTGATCGCGGTGGTGGCCGCTTTTACGGGGATGGTTCTCGGCCTGCAGGGACACTACGTCCTTTCACGCTTTGGCGCGACCGGGATGCTCGGGACCCTCGTTTCTCTGAGCCTATGCCGCGAATTAGGCCCCGTCCTTGCCGCACTGATGATCGCCGGTCAGGCCGGCACCGCCCTTTCTGCCGAACTTGGGATCCAGCGTTCCACCGAACAGATCGATGCGATCGAACTCATGGACGTTTCCCCCGAGGGCTTTCTGGTGGGGGCGCGCCTGCTGGGCGCTTTCTTTGTGTTTCCGGTGCTGACGGCTTTTTTTGTTCTGGTCGGGGTCGCCGGCGGCTGGCTGTCTGGCTGCGTGCTGATGCCCCAGGATTCCAACGGTTACTGGGGGGCGGTCCACGAGGCGGTCCGCGGCAAAGACATCCGCGAGTGTCTGCTCAAGGGCGCCGTATTTGGTTTTTTGACCACAGCCTTGTGTGCTTATCAGGGCTTTTATGCGCACCGCTCTGGCGAGGCGGGCGCCCGGGCCGTCGGTCTGGCAACTGTCCGTGGAATTGTGCTTTCGAGCATCGCCATTCTGGTGGCGGACTACCTTATCACCGCCGTGCTTCTGTGAACACCGGCGCCTCTCCCCACCAAAATCCGCTTTTGGAGATCCGGCACCTGCGCAAGGCGTTTGGGACCAGAGCGGTGCTTGGGGACGTCAGCTTCCGGGTCCAACCCGGCGCCGTGCTCTCCGTCCTCGGGCGCAGCGGCACGGGCAAGTCAGTTTTGCTCAAGTGCGTGGTGGGGTTGCTGGACCACGACGGGGGCGAGGTGCTTTTCCGCGGGCAGTCGCTTGAAAGCCCAGCCGCCCGCAAGGCGCTCCGGCAGGCGTCGAGCTACGTTTTTCAACAGAACGCACTTTTTGACTCCGCAACCGTTTTTGAAAACGTGCTGATGCCGCTCCGCGCCCGAGGGGAAGGAGAGCGCACGCACTGGCCGCAGCGTGTGCGGGACGTGTTGGAGCGCCTCGAGTTGGCG
>JBIKSY010000156.1:0-9241 GCA_044348365.1 Chthoniobacteraceae bacterium
GTGTTGAGAGACTCCCTCGGCAGTTCCACCCTCAGCCAGACCCTTAGCTGGGACTCCTCCTCCACGGGAGCGTACGTGGTCCGCGACCCTGCGTCCGGTGGGTACCAGGCAGGCACTTTCACGGTGGAGGCGGTGAGCGCTCTGCCTGTGATCACGACGCAACCAGGAGGGTTGACGCTCAACGCCGGTGCAACAGGTGTGTTGAACGTAGTCGCCAGCAGCACTGAGCCGCTTGCCTACCAGTGGCGTAAAGGTGGAATCGCGATTGCTGGAGCCACGGGTTCCTCGCTGGTCATCGGGCCTGCCCAGAGCGCCGATGCGGGCAGCTACAGTGTGGCGGTCACTTCCGTGATCGGCACGGTCCTCAGCACCGCGGCCGCGGTTAAAGTGAACGCCCCAGGGGCGACCGGCGTAGCTCCGAGCTCCATTGCTGGGCGAGCCGTCGACTTGACCATCCTTGGCGCAAGCTTCCCGTTTGAGGTCGGTGAAAAGTATAGGCTCCTTCTCTCCTCGAGCGGTGACACCTATGGGACGGTGGAGCTTACCGGTGCAACAACGGGCAACTTCGGTCAAATGGCTTACCGCAAGACCGGCCCAAACTCGGCGCTGTTGGAGTCCATTTATGAAAGGGTTGGGCTCACGCTGGTGACTTCAGTTTATTTCACAAGTAGCACCACCGGATTTTACACCATCACAGAGCCAGCAGCGCCCGGCGAATACGAGACAGGGGCCTTTCGCCTGTACAACGGCCAGGCCTCTGCCTCGGTCAAGGGCACGACCTTCGACGTACAGGTTCAGGCCGGGCGTTATCCCTTCGCTGCATCCGGTTCCTACAAATTAAAGACGGATCCCATCAACAACACCTACCAGATCTACGGGGGCAATGGAGTGCCCCCAAGCAGCGGTACCTACGTGTACACTCCGGGAGAATCGGGCAACTCGTCCCTCGCCCTGCAAGACTCTCTCAGCGGCGAATCCCGGACCCAAACCCTCAGCTGGGACTCGTCCTCCACCGGAGCGTACCTTGTGCGCGACTCGCTGTACGGTGCCTATCAGGCCGGTACGTTCACGGTGGAGGCGGTGGTCCTTCCGCCCGTCATTACCACCCAGCCTAGCGGATTGACGCTCAACGCCGGTGCGACGGGGGTCTTGCGGGTGGTCGCCAGCGGCACAGCACCGCTGAGCTATCAATGGCGCAAAAACGGAGTCGCCATTTCGGGAGCCACGGCGGCCTCGCTCACGCTCAACGGGGTGAGCGAGTTTTCCGCAGGCACCTACGATGTGCTCGTCACCAGCAATGCCGGAAGCGTCACGAGCACCCAGGCGATTCTCAAAGTAATCCTTCCGGTGACGATCGTGCAGCAACCGGCGCCGCTTTCCTCGGCACTCGGGGCCAGTGGATCTCTCACCGTAACGGTTATAGGCACCCCACCGTTCACTTACAAATGGAAGAAAGACGGCGTCGTCCTGCCGGCGGCCACGGCAGAAACCTTGTTTTTCAAAAGCGTCGCAGCCGGTGATTTCGGTGTCTACACGGTGGAGGTCTCCAACGGAGCCGGCCAGGTGACGAGTGCCGAAGCTGCGTTTTCCATGTCCTCTAAGGTTGTCATTACCTCCCAACCGGCAAGCGTCAGCACCCGCACTGGAGCTGCCGCAACTTTTTCCGTGGTCGCCACTGGTACACCGCCGCTCAGCTACCAATGGAAAAAGAACGGTGTCGCCATTCAGGGGGCAACCCGTGCCTCCTACACCGTTCCTTCGGCCAACGCCTCCGAGGTTGGAGGGTATGAAGTCTTTGTCTACAACGCGTTCGGAGATGCCACCAGCGTCACTGCCCGCCTCAATATTGGAGGGGAAAAAGGCATCTCGCTGCTGAGCACTCCGGGGCAGCCTCAGAACGGTGCCCTCACTCTTGTCAAGGGCACGGCAGGAGGGGTTCCATTCTCCATCGATTCCGTCGACGCCCAAGCCGCCAGCACCACCTATCAGCTCCTGCGCTTTTCCGGGGCCGGCGCTCCCCTGCCCACGGGAGCAAGCGGGCTCATACCCAGCGGAGGAACCCTAAGTGTTCCGTTGCGCTCCTTCGCGGAAACAGGCACCTACGCCATCGAATACATCCGCCAGTACGCAGAAGGCTCCCCCGCGCTGCGAGTCCTGAGCGAGCCCTTCGACGTGGACGTCCTCTCCTTCGAGGCCGCTGCGGGCGTTTACGAGTTGCTGCTCGAAGACTCCAACCAGGCCATTCCGGACGGTGCCACCTACCGGGGAGCTCTTCTGGTGACAGTCACCAAGTCGGGGGCCGTTTCGGGGAAACTGCTCTACAACGAAGCCACCGAGCTTTTCGGGGCTGAAGACCCCACCCGTCGCCTGTACACGCCGGTGACCAGATCCTTCTCAGGCGTCTTCTCCCCCTCTCAGACAGAGCTGCAAAAGCTGGTGTGCACCCCAAAACTAGGGGTAGGCGCGCAGGCAGGAAGGCAGCAACTGTCCCTCGAACTTGATTTCACCACCTCCCCCGCCTCCCTGAGTGCGTCCGTCGTCGATCGCGCTTCGGTACCGCTGGAAACCGTAGCGGAGGGCGCGCACAGCTCAGCGCCAGCCGTCACCCGGAATCTGACAAAACTTGTCGGCACCACCGAGGTCGAAACGGCGAACCTCAGCGCGGCCGTCGCCCGCTACAATGTGGGGTCCTCCCACCAAGTCGGAAACACCGAAGGCCCCGGCCTCAGTCCCCGAGCACTTTTGCTGGCGCAAGTACTGGCGTCGGGGCGGGTAGTCTGGACCTCACGCCTTGAAGGGCAATCAGGGAGCGGAACCGCAGGCCTGCGTTTGAACCAGGAAGGAGCACTGGTCGCCCCGTTTTACGAAGGCCGCCTCAAATCCTCCGGAAAACTGCACCAATCCAACAGTCTGTTAGCAGCGTTTCAATTGGAGCCCCTCGCAGACGGACTCTGGGGAATTCGCGCCAGTGTCGGATTCGCCGATGGGTTCATCGAAAGACAGTCCTCGCATGTCACAAAAACGACTGCCAAGGCCGCGTATTCCGAATCTTTCGAAGCGACTGCCCTTGACACAAAGGACTTCAACTGGTCCTGCGTGGCCCAACTAGATTTGAGCGCCAGCAACTTCTGCGTTTGGAACGGCAGCACGAAGACGGGGCTGTTCCAGCACTTTTCGCTCACTCAGGCCGCTGCCTCGGAATCCACCCCCCGCATCTGCACCCTCCAACTGGAAGATCCCACGGAGGGGACGCCCTATTCTTGGAGCGTGAGCATTTCGAACACTGGCGCAATCCGCGTCACGCCTCTGTCTACCGGACAGCCAACCCTGTCACTGCGCTTGGACAAGATGCGCGGCGAATTCACCGGGTCCTACGTCTCAGCCACCGACAAAACCCGCCGCACCCTCGTGGGTACGGCGATCCTCGATCCAACCGAGGACTTGCTCCGAGCCCAAGGCTGGGTCGAGGTCAATGCCCTCCCCGCCACAAAATCGGCCGCTTGGAAACTAGAACTGGTCCAACCGTAGGGCGGATTTGCAGTCAGTTAAACCCAACCTCGGGCACTCACACTCGCGCCCTGAATTCCAAAGCAGGCAAACCGCCGATTTAACCTCTTCAGCTAAGCCGCTTGCGTAGGCCGCAGGCCGCTTGCCTGATTTGAGCGTGGCAACGTGTTTCTCATGAACTTCGAACGGAACGCAAAGCTCCTCCCAGACGGCGCGCCAGCCCGAGGGTTATCTTCAGGGCGGGAAAGAAGGCGGCCGCGCGCCTGCCACAGGCCCCCCGTCGGCCTGCTCCCCCTCGTACTCCTTCTCAACCTGCCTGCGCAGGCGGACTTGCCGGCATTCCTAGAGCAGCACTGCATGAAGTGCCACGATGCGGACACCCAGAAAGCCAATCTGAATTTGGAGGCGTTAAAGGCGGACTACTCCGATCCGGAAAACTTCGCCCGGTGGGTGAAGGTTTTTGACCGCATCGACTCGGGCGAGATGCCGCCAAGGAAGGAGAAACGGCCGGTGCCAGCCGACGTGAGGGCGGTGACAACGGAGCTTTCCAAGGCTCTCACCGACTCCGAACACACTCGCTTGAAGGAGAAGGGTTCCACGGGCATGCGCCGCATGACGCGGGCGGAGTATGAAAACACCTTGCGCGACCTTTTCGACATGCCCGGTCTTGCCTTGCAGGCCCTGCTTCCTGCGGACGGCACCGCGCATGGATTCGACAAGAACAGCGACGCGCTGGAGGTCTCGCACGTCAACATTGCGAAGTACGTGGAGGCGGCCGACCACGCGCTGGATCTGGCCATTGCCACGCGGCCGAAGGCGCCCGCATCGCAGAAGGTGCGCCTGTCCCTGCTCGATCGCGGCGGCCAGGCCGCCCATCTCTCAATGCAGGGGGATGTGGTTACGCTGCGGGATAAAAAGGCCGACCCCCTATATCCTCCCACCAGCGCGCACAGGCATCTGGATCAGGGCGCACACGAACGCATCGGCAGCTTTGAGACGGACAGTTCCGTCGGCGTGTTCCGGCGGGAGGATGAATCGGTGAACTACTATTTCCGCGGCCACACCACGGTCTATCCCGGGCGCTACCGCGTGCGCACATCGCTCTGGTCGTACCAATGGGACAGGGGCCAGGTGCTCCCCTCACGAGGAACCGAGGCGGCACGACTCGCCGTAGTGCAGCTGACCTCCGATGGGCGTGGCGGCCAGCATCCGAATTACACGCTGGGCTACTTCGACGCACCTTCGCTCCACCCGACCGAACACCAGCTCGAAGTCTGGCTCAATCACAACGAGCTGCTGGGCTTTGACGTGGCCTCGCTGGCGCCGGTGGCCAACTACAACCGCAAGGACCGCGCCATGGGCTTCACCGGTCCGGGAATCGCCGTGGACTGGATGGAGGTGGAAGGACCCCTGCACGACGTCTGGCCGCCACGTCCGCACCAACTGCTCTTCGGCGCCCTGCCGATCGGTGAGTTCGTTGCCAAGGATCATCCGGACGTCCGTCCACCGGACCGCAGAAACTGGGAGAAAACCTGGCTGCGGCTCGGCAAAAATCAACCCGATCCAGTGCCGGGCATTTGGACGGTCCAGAGTGATAATCCCGCTGCCGATGCGAGGCTGCTCCTCGGGGCGTTCTTGCCAAGGGCCTTTCGGAAAGCGGTCGATGAAAGAACGCTCGGTGCCTACCTCAAGATTGTGGAGGAGCGGATCCTGGCCGGTGCGTGTTTTGAGACCGCCATGCGCGAGGCCTACCGCGCCGCCCTGTGCTCTCCGGACTTCCTTTACCACACCGAGCCGGAAACCAAGCTGAAGCGCGATGCGCTGGCCTGTCGCCTGAGCTACTTCCTCTGGAATTCCGCGCCAGATGCCGAACTCACCGCCGCCCAGCTTGAAGACCCCGGGGTCCTGAGGGCACAAACCGAGCGCCTGCTGCGCGATCCTCGATCCCAGCGCTTCGTGGAGGACTTTCTCGGGCAGTGGCTCAAGCTCCGTCTCATCGCTGCGAATGATCCCGACAAGAAACTCTATCCTGAGTTCAGCCCGTATTTGCAGGACAGCATGGTCGAGGAAACCCGCGCCTACTTTCTCGAACTGATTGAGAAGAACCTCGACGCCACGCATCTGGTACAATCCCGCTTTGCGATGCTGAATCAGAAGCTCGCCACCCATTACGGCATCGAGGGGGTCGCAGGGCCGAAGGTGCGCAGGGTGGAACTGCCGCAGGAGAGCCCGCGTGGTGGGTTCCTCACGCAGGCCTCAATCCTGAAGGTCACCGCGAACGGAACGACCACCTCGCCCGTTGTTCGTGGGGCATTCGTCCTCGACCGACTGCTGGGCCAACCACCGGAGCCTCCGCCCAGCAGCGTGCCCGCTGTAGAGCCAGACGTACGCGGCACCACGACCATCCGCGAACAACTCGCCCAGCATCGCGACAACGCCACCTGCGCAAGCTGCCACGCAAAGATCGACCCGCCCGGTTTCGCGCTGGAATCCTTCGACGTCATCGGCGGCCAGCGCGACCGCTACCGCCTCGTCGCGGAATCCGCCGGAGATCCCGCGCCGCGCGGAAGCATTGATCCCTTCATCGGCATCAGCTTCAAACTCGGTCCAAAGGTCGATGCGACGGGTGAGACGACAACCGGCCAGACCTTCGCCGACATCCGCGGCATGCAGCGCCTCCTTGCCTCAAAGCCGGAAGTGCTCCTCCGCAGCCTTGCCCGGAACCTCCTCGTTTACAGCACCGGCCGTGAAGTAAGTTTCACCGACCGCCCTGCGCTCCAAGCCATTCTTGAAAAGACCGGCTCGAACAAAGGCGTGCGGACGCTGATTCACGAGATCATTCAAAGCCCCCTATTCCAGACAAGGTGAAGCCCCTCGCATTCCTACTCCTCCTCTCGGTCGCCGCGGCCGCCACCGAACAATCGGTGCAATATTCCGTGCGCGGCCTTTTCCAGCCCGATCGAAAGCTGGTGCTCAGCAACGCCGCAAGGGCGCTCGAAAACTGCAGGCTTGTGGGAGTGGACTACGACACAGCCCGCGCGACCTTCACGTATGATGACGAAGCGCAGGGCTTCAAGAAGGCCAAGCCGGAGCAAATCCTCCAGCAGATCGACACCCAGATCCGCAAGCTGACCAACCACACTATCACGCTCCTTCAACCGGGCACCCTGCCGGAGGCTGGTTTACAGCGCATTGACTTCACCATCGAGGGACTGGACTGCCTTGGCTGCTCTTACGGAGCCTACAGTGCGGTGGCCGCCCTGGAGGGCGTTGAGCGCGCCACCGCCAGCTTTTCCTACGGCAAACTCACCGCCTTCATCGATCCAGCCAGAACCAACCGCGAGGCGCTTGCCGAGGCGTTGAAAAAGAAGGATATCAAGTTTGTAGATGCCTCCACCAAGCAGGCACCCCAGCCCAAAAACTGACGCCATGCACATCCCAAGCCCCCCCCTGAACCGCCGCGCCTTCCTTCGCGGAGCCGGCGTCACACTCGCACTCCCGTTTCTTGAGGCCATGCAGCCGGCTTTCGGCGCACAGGCCTCAAAGGCCATCCCCCGCCGGATGGTCTGCATCCAGACGAACATGGGAATCCTCCCGCAGTTCTTCTTCCCGGAAACAGTTGGGCGCGATTACGCACCCAGCGCCTATCTGGAACGGCTGAAGACGCACCGGGACCAGATTACGGTCTTTTCCGGAGTGAGCTATCCCGGCGTCGATGGTGGGCACACCGCACAGAAGTGCTTTCTCACGGGCACGCCGCATCCGGCGCGGGGCGGTTTTCGCAATGGCATCTCGTTGGACCAGTTCGCTGCGGAGGAGATAGGGAACCAGACCCGGCATCCCTCGCTTGTGCTGGCGGTGACCAATGAGAACGCGACAATGAGCTTCACGCGCAATGGCGCTCCCATTCCTTCGGAGCAGAGTCCGACGAAGCTCTTCGGACGCCTCTTTATTCAGGGCAACACCAAGGAGGTCGCTGCCAACGTCGAAGCGCTGCAGCGCGGCCGGAGCCTTCTGGACTTTGTGAGTGACGAGTCGAAGCGTCTCGGCAGGACGCTCTCCAAAAACGACCAGAGCAGGCTGGACCAGTACTACACCGCGGTGCGGGAACTGGAGCAGCGCCTCCACAGCGCGGAGGAATGGGAATACAAGCCAAAGCCCGCCGTCACCGCCAAGGCGCCTAATGAAATCACCGACGCCAAGGAGTTTGTGCGCCGCACCGAGCAGACGTTTGAGGTGATGAAGCTCGCCCTGGAGACCGACAGCACGCGCGTCATTTCGCTCTTTATCGACACCACCGTCATCCACAACATCACCCACCACGGCAACCGTGAGGAGGTGCTCGGAGAGTTGCGCGGTCACGAGCAGAGGCAGTTTGACGCCCTCAACGGGTTCCTCAACGCACTGCGCAGCACGCAGGAACAGGGCGATTCGCTACTCGACCGCACGCAGATCCTCTACGGCACCTGCATGGGCAGCGCAAATTCTCACAGCAACGTGAACCTCCCGGTCCTACTCGCAGGCGGAGGCTTCAAGCATGGCCAGCACCTTGCCTTCGACAAAGTAAACAACCATCCCCTCACCAACCTGCACGTCTCCATGCTCCAGCGCCTCGGCCTTCAGACCGGCGAATTCTCCACCGGCAAGACCACGATGCGAGGGCTGGAGATGGCTTGAGCGCGGGGAAGACCGCCCGGTTCACGGCCAGATGACGAGCGGACGGCGCATCCGAATCTTAGTTTTATTTTAATCAGATTCCCCCAATGACTTCCCGTCTCTGACGGTCTTGCTTTCCGGTTATCCCTCAATTCTATGCCCCTCCCCGAGATCCCCCGTCCCCTAGCCCACGGTCTGCTCGCAGCCGCGGTGTCATTGCTTCCTTCCCAGCACGCCCAGGCGGTCCACGCCAAAAATGCGGGCCCGGAAGCAGTTGAAATCCGCTTCAAGCTGCCCCCGCCCAGACCCCTGAGCGCCGAGGAGGAACTGGCCACATTCAAGTTGCCGCCCGGCTTTCGTGCAGAACTGGTAGCGGCGGAACCTCTGGTGGACACGCCCGTCGCGCTGGCCTGGGATGAAAAGGGTCGGCTGTTTGTCTGCGAAATGCGTGACTACATGCACAACGTCGAAGGTGCCGGCGAGGACCAGTCCAACGGGCGCATCGTGATGCTGGAAGATTCAGACGACGATGGACGCATGGACAAGCGGACGGTTTTTGCCGAAGGCCTGCGGATGCCCAGGGCCGTGATGTGCGTCAATGGAGGATTGCTTGTGGGCGAACCCCCAAACCTCTGGTTCATGAAGGACACCGACGGTGATGGTGTGGCCGACTCGAAGGAATCCATAGACTCCTCCTTTGGCACCGGAGGAGGCCAACCCGAACACATGGCCAACTCGCCGGTGTGGATGTTAGACAACTGGATCTCTGTCGCTAATCACTCCAAGCGCTACCGCTTGAAGGACGGCAAATTTGAGTCGCAGGTTGCAGACCGGCGCGGCCAGTGGGGTCTTACTCAGGATGATTTCGGCCGCCCCTTTTTCAACTCCAACTCCGACTTTTTAAGGGCAAACCTCTTTGCGGAATCCCTTGGAAGTCGGAACCCCAATTTTCCGGCAACCGCCGGATTGGGCGTGCAGATCATGAAGGACCAGAGCACCTGGCCCGCCCACCCGACCCCGGGGGTCAACCGCGGATACGAACCCAAGCAACTGCGGGAAGACGGCACCCTTGCAAAGA
>JBIKSY010000408.1:0-2768 GCA_044348365.1 Chthoniobacteraceae bacterium
GAGCCTTTCCACAGCCTTGGCCGTCTCGGCGTGAATTTTCTGGGCAACAGCTTTACCATCGATGAGCTTCATGGCCTTTGAATATGGAGAGTCCGCGGGGTGTCGGGTAGCCAAAAGCGAGCGTCCATCCTGGGAGCGCGCAGCCCCAGCTGCGCTTCCCCCCCCCCCAACAAAGAAACGCCCTCCCGCCCGCATGAGCGCCAATCCCCCTTCCGCCCCTGGCGCCGATGCCGCCGCCCCTGCCGCCGCCGATGCGTCGCCCTGCGTCAGCCCGATGCTCGTGCTCTGGATCGGCGTGCTTTCCCTTTCCACGGGCTCTATCCTCGTGCGCTGGTGCGAATCCCCGCCGCTCGTAACCGCGGCATGGCGCATGACTGTCGCGGCCGTGGTCGTGCTGCCCTTCCTGCTGGGCCGCGCGGGTGCAGAGGTGGCTGCGCTCAGCCGGCGTGAGCTTGGCGCGGGGATGCTTTCAGGCGCGTTGCTCGCGCTGCATTTCGCGACTTGGATTTCCTCCCTCAGCCTGACCTCGGTCGCCGCAAGCACCGTCCTGGTCAACACCGCCCCGGTGTGGGTCGCTCTTTGCTCTCCCTGGCTCACGGGGGACCGCACTTCCTGGTCCGGCTGGATCGGCATCGGGTCCAGTCTGATCGGCGGCGTCGTGATCGGGTTCGGCGACTTCTCGGGTCACCCGGCCGTCCTGCGCGGAGACGCGCTGGCGCTGGCCGGTGGCGCGGCTCTGTCCCTGTACCTCGTGTCCGGACGCAGGCTCCGGACGCGGATGTCCCTTCCTGCGTATCTAGCAATTTGTTACTCCACCGCCGCCGTCCTTCTCTGGGTCTGCGTCCTCTGTGCGGGCCAGGCTTGCGTGGGATTCTC
Organism: Chthoniobacteraceae bacterium; assembly: GCA_044348365.1. Lineage (GTDB taxonomy): Bacteria > Verrucomicrobiota > Verrucomicrobiia > Chthoniobacterales > Chthoniobacteraceae > Chth-196. The sequence continues at coordinate 877 of JBIKSY010000408.1, forward strand.
GGGCCGCACGTGGGCCGCCCTGATCTGGATGGGTGTCGTGAACCAGCATCTGGGGCAGAGTAGTTACAACTGGGCGATGCGGTACCTGAGTGCCGGGGTGGTCTCTGTTTGTCTTCTGGGCGAGCCTTTGGTCGGGTCGCTGCTCGCCTGGTGGCTGTTTGGCGAGGCCCTTTCTTGGGCCACGGCCGGGGGCGGTTTTTTGATCCTAGTGGGCGTGTATCTTGCGGGGAAATCACAGCAGTCCGCCGCGTCATAGTCGGCCGGAAAGCCTTTCCTGTTCCGCGTGCCCTGCAGTTCCTGCCGGTGCGGTTGTCGGCACCTCCCTGCGGATGCGTGGAGGCCCGTTGGAATGCTCTATATATCTCAAAATTGAGAATTTAATTTTGATAGAGAAAATAAAGTGGATGAGTGGTTTGCATTTAAATAAACACCGTATATCAGCCAGAAAATTTTTTGTTTCTCAAAAATGAGAGAGATGCGCCACAGGATTTTGTGAATCACGTCGGGCGGGCTCTTTTTACGCCAAATGCAGAATCGTCAACATGAGCTGTAATTCAAGGAAGCAATTGATGCCGGCATCCGGTATCCGGAGGACCGACCGCTGGGATCCCGCAGGGGGTGCGGGTTTTCGGTTGGTGGCAAAGTAACTTGTTTTAATGCGCAAAAGCCGCAGGGTCTGCCCGGCGTTATTTTTGGGTCTGCCTCGAAAATTTCTTTGAGTTTTTTGCGGCGAAAAGGGCGCCTAGCATGGCTCCTGCTCTAGTTCTTGCGGACCTAGAGTCCACGTTTCGCAACCTATTTGCGGAACGTCATTTTGAACTGTGCAATACCCCCGTCCAGAACGAGATTTTCCGAGGCGTAACGCCGTCGGTAACTCCCTGCGCATCCGCCGGATGCGGCAGGCGCGCTCGCTCGTGCACGCGGGTGGGGATGGTCCGGGAGCCCGCCGCCTCCGCGCCGCCGGGGCGAAGGTCCGCCGCCGGATCCGTTCGCTGCAAGGGGGCTGGTTCACGCAGAATTTTCCCAAATTTGCGAATTCCGCCGCAATGGAGGCGCTGCAGGACCACGGGCCTCAGCAGCTTTTCCGGATGTCGCCCCTGCTCACGAAGCTGGTCACCTTCTGGTCGCTTCTCGCGTTTTTCATGACCGACCTGCCTGTGCGCGCTGCGACCCAAGTCTGGTCCGGCACCTCGGGCGGACTCTGGACGCTCCCTGCAAACTGGGTGAGCACGGCGGTGCCGGGCGCCGAGGACATCGGCAGCTTCAACCTGAGCGATCCGATGCTAGTCTACCTTGACGGGAGCACCTCTGTGGACGGCCTTAATTTGCTTGGCACGGGTTCCTTAAGCTTGTTCGGCGGCACCAGTAATTTTGTACTCGCGAACACGCTGAACGTCGGAACATCCGGTCTGTTCCTCGGCCCTGCTGCGGGGGCGCTTTCCCTAGGGATGGGCACCACGGTGAACGTCACAGGCAGCCTCAGCGGCTCCGGTGGCCTGCTCAAAACGGGCAACGGCGTCCTGCGCCTAAGCGGCCCTGGCACGGGTAATTTCACGGGCGATGTCACCGTCAATAGCGGCATCCTGGCGATCATCGGCTCCAGCGCTCTCACCGGCGTGGCGGCACCGATTTCGGTCGGTGGCGCAGGCGGGTTCGGATTTTCGGGCGGGATGCTGGTGCTCGACGGCGGGACTTCGGGCATGACGCTTTCGCAGGGTGTGACCCTCGCCGGACGCGGCCCGCTTGCGAGCAACAATAACGCCGGTGTTTCGTTGCTATCGCTCGGCAACAACACGATCAGCGGGCCGGTGGTGATGGCCGGGCCTGCCGGGGGTACTGCGCTGGCGGTTGGCTACGGAAATACAACCATTTCCGGGCCGATGAGTTTGGGG
>JBIKSY010000409.1:0-2766 GCA_044348365.1 Chthoniobacteraceae bacterium
GAAGGGCAGGATGCTCCGTGTGCCTCCCGAGGACTTGGCGTCGCCGTCAAAACAGAAGGGGTAGCGGATGCTTTCAAGTTCTACCTTTCCTGCTCCAGAGGAGAGCACTTTATGTCCGGAGGACGCCGCGGCCTTGCCAGCAAAATCCACACTTATTTCCCCGACCGCTCCGTCACAGCCCAGACCTCTGAGGAATGCGTAGGCCATGGCGAGTTGGCCGTTGGCACCCGGATGCACTCCGTCGCGGCCGCATACATCGTAGTCTTCGCCCAAGGCGGCCTTGCCCTTGGCCATCGACTCCATCATTGGGGCGTGGACGTCAGCAAAGCTCTGTCCAAACTCGCCGGAGAGCTTCTTTCCGATCTGGCCTAGGGTTGCGAGGCTTTCGTTATAGCTCGCTGCTGGGTTTAGGTTTCCGAATGTGTTTTTGGAAAAATACTTGGAGTCGACCGCGCCCGGGGTGCCCACCACTGCGTGGACCTTGCCTTCCACAAGCTTGGTGAGGACGGCTCGCATGGAGTCCTCATAGCGCTTGCCGGTGGCCGCGTCGAAGGGGTGGTAGGCGCCGTCGTTCATCCCGTAGCAAAGCGTGGCGACGGTTGGTTGGAAGACGGACAGATCGTTGTGCATCCGGGAGGCAAAGCCGCCCGCGGTTTCGCCACCCCAGCCGAACTGGAAAACGTGCACATCGGGGCGGGCGGCCACGGCCAGAAGATATGTCTCGATATACTTTGAGTAGAGCTTCTGCTCCGTGATGGAGTCGCCGACTATCGCCAGGCGGGCGTCTTTTGGCAGAAGCGCGTGAAGCGGCATGGGGTCCGCCGCGGTGCAGACCAGGGGCAGCAGAAGAAGGGGCGTGGCGAAGGCGGAGAAGCGAAGGTTCATGGATTGGGGGCAGATAAGCTACTCCGGTCAGTAGCCGAGTAGACAATGTCGGAAAGCCCAAAAGGATCACATCAGAGGAATTCAACCTGCCGGCACTGCGCACATTCGTTCGGTTGAGGGCCCTGAGGGTTTACTCCGCGGACCTCGGTGCGGGCCCTCCCGTGTGCGGGGCCTTCCGCCTGCAGCACTCGGCAAAGCCGCTGCTAAAGCGGAGTGCGGCCCGGAGTGTGCAGCGGCGTCATTCAGGCGCGGATGAGCCAACCGAAGGTAGGCCGAAAACGAAGCCTTTTAAGTCAAAGGAAATCGGCGAGTGCTGCGATTTCCGGTTTTTTACAGGACCGCCACCTGATTGCCACACTCATTCTTTAGATGTAGAACGCGGGTGCTGAGGGCGGAAGACTCGGGTAACTATCTATCTTTCGCCGGAGGCTACATGCGAAACCTTAAATCTTACAAAATGTTAAACAAAAAAACTTTGCAGCTTACAGTCGTTGGTCTCGTTGCCACTTTGAGCGGGGTTGGCACATTGCAGGCTGAAAAGATCGTGATCAAGGGCTCGGACACCCTTGGCGCCAAAATGGTGCCCCAACTTGCCGAAGCCTACAAAGCGGCAAATCCGGGGACGGAGTTTTCCATCGCCGCGGAAGGTTCGACCACTGGAATTTCCGCAATCACAGACGGCACCGCTGACATCGGTATGTCCTCGCGCCCGGCCAAGCTCACGGAACAGTCCGCCGCCGGAGCCAAGGGGGTGACGCTCACCCAGACAATCGTGGCCTATGACGGAATGGCTGTTGTTGTGAATGAAAAGAATCCACTCAAGGGGTTGACCAAGGCGCAGGTTGAGGCGTTGTTCACGGGTGACGCGCGCGACTGGTCTGCGGTGGGCGGCGTCGCGGGCAAGGTTTCCGTTTACACTAGGAACACCTCCTCGGGCACGTATTCCGATTGGAAGGAGTTGGCCATGCAGAAGCGCGATTACGCTGGTGGTTCGCAGAAATTGGCGGGCAATGAGCAAATTGTGGCTGAGGTGGCCAAGAACCCCAATGGTATCGGGTATGTTGGACTTGCTTACATCAAGAGCCCAGGGATCAAGGTTGTGCCGGTGGACGGAAAGTTGCCCAACAAGGAGTCGGTTCAGAGCGGGTCGTATCCCTACAGCAGACCCACCTTTTATTATACCAACGGAGCACCCGCTGGTAATGCGAAGGCGTTTGTTGATTTCACACTGGGCACCAAGGGGCAGGCAATCGTTGAGCAGGTCGGTTTCATTACGGTCAAGTAGGGGGCGCTTTGAAGCGGAGTCCGCGGTGTGTTGCGGGCGCGGGCTCCGTTTTTGGTTTCTGTCCTGCGCCGGCACCGGCGTGCATGGTGGCGGGTTCTGGATGGCGGGTTCTGGATGGCGGTTGTTGCCCAGAGAGGTTTCTGGTTAGGTTTCTGAGACGGGTCACTTATCTTTTATTATGGAGCTCAGAGAGCAGAAAGGCGCGCTTGAGAATGCGCTGCGTGGAAGCGCCCGCGCGCGGGTGCTGGGATTAACGTTTGACGATGTCATGCGTTACTTCTTCGGGGGTAATGCGAGTGTGGCGGTGGTAGTGTTGGTTTTGATTTTGACCTTCCTGCTCAAGGAGGGGGCGGGTTTTTTTGGGCAAAACCAAGTGAACCTCCAGGTCTACCGGCAGGCGGGCCTTGAGTTTGTGGATTTGATGCGGGTGCCGATGGAGGATTTTTCGGGTCTGACCCGGGCGGTCAGTGAAGTGCGGTTGAAGCAGTTCAAGCGCTTGAGTGCAGAGGGTAAAAGCTCGGAGGCCGTGAACGAGGCGCTGGCGGAGTTTGATCTGTTTGCGTCAGCCTTGAGCGGAGCTGCATCTGAGCCGAGGG
>JBIKSY010000429.1:0-2754 GCA_044348365.1 Chthoniobacteraceae bacterium
GCAATCTAACGGGAGGTGATGTCAAGGGTGGGAATGGCATTAAACTTGCTTCGTATTCAAGAAACAGCGTTCGCGTTGAGGTCAAAAAGTTTTCGCATGTGTCGGGATAAGGGCAACGGCTCCCCCGGTCGGCGCCTCCTTCCCGAATTTTGTAAACCATCCAAGAGCCCACCAGTATGCCTTTTGATTTCACCACCGTAGCTACCACCCAGGTGTCTGGGCTCTCCACGACTCTGTTAGCGTCCCTCACCACCTTGCAGTTGGCGGATCTATCAACGGCTCAGGCGCCACTCCTGACCACCGCTCAGCTCAGGAGTCTCACCACGGGAGGGATAGCCTCGCTTGGGACGTTGACAGTGGCTTCGCTGACATCAACCCAGTTAGAGGGCTTTTCCACGAGGCAGGCACAGGTCTTGACCACCCTTCAGGTGCAGTCCCTGACGAGCACCCAGATCAAGGGGTTGACGACTGCCGCTGTCGGAGTGCTCTCCTCCAGCCAAATCTTGGTGTTGCGCACTCTTGGGATTGCTGCTTTTACCAGCGCCCAGATCGCCGCCCTTTCGACCCTGGGGGTGCAGTCGTTGTTGACCACCCAGCTGGACGCCCTGACCACGGAACAGGCGTATGCTTTGACGACCTCTGAGCTTCGCGTCCTATCCACCCTGCAGGTGGTTGCTCTGGGCAGTGCAAAGCTCCAGGCTCTTTCCACCAAAGCCATTGCCGCACTGGTCACCCACCAGGTTGCAGCCCTGACCACGGCCCAGATTGGCGCAATGACAACGGGGCAAGTGGCGGCGCTGACCACAGCCGGGGCAGCCGCACTGCAGACGCTTCAGATTCAGGCGCTGACCACCGCACAGGTCGCAGCGCTTGAACTCGCTGATGTGATGGCCCTTGGAACCGCGCAGGTTGGCGCTTTTACCACCGTCCAGATCGGCGCCCTGACCAGTGCGCAGGTGAGAACTTTTGAGACGCTTGACTTACGGGCCCTCTCCACCGCGCAGTTGGGAGCGCTAAGCACCGCGAACCTGGTTGCGTTGACAACGGCACAGTTTGCCTCGCTTGTGACGACGCAGATAGCGGCGTTGGGCACGACCCAGACGGGGGCCCTGACAACGGCGCAGGTGGCGGCGTTGAACACGTCTCAGGCTGCGGTGCTTGGCACGGGTCAGTTGGCGGCTCTGACGACCGCTCAGGTTGCAGCGATGGAGACCAGGGATTTCCAGGTGCTCTCAAGCAGCCAACTGGGGGCCCTGTCGACTGTCCAGGTAGGTGCGCTTTCCTCGAGGCAAGTCGCAGCGCTGACGAGTGCGCAGGCGCAGGGGCTCCTGACTGCCCAGTTGCAAGCGCTGAACACGCTGCAGTTGAGGGCGTTTGAAACCTCCGATTTGCGGGTGCTGGACACGGCGCAGGTGGCGGCACTGACAACGTTCGGGATTCAGGCGCTTTCGAGTTTGCAGGTTTCGTCGTTGACGACCGTACAGACGGCGGCGCTGACGACGGCTCAGGTTGGGGCTCTTGGGGCGAGTCAAATCGCGGGAATCACCACAGCTCAGGCGGCGAGTTTGACCAGTATTCAAATTGGTGTGTTGAGCAGCGTGCAGCTGAGGGCGTTGGAAACAGCAGATTTGCGGGCGCTCACCACTGGGCAGGTGGTAGCCCTCGGCGTTTCGAGTTTGCAGGCGCTCACTACGGCGCAGGTTGCGTCTTTGCTGACGACTCAAGTCGGAGCGCTGACGACGGCACAGGTAGCGGCCCTGACGACTGCGCAGGTAGCTGGCCTGACGACGGCGCAGGTGGTTGCCTTGACCACCGTACAGGTGCCGGTGCTGACCTCGGCGCAGCTTGTGTCGATTGAAACGAGGGATGTGCAGGTGCTCACGAGCAGCCAGATTGTGGCGCTGACCACGGTGCAGGTCGGGGTGTTCAGCGTGAAACAGGTGGAGGCGTTGACGCCTGGGCAGGTGGTTGTGTTAACAACCCTGCAGCTGCGGGCGCTCACGAACAGCCAGTTGGTGGCTTTGGAGACGGCGGATTTGCAGGCGCTGACAACGGTACAGCTCGGGGCCTTGACGACTGAGCAGGTTTCTGCGTTTTCGGAGAAGCAGGTTGCCGGGCTGACGACGTTACAGGCGCAGGGGCTGTTGACGACCCAACTTCAGGCGCTGACCACGGTGCAGTTGGTGGCGTTGGAGACGGTGGATTTGCAGGTGCTGAGCACAGCGCAGGTGGCGGCTGTGACAACCCGCGGGGTGCAGGCGCTCACGACGGTGCAAGTGGGGGCTCTGAGCAGCGTGCAGGTGGCGGCTCTCACGACGCTGCAGGTTGGTGCGCTGTTGGAGAGACAAATTTCTGGCCTGACGACCCGACAGGCCTTCAGCCTGACAACGGTGCAGTTTGGCGCGCTGAGCGGCGTGCAGGCCAAGGCGCTGGAAACGCAGGATTTGGTGGTGCTCACAAGCGCACAGGTTGTGGCGCTGGCCACGGCCAATTTGCAGGCGCTTACGACGGCGCAGGTGGCGGCGTTGCTCACGACCCAGATTGCGGCGCTGACGACTGGGCAGGTGGCGGCTTTGACGACGGCGCAGGTAGCCGGCCTGACGACTGGGCAGGTGGTTGCGTTGACGACGGTGCAGGTGCCGGTGTTGACTTCGGCGCAGCTAGGGGCGGTTGAAACCAGGGACGTGCAGGTGCTCACGAGCAGCCAGATTGTGGCGCTTACCACGGGACAGGTCGGGGTGCTGAGTGGGAATC
>JBIKSY010000410.1:0-2754 GCA_044348365.1 Chthoniobacteraceae bacterium
TGTTCCACACGCTCCGCCCGACCAACCTTGAATTGGTGAACTCCGAGGGCATCGTGCCATAAAAATAGGAGGCGCTGTCGACCGGGCGGAAGGCCTGATGCTTTCTGGGAATCCAGAGCTGCTCGTTGAGCGTGCCCTCCGGCGTGAACAGCTGGAGTGAGGAATAGTTGCTGGCCCCGATGTTGAGCGGCAGCGGCAGGGCCTGGTCCTTGACCGCCCAAGACCGCACCACATTCATTCCGCCCAACGGCGGAGTCCGCATCGAATCAATCCCGGCTGGGATGAGATAAATCTCGGGATTGGCGCTCAAAGCGTTGGAACTCGAACTCGAGGGCGTTCCACCGCCGACGGGATCCATGCCGACGTAGCCCTGAAACATCACCCCCGCGGAAAGAATCTTGGTGGCGAAGGTGGACTTCGAGAAACTGTGATCTCCGGCTGCAAGCGGCCAGCCAAAGAAGTTCAGCCCCCGCTGAATCACGGTGGAGAAAGGAATGACAAACCCGGGCACCGGCCCGCCTGTATCCTTGGAGATGTTGCTACAGTACTTCAGCACATCACTGTCGTTTAGCACGTTGCTCATCACCCTTTGCTGGAGTACCTGCTTCCAGAGGTCGTTGTCATCCGTGGTAGCTTGGTCGAGACGGATCCGGAAAAGTTCCTGCCGCAGCGAGAAGAGTGTGCCGTTCCGGTCAGGATTGTTGAAGCCGAGCCGGCCCTTGACGACGGCCCAGTCATTCCGCAACGCCGCCAGCACCCCCGCGAGTCCTGGGTCGCCCAGTCTGGCACTGACAGGATTTTGCCCGGCGAACTCGCCGATGCTCCAGTTGGAGATGATGGACCGCACAAAGTTCTGCCCCGTGAGAGTGCCCAGCAGCCCGGTCTCATAATCGTAGGCCTTCGCCGCGCAGTAGGTGTAAGTCTGTGCGAGATCAAAGAGCGCGGTGTACTGCGCCAACTGCTCGTTGCGCAGGTCCCGGTAAACCACGTCGCGCGTCCGGTAGCCCTGCACCACTGCGGCGGCACGGATCCGGAAACTCTCGCGTTCCGAAAGAATCCGGTTGGCCTCGCCATAGATCTGGGAGACACGTTCGGTGGCCGCCTGCAATTCGGTCATCCGACGGTTCATGTCGAAGGCGGTGCTGAGCATTTGGGCGTAGAGTCGCTCAAACTCCGCGACGTGTTGCTTGTTGGCCGTCTCGTTGTTGAAATCGTCCAGATAGGCCTGAGCCTTGCCTTCCAGATCAGCAGCCTTGGAGTCCATCAGCGCGGCCTTGGTCTCAACGGCAAGCCCGAGTAGTGCGCGTGCGTAGGAGGCGGTGGCCCCACCAAACAGCGAGAAGGCCCGCACCACCGAGGTCACGTCATTGGAGAAGCCCACGCTGGTGGGAGCCGCCTCGGCAAAGGCGGCCGCCAGATCCGAGACGTAGGTTTCAGTGAGACCAAACGCCGCAGCAGAAAGGGTGAGGTTAAACGAGGCGTTGGCAATTTCGGCCGCCTTGTCGCTGGCTTTGTTGGCCTGGTTTGTGGCCGCGTCGAAACCGCTGATCATCTCCGAATACAGCTGGTAGTCCCGGTCGAAGCGCTTCTTGAAGTTGGTGAAGAGATTGACCGACTCCCTCAGATTCACCTGCGCCTGATAACAGTCCAGCAGTGCGGACTGAATCTTGCCCACCTGCTGACGCTTGCCCATCGCCGCAGTGGAAAACTGGCCGAGCGTGAATTTGTTGATCACAAACGTCTTGGAAACGTACTGCCGCTTCGCGTTCACCCGGTTGTAGACGTTCTCCAGATTCCAGGTGGTGAAGGGCTCCACGTTGACCGGTTCCCGGAAGGTGACGCTCACGGAATTGGCCGTGTCCACCAGTTCGGAAGGCTTGTCTATGAAAAAGGAGTGGTACAGGTCCGGCCCAGTGTAGCCCTGCGCGTACAAGGCCCCGGGACCGATGTCCCCCACATAGGGTGTGCCGAAAAGCGTCACCAACTGGTACTGGTAGGTGGCCTCCTGCTGCGCGATAGCCTCGCTGTAGTCGTCGACGCTGTTGGCCTGCTGGCGCAGCAGCGAGTTCATCTGCCCGGATCGGAAGAACGATTCACTCGCGTTGATCCCCGCCCGGACGGCCCTGTCGTAAAGCTGTTCGTAGTGGGTCTTCCCCGCGAGCAGTTCGCTGGGCGAGATATCAAATGTCATCGAATCCACCGCAAGACCAAGAGGGGTGACGAAAGCCTGGAGCCCGCCGGACAGGACAAAGAGCTTGCGGGCCGTGGTGACCAACTCCCCCAGCTCGGGTACCGTGCCCCGATCGATCCTCGAGACCCCCTCGCGCACCGTGTCGTTGACTGGCAACATGGCGTTGCCGTTGATCCAGTTGAAATAGGCTCCCTGGTAGGTGCGAGCGGCCCACTCGTCCGTGCCCCAGTAGCGGGTCAGGCCGGTGTTTTCATTCTCCTTTGCCTCGCTGAACGTTGTCCAACCGTCGGTGTCGCCGTCCTGAAAATTCTGGCGGGCGGTCAGTGCGAGGGAAGTGTACCCGGCCTTGGCTACAGCAGCGGCCGCAGTGGCAAACTTGCGCTCGTCCTTGTAGTCCACCGCCACCGACTGGCCAAGGATCGAAACCGTTTCAGCGCTCGGCACCCAGGTGAAGGTGTCGTTCGTCATCAGCTTGTAGTACACCTTGAGCGCGGTCAGGTAGTGCCCGTAAGCGTCCCCGTGGCCTTGGGGGAACATTTTCTGGGCGTCCGTTGCGTCGATCA
>JBIKSY010000157.1:0-9178 GCA_044348365.1 Chthoniobacteraceae bacterium
TTACCGCTCCTACCTGCCGCTCATGCCGCTGGCGATTGAGCACTTTGATCTGGCGGGGTACGACCTTGTGCTTTCCAGTTCCTATGCAGTAGCCAAGGGAGTCATCACCGGCCCGGATCAGCTGCACCTCTGCTACTGCCATTCGCCTCCGAGGTACGCGTGGGATTTGCAGGAGGTCTATCTCCGCCAGAGCAAGCGTTCCACCGGCCTCAAAGGTTTTCTTGCGCGTGCGCTTCTCCATTACATCCGCCTTTGGGATTGCCGCACGCCCAACGGCGTGGATGCCTTCGCCGCGAATTCACGCTTTATCCAACGTCGCATTTGGAAGGTTTACCGGCGACGCTCCCGCCTCATTTACCCGCCTGTCCAAATGGGGGTGGAAGCTGGCCTCGTGCCCGGGAAGCTTCGGACCTATTACCTGAGTCTGGGGCGTTTGGTTCCGTACAAGCGGGTGGATTTGTTGGTGGACACCTTCCGACAGCACCCCAACCGCCAGCTACAGGTCATCGGGGACGGCCCGGAGCGGGGACGCCTTCAGAAAAGCCTGCCGCCCAATGTGCGATTTCTGGGGCGTCAACCCCAGCGGGTGGTGGCTGAGGCGCTCCGAGGAGCCAAGGCGCTTTTGTTTCCTGCGGAAGAGGATTTCGGTTTGGTCCCGGTGGAAGCGCAAGCAGCAGGAACCCCGGTTATCGCCTACGCGCGCGGCGGGGGTTCGGAAAGTATTATCGAAGGCGTCACGGGTGTTCTTTTTCAGGAGCAGACGACCGCATCGCTTGGCGCGGCCATCGTGGAGGCGGAGGCTACGGAGTTCGACCCGGTCGTGCTTCGAAAGAATGCGATGCGTTTTAGTGCAGTGGTTTTCAGGAGCGCGCTTGGCCAATGGCTGGCTTCAGAGTGGTCGCGGTTTCGCATCGAGAGGGGTTGCGGCCCAATATAAGCCGGCGGGCGGAGAAACGGTTTTTAATTCCAACAACTATGGGCAGACAATTCCCCACAGGCGGCGACACCCCCGTCCGCGCCCTAAGACGGCGGGCGGCGCACCTTCCCAAGGACCGGAACGCAGTGAAGCGAAGACGCATGCGCACTCCACGGCGACGCCCCTCCCGGGAACCCTTCGCCGCTCAACCGATAAATGGGGAATGCCATCCAAAGCGGTTGGGGCCGGTGGCTCCTGCGCCAAATTTGCTGGTGACCGCGGCCCTTTGGCTCCTGATGCTATTGAGCGCAACACTCCCGTTCTTTATCGGTGGGGTGTCTGGAATGGGTGACCTCTGGTTCAATACGCTCGGTTGGTGTGCCGTCGGGCTCTGGGTGGGAGGGCTTTATCAGCAACGCCGGTTTCCCTCCGTCTCGCTTTGGGTGGCTGCGCCGCTAGGCATGGTGGTTTTGGTTGGGGCCTTGGCGACGCTCAATGCGGAGTTTGCCTTTGACGGGCCTTTCAGCGGTTTTACCGCTTCGGGTGCCAAGGGATGGCTGCCCTCCTCCGTGGATGCGGGGGCCTCGCTGTCAGCTCTCAGGCACTGGGCGCTGCTTGGCGCGCTCTTTAGCATGAGCAGCGATTTTTGCGCCGAGAGGACGCATTGCGACCTCTATCGAAACTGTCTGACGGTGGCCGGTTTTGTGCAGATAGGCGTGGCACTTGGGCAGCGACTTTCGGATGCGCGGTCCATTCTAGGCGGGGGGTGGGGAGAGCAGTTGCCCTTCTTTGGTACTTTTATTTATCCGGGAAGCGCAGGCGCCTACCTTAATCTTTTGCTTCCGCTGTTTTGCCTGCACTTTTTTGCCAAGACGCAACGCCCCTTCGTCGGCATCGCAGGGCTTGCGGGATTGGGGGTGGCAGTTTTTTGGAACACCTCCCGACTCAGCAGTCTGGTGGGAGTTTGCACGGGAACTCTGCTGTTAGTTACGCTTGGGACGGTGGCGTGGCAAAAAGCCGAAAAAGAGAAGGTGCGTGCCGCCCTGTTTCTTTCCCGACACGCTTGGCGGCCGGCGTTGGTTTCGGCGATCCTCGTTGGGGGTCTTGCCCTAATGGTGTTCCCCGTACCCCCGCTCTTTGAAAAGTGGAGGCTCTTGCCGACCCAGTGGAACACTGCCTATCCCCGGTTTGAAGCGATGAAGGCCTGCTGGGAAATCTGCCGGGATGCAGGCGCTTGGGGCTTCGGGTTAGGAACCTTTGCCTCAGTATTCCCCCACTACTCCCACGAAATGGCGGTCAGTGCGCGCGGAGTTTGGCGCCACGCGCACTGTGATTACCTAGAATGGTTTATCGAATGGGGGTATTTGGGATGCCTGCTTTGGAGCTTTCTTCCGCTGGGGGCGCTCGTGCGTGTATGCGGCCGCTATTTTCAAGAAAAGTCTGCGCACCGTCGTTCCGAGGCAGCCTGCACTGGTGCCGCACTGCTGGCTTTGGGACTACACGCCCTGGGGGATTTTCCCGTGTTCAACCCCGGGGTGCAGGTGCTCGCTGTCTTCTGGCTGGGAAACGCCTGGAGTGCCCGTGTGTCGTCCACCGGCCTCGATTTGAGAAAGGCGCAGCGCAGGAGAAAGGGATCCCTCAAAGAAGCGGTACTAATAAATTGCCGGTTTACCTCGATTCGGACGCCGGTGTAACAAATTTCCTGTAATTCGGCCCTCGGCGAGTGCGCAACGAAGTTGTGACAGTTTCAGCCCTCTTATGGCGCGGCCCTGTGTCTGCTAACAAAGGGGGAGGAAGTTTTTTGAGCGAAGGGCCACTCCATCTGCCCGTCTTGGCATGTAGCGAGGATATGGGGAGAGGCAGGAGGTCAGCGGGAGGGCTTTTGTGGCAGTGCTTCAAGAGGTTTGATTTCTGGGACGATCACCAGATAGGCAAACGCCCCAAGCAGCGAAAAGCAGCCCGCCACCACCAGGGGCACCACGAAGCCGCCCGTCTTGGCCAGCGTCACCCCGACAAAGGTCGAGATGCAGATCCCTGCTAGGTTGGAGGCGAAGTTTTGGATACCGCCTATGGAGCCGACGTGGTCCTTGGTGGGGGCGACATCCGCGGGCAACGACCAGATGCTAGCCGCCGCGAAGGCTAGGCTCGCGTATGATAGAGACATGAGCGCAATGGCGGCCGCCGTACTCTCGACCAATACCGAAAGGCCGATGCTTGAGGAAAGGAACATGCCGCCCACCAGCGGAATCTTCCGCGCGAGGCTCAGGCGCATGCCGCTGCGCACCAACCGGTCGGAAACGTACCCGCCCAGGTAGCCCCCGAAGACGGCGACGAGGGCTGGAATCATTCCGACGAGGCCCATTTTTTTCAGGTCAAAGCCGCGGGCCTGGATGAGGTAGGTGGGGAACCAAGTACTGAAAAAGTAGATCACAAAGTTGAGGCAGAAAAAGCCCAGCATCATCCCCCAAATCGTGCGGTAGCGGAATAGGTCCCGCCAGCGGACTTTCGGCCCTTCGACGCCGGCCTCGAGGGTAGGTGCGTCGGATTCAATGTAGGCGCGCTCCTCAGGGGTGACCCAGGGATGCTTTGAGGGGGAGCGGTAGAGCCACAGCCAGAAACCCAGCCAGAGGAAGCCCAGGGCGCCCGTGATGACAAAGGACATGCGCCAGCCAAACTGGGCGATGATGGCCGATACAATGGGCAGCGAAAGGGCGGTGCCCACCCGGTTGCCGCTGTCAAAAATGCTGGTGGCGAAAGCCCGTTCACGCCGGGGGAACCACTCGGAGACAATCTTGGCGTTGGTCGGGTAGGCGGGGGCCTCACCGACTCCGAGCAAAAGCCGCGTTCCAAATAACGCGGCAAACCCGTTTGCGAGGGCCGCGGAGGCTGTAAATAGGGACCACCACACCACGGCAAACGCGTAGGCGATCCGCGCCCCGACCTTGTCCACAAACCAGCCCGAAGGCAGTTGGAAGGCCGCGTAGGTCCAAAAGAACGCGCCCAGCAGGGCGCCCGTCATCTCGGGCGAAAGGTTCAGGTCCTTGGCAATATAGGGGGCGGCCACCCCCAGATTTGCCCGGTCGATGTAGTTGATGGCCGTGGCCGAGAAGGCCATGAAAACCATGAGCCAGCGCAGGTTTCCCCGCGGCTTGACGATGCTGGACGGGGCTTCTTTTTTCTGGTCGGGGGGAAGGTTCACAGTGCCTTTAGGCAACCAGACACATTGTGAGGCTTCCAGCCTCGAATGGGCTGGCCGGCTGAAATTTATAAAGTAAAGGCCCCTCCTCCGGGGGGAGGAGGAGCGCGGTTGCCGGGGGGTTGGTGATTGGTTTGCCGCGGCGGGTGCGGCGCACCGTTACTTCAGTCCGCTCACAAGCCAGCTGACAAAGTCCGCCACCTCTTCCGGATGGCAGGTGTTGAGCAGGCCGGGCGGCATCAGAGAGATGGGAGAGACCTCCAGCTTGGCCACGTCCTTGCGGGAGAAGTCCCGCACGTCCGAGGGGATGAACAGGTTTTCCTGGATCTGGACGAGGTCCGGCCCCTCGTTGACGAGGCGGCCCAAGTGGGAGGTGCCGTCCTTGAGCTGCACGTTGACCGTCCCGTACTGGTCGCTGATGACCTTGCTCGGTTCAGTCATGCTTTCGATGATCTCACGCACCGAAAACCGTCCGCCCAGAAGGGTCAGGTCTGGGCCGACAGCCCCACCCTCGCCCTTGAATGCGTGGCAGGCGACGCACCCTGTTTCGCGAAACAGGGCCGCACCCTTTTCGGGCTGTCGAGGTTGCGTCATGAGTGGCTCGACGCGGGCCACCAGTTCGGCCGTGGTCCAGTTTTTTACAAACAGCCGTGAGGCCAGGGGCGGGGCGGGACGTGACTCTGGCTTGGCTTCCAGCACGGGCTGGAGGGCGAGCTTTTCCGCGTCGCTGAGCGAGGCGATCGAATCCTTGCGGATGTCCGCCATGAACTTGCCTAAGTTTCCCGCCTTGTTGAACTCCTCGCGCAGGAACCACCGGAAGAACTGCTCGCGCGCACCAGCCGGCCAGCCGGCCTTCACCAGACGCAGGCAGGCGGCGAAGCTGACCTGTTCTTCCTGGCTGGCTGCTTTTTGAAACAGGCTGAAGACCTTTTGCGCGGCAAGGGGAGAGTTCCAGCGCACCAGCAGCTGAGAGGCCTCCTGATTGAAGCGCACCTCCGTTGAGGGGACGGCTGCGTGCAGCTTGGAAAGCAGGGCTTCCCGCTGTGCGCCTTCCGGGTCGCCCAGCCTCATTGAAACCAGTTGCAGGGCGCGAACCGCGTCCAGTCGGGTGGTTGGATCCAGCGGCGGCAGGTCGAGTTTCAGGAGCTTTGCGAACAGCGCGTCCCTGTGTTCGCCCTTTTCTAGGCGGGCAACAGCCAGCGCTGTCTGGACCACGGACTGCGGTTCGGCAAGGGTTAGCGCCCTTGCGGTCCATTGCGCCGGGTCCCGGAATTCAAGAAGGGTGCGTGCTGCAAAGCGGATGAACCGGTCCGTGTGGGCTAGGTTGCGCAGTGCGAGCTCCAAGGATTCTTCGTCGGAGGCATGGTAGGCATCTTCGATTTGGTGGCGCAGCGCGCGCAGTTTGCGGGACTCCGGATCGCCGGCGGGGACCGCTTCTGCCACGTCCTCCCTGCCCGTGTAAACGACGCGGTAAAGGGCGCTGTTACCCTTGCGCGAGCCCACTCCAAAATAGAGGGCACCGTCCTTGTGGTTGACCACCACGTCGGTGAGGGGAAGGGGTTTGCCCTCGGCGAAAACCTCCATGTCCGCCGCGTACGAGGCGCCCTGCTCCCGCATGTGCAGCGCGTAGAGCTTGCCGTAGGTCCAGTCTGCAATGAAGAGGGCGTTCTGGTACTTGCCGGGAAACTTGGCGC
Source organism: Chthoniobacteraceae bacterium (assembly GCA_044348365.1). Lineage (GTDB taxonomy): Bacteria > Verrucomicrobiota > Verrucomicrobiia > Chthoniobacterales > Chthoniobacteraceae > Chth-196. The sequence goes on from JBIKSY010000157.1 coordinate 5,807, forward strand.
CGTAACCGAATGCCACCCCGGTGGGGCTGCCGCGTCCGATGTTGATGACCGGGGGCAGGGAGTCAGCGTAGTCTTCGGGCCATTTGCCCGAAACGCTGCGCCAGCCGTACTCCGCGCCGTCGGTGAGGTGGCAGACGCGCGTGGGGCGGTACCAGGGAAGGGTCAGGTCCCACTCCATGTCGGCGTCGTATGTGAAGAGTTCGCCGTCGCGGTTGTAGGCTGCGTCGTACTCATTACGCAGGCCCGAGGAAACCAACGTCCAGTCCTTGCCGTCGGGCGACATGCGGGCGATGTAGCCGGCGGGCGCCCCGCTGTTGAGCATGAAACCGTGGCCGGTGATCTTGGGGAGCGCGAGATCGTCCTTCCAGAGGGGGGGCACCTGGTAGTGTTGCATCTCGGTCATCTTGGTCGAGTTGCCGCAGACCACCGTGAGGCTCTTGCCGCCGGGGGTGAGCAAAAGCGCGTGGGGACCGTGGTCGCCCTGACCAGAGACCTTGCGGAGCAGTTCGACCTTGTCCAGCACGTCGTCCCCATTGGTGTCACTCACGCGGTAGACGCCTGAACCGGCTTCATAAACGCCCTCCCTGCAGACCATCACGTAGAGGGAGTCAAACGCCCAAAGCATGCCGTTGGCGTGGCCCACCTCCAAGGCGATGGGCTCGATGACCACCTGCTTGGGATCGCCTCCCACCGGGGGCGGCGTGACTCGCACCATCTTACCGTTCACATCTGAGGCGATGATCCGGCCCTTGGGGTCCACGCACATCGCGCACCAGGAGCCCTCCGCCTCAGAAAGGGTGTGTACCAGCTCGACCTTGAAGCCCTCGGGCACCTTGATGCTTTCCGCCGCGCTCAACCCCGAACCGGAGGAGCCCGCAGGCTTGCCTTCAAACACCTTTCCCCAGGGCGCAGAGCCGTAGGGCTTGAGGACCTGCGCCGGGGCAAGGGCTTCGCTGGCCAGGGGAGCTGCGCTCCAGCTCGCGTCGGTTTGTAGCCAGCGCCGTGTGCCTTCCGGCAGCGAGATCTCCAGGGAAACCGCCAGGCCCGCCGCCCCTCCTTCGTTCTTTGCCTCGACACGGATCTTGTTCACCCCGGATTGCAGGTGCGCCTTCGCATCGGCCGTTGTGGGTTTGTTCCAGTCCTCGTTCTGGGCGGCCAGCTTGCCGTTTAGGAAGACCTTGCAGCCGTTGTCACAGGAGACCTTCAATGTGGCGCCCACCGGTGGGGAGTTGAGCAGGAATTCCTTCTCGAAAAAGGCCTCCGGTGTGGCCTTCCCCTGCGCCCAGATCCACTGGGGGCCGTCCGCCGCCGGTTGCATAGGGAGCTCCACAGGAGCGGCGGAGGTCAGCAGGATGAGTGCGTTGGAAAAGAGCGCGAAGGCGGGAGTAACGCGTGGGGAAGAATGTCGCATGTCAGTACTATTCCTGACGGGGCCTAATATTTAGCCCTAATCCCCGGCGGCGGCGTGTATTCTCAGTCTGCTTACTTTGCCGTCCCGGGCGTGCCAAACCGGCCGGGACTCAGATGCGCCGCCAGATCCAGAGGCAGGGGGGAGGGGGTGCCCTCGATGAGCGCAGCCAGGTATTCGCCCAAGAGCGAGGACCAGACGAGGCCGCGGGACCCCAAGCCTAGCATACAGTACAAGCTAGGAAGCGGTTCCTCTCCGGGCACCCGGGGAAGCTCACGCGGTTGTAACGCGGCAGGAATCGCTCCGACCACGGGCATCCGGTCCGGGGTGAGCGAGCGGAAGCCCACGCGTCCCAGACGGGGAGCGGCCTGGGGTTGGGGAGCCTCGGGGAGTATCTGTGCAAGGCGATCGAGGTTCCGGCTGTGGGCGTCCGGGGTGAGGGATGTTTCCTCGGAGCCAAAGTCGTAGGTGGCGCCAAGGCAGTGGAGTCCGTGGACGGCCGGTGCGAGGTAGCCGTCCTTGGCGATGACGGACCGGATTCCGGGAACCGAGCCGGTCGGCAGATGGGCCACCTGGCCCCGCACTCGCTTGAATGGGAGAGAGGGCGGTGGGAGCATTCGGGCGGCCTCCCAACCATTAGCAAGGATGAGCACGGGCGCACTCGCGAGAAAGCGGTCTTCCGGACCGATCGCCGACCAGCCTCCCTCCCCGCGTTCCAGCCTTTCCACATCCAGTCCAAAGCGGACGCTGATGTTGGGGCTTGCCCCGATGCGCGCTGCACAGAGGGAGGGGGGATGCACCCAGCCGCCCTCCTCAAAAAACCAGCCACCGCTAGGCAAAACCTGGCCAATCCGCTCTTCTGCCTCGCCCTTTTCCAGGAAGCGCACATAGCGCTCAGGGTAGGCGTGCTTGCGCACCAGTTCCCGGAAGTGGAACTCCTCTTTTTCGGACCTGGGCAGTTGCAGCACACCGCAGGCCTCCCAAAGCACTGGAGCCGCTGCTTGCTTCAGGGAGCGGAGTTCGTTGAGGAGGCCGAGAAAACAGGCACGCGAAAGCCGTGCTGCCCGTCCGTCGTCCAGAGAAAGAAGCGGGGAAAAAACCGCGGCGAGGTTGCCCGAGGCCCCGGCCGCCGGGACGGATTCCCGTTCCAGCAGGGAGACGCGCCAACCGCGCGCGGCCAGTGCCGAGGCAACCGCCGTGCCGGCAAGGCCTGCGCCCACAACAAGGGCGGAGCGTTCGTCCCGAGGGGCGGAGGCTAGCCTGCTGGAGGAGGCGGCCCGCTTCTGCACGCGGAAACTGCCTGAAAAGGCGTTGGGAAATGCCGCCGGGAGAAGTGCGAAGCCGGCGTCTCTGAGTGCTCCCGCTTGTCGCGGGGAAGCGTGATCGAGGGCCACGGTGGAACCTTTGCGGGAGAGGCGGGCCAGCGCACTGGCCGGGACGGGCACGCGACCGTCCAGAAAGAGCGCGTCGCACTCGGCGTCAAAAAGACGTACCTGACTCTCCGTATCGCCAAAGGCGAGGTGCAGTTGAACGCGCCCCTCAAGCAGGCTGATCTGGTGGAGCCCGGGCAGTGCCGGGGGCCAGAGCGCTGAAAGCTCCCGCTGAGGACGGACCCAAGCCGCGGAAGAGCCGGGGGGGAGTTCCGGCGCCGGCGTATCAGTCGGACAAACCGTCAGATAGTGGAGCCTGACACAGGTCCCAGGGGTGTCTTCAAAGGCTGCGCACGTGGCGGCGAACCGGTCGAAGGCGAAGGCTGTGTCCAGAAGCACAAAGGAGTCCGCGTGCTGCCACTTGGCGGGGAGCTCCGTTGCGCTCAGGGGCCAGGAGAAATCCTGTGAGGCGTCCGAAAACACGAGTGCGATGTTTTCGTGTTTAGGCACGAAGGAGGCCGGTGTCCGGGCTCCTTCAATGCGGCCGGTTACTTGCGCTTTCTGGCGCTGAACGAGTACCCCTTCAGCGTGCGA
>JBIKSY010000411.1:0-2752 GCA_044348365.1 Chthoniobacteraceae bacterium
GGTGGTGCGATACATAGGGAAGGGTGGTGGAGCATACGAGGGAGCGCTTCCAATTCCAGCATGGAGTCTCGGGGCGGCGCGATGGTTTGCGGCAGACGGAGCAAATTGAAACGCCAAAGCGCCTGCCTGCCAGCCAGAGCGGCCTTCTGTTAAGCAACTGCGGACTTCGGACCCGGTTGAAAATCTGTAAAACTTCCTTGGATTCTAAGAAGCGGGGCCGTGCGGGATGGTTCCTAGCGTTCTGGGGGGAACACTGGGGCCGTTGGCCGGACGCGAGTCCGCCGGCGGCCCCTTCTTTTTTCCACCGGACATTCCCTCACGGCGCTTGCCCGTGCGAGGAATCAGGGAGAAGCTCTGCACCCAATGGCAGAACCCCAAGCCACGCCTTCGCAAAACCCTGCGGAAAACCCGGTGTACCCTGCTGGTGCGGCGGCGCCTTCCGAGCCGGCGGCCCGGAGCCCGGGGGTTCCCAGGGTGCGGCCCGATCTCCAGCCCAAGTTGCGGGAGTTGCCCCACAAGCCGGGGGTGTACGTCATGCGGGACCGGTTCAATCGCGTCATCTACGTGGGAAAAGCCAAGGATCTCAAGCGCAGGGTTTCGCAGTACTTCATGCCCTCGAAACGGATGACCGCCGACCTCAAAACCCGCGCCCTTCTGGAGGCAATCTGGGATCTGGAGTGGCACACAGTGCACACGGAACCGGAGGCGCTGCTCATGGAGGGAAAGCTCATCAAGGACTTTCGTCCCCGGTACAACATCTCCTTCCGTGACGACAAGCGCTTCCTCCTGGTCAAGGTGGATCCGCGTGAGGAATGGCCAAGGTTCCGCCTCACCCGGCTCCGCACCGACGACGGCAGCCAGTACTTCGGGCCTTTTGCACATTCCGGGGCGCTGAGGCAGACGCTGGCTTTTCTGAGAAAAAAATTCGGGGTGCTGACCTTCGGGACGGGCAGCCCGACGGAGAAGGAGCTCAAAAGCTCCGTGTATCAGGTGCCGCTAAAACTCTCCTCCCTGACGGGGGAGCAGTACCGTGAGCGGGTGGGGCAGGCGGCCGACTTTTTGGATGGCCGTTCCAAGGAGCTGCTTGGGGAGCTGGAGGCCGAGATGTTTAAGGCGGCGGAGGCGCTGAACTTCGAGCGTGCGGCGGAGCTGCGCAACATGTTGGACGATCTGCGCAAGACGACGGCTCCAGTGCGCCGCTTTACGCGGCTCTCGCTTCCCAGCGCGGTGCAGCCCGCCAATGACATGGCCGGTTTGAAGGAGGCGCTTTCCTTGCACCGGCTCCCTCTGCACATGGAGTGCTTTGACATCTCCAACATTTCCTCGACCCACATTGTCGCTTCGATGGTGTGCTTTCGCAACGGGGTGCCTGACCGCGCCAGCTACCGTCGCTACAGGATTACCACCACTGGCGGGCAGAACGACTTTGCGAGCATGGCGGAGGTCGTGCGCCGCCGCTACTCCAGGGTGCTCAACGAGGGGGCGGCACGGGTGCGGGAGGCCTCCGCCCGCGCGGAGGCGGAGGTGGACTATTCCGAAACGCAGGAACCGCAGGAGGAGGCAGCGCTTCGCGGGCGGGTGCGGCTGCCCGATCTGATCGTGGTGGACGGAGGCAAGGGGCAGCTTTCCTCGGCCCGCAAGGAGCTGGCGAGGCTCGGTTTGCACGGGGTGCCCATCGTTGGGCTGGCCAAGGAATTTGAGGAAATCCACGTTCCCGACCAGGTGGCCCCCATCATCTTGTCGCACGAAAACGGGGCGCTGCGCCTGCTACAGAGACTGCGCGACGAGGCCCACCGGTTTGCCAACGGCTACCACCAGCTCCTTCTGAAGCGGCGCGTTTCCGAAAGCGTCCTAGACGACTGCCCCGGTGTCTCCAGCCCGCGCAAGCAGCAGTTGCTCTCACACTTCGGCTCGGTCGCCCGCCTACGCCGCGCTTCGGTGGATGAAATTTCGGCGCTTGAAGGAATCAGCCCGAGGCTGGCCCGTCAAATCGCCGAGTTTCTCGCCCCCCGAAAGTAGAATGGGGGGTGCGGTTTTGCAGGCGCCGGCCTTTTGCCGCTCCTACCGGTAACCGGTGGGGTGGGCGAGGTGCCATTTCCAGGCGCTTTCAATGATCGGCTCGATCGACTGGAACCTGGGTGACCAGCCGAGCTCGCTGTGGATCTTTTCCGAGGAGGCAATCAGGCGGGCGGGATCACCGGGACGGCGTGGCTCCTCGATGACGCGGATGGGACGGGCTGTCACCTTTTCGCATGCCGCGATCACCTCGCGCACACTCGTGCCGCCGCCGGTGCCAAGGTTGTATTTGGCGGAGGTCTTGGCCCTGAGCGCGAGCATGTGGGCCTGGGCCAGATCCAGAATGTGGATGTAGTCGCGGATACAGGTGCCGTCGGGTGTGGGGTAGTCGGTCCCGAAGACTGAGACGTTGTCCTTTTGGCCGAGGGCGACCTTGAGGATGTTGGGAATGAGGTGGGTCTCGATGCGGTGGTCCTCTCCAAACCGTTGGCTGGCGCCCGCGGCGTTAAAGTAACGGAGTGCCACATGGGTGATCCCGTGGATTTCGTCAAACCAGCGCAGCATTTGTTCGAACATCAGCTTCGACTCTCCGTAGGGATTGATCGGTTTCTGCGGCAGGGTCTCGTCGATGGGTACCCGGTCGGGGGTTCCAAAGGTGGCGCACGTCGAGGAGAAGACGATTTTTTTGACGCCGGTCTGCACCATCGCTTCCAGCAAGTGGAGTCCGCCGGTGACG
>JBIKSY010000158.1:0-9149 GCA_044348365.1 Chthoniobacteraceae bacterium
TGAAATCACCGCCTCGGATGAATGGCAGCAACTGGTCGTCCCGGCGGCACGCCTGACCAGCCGATTCAGTCAAAAGCCCATGAGGGACTGGGCGGAAGTGGACGAAATCTCCTTCCTGCCCAAGCCCGGCTCGGATCTTACCAAGGTGCTTTTTGCCGACTTTAAGTGGTTGGCTTCCGGGGCGAAGTAGGGCGCCTTGGCGCTCCCGGGCCGGAAGCAGGATGGGTGCACCCAAACAAGCGCCTGATCTGGCGGCGACCAACTCCCATGGAAGCAACACTCCAGTCTGCCGCACTCTCCGGTCCAGCGCGTTCCCGTGGGCTGGAGCCGGGCGCAAAAAAATCCCCGGGCTATTCAGCCAGACACCAAAGGGTGGAATCGGTTCTAACGAAAAGCTGCCTCCCGCTCAGGGCTGGGGTGCAGAGGGTGAGCTCCTTGGTTTGCTCGTTGAGCGGCAGCTGGAGCTGTCCGAGAACGGCGCCCTCGGGGGCGTTGGCGTCCACGATCTGCACCAGCGCCTTTTCACTGACCAAAGCGACCCGGTCCCCCGCGCCAACGGGCGACCCGCTAAAGGGCCCCGTGAGGCGCAGCTTCCACTTGATGTCGCCGGTGGATGCCTCCGCCATGGTCAGAATCCCGGCGTTGTTGACGCTGAAGAGCCGGCTCTTGAGCAGCAGCGGGCTGATTGTCGAAGGATTGATCTGGCGTGCGTTCCACACGGTGGCGGGTTCCTTCCCGGCAGCCGGCAAGGCAAGAGCCGTCATTCCCGCAGCCGGCACATAGACCATCCCGCCCTCCACGAGGCTTGAGCTCATCGAGGAGGCCGAGGGCCCGAACTCCCAGAGCTTCTTGCCCGTGGCGGCTTCCACCGCCAGCACCCCCTTGGCCGACTGCAACAACACCCCTTCGGGCCCGCCGTTTCGGGCGGGCAGCGGCACCGGACTGGTCCAGTTGGCAGAGCGTGGCCGCTCCAGTTTCCACGCATTCCGCCCAGTGGCGGTGTCGATCCCCAGCGCATAGCTCTCGCTATCGTTCTCGATGACGACCACCAGCGTCTTGCCCACCACCACCGGCGAGGAGGCCATTCCGAGGCTGTTGCTCGCATTCGCGTAATCGGAGGTGAGGCCGCGCAGCCAGAGCAGGTTTCCCGCAAGGTCAAAAGCAGCCAGATCGTTGGAGCTCCAAAGGGCAAAAACCAAGCGCCCGTCACTGCAAGGCGTGCTGGCCGCGACACAAGTCTTGGCGTGCGTCATCGTCCGCCCCGTCGCTGTCAGCTGCCGCGTCCATACGGGCGCCCCGTCGCGCTTCTCAAAACAGAGCACCTGAAGCTTCTCCTGTCCGGCCCCCTCCGCCGCGGTAACAAACACCTTGTCCCCGACGATGATGGGACTGGAAAGCCCACGGCCGGGGAGTTTGGCGCTCCAGCTCACTTTAGGCTGCCCGGGAATCAGGGCGTCCGCCGCATGCCCCGAGTGGGAGGGACCGCGGAAGGCGGGCCAGTCTGAGGCGCGCAGAGGCGCGGCCGTTGCCAGGAAGGCGAGCGAGAGACCCTGGGTAAGCCGGAAAAAGGGGCGGCACATCGAAGAGGAGCGCATAGATGAAAAGCGTGGAGTTAGCGGACGGGTTTTGAGTCTGGCTTGAGGCCGTCAAAAAGGGAGGAGGAGGAAAGCACCGCAGTGCCAGTGCTGTCGCACACACGCAACTGGAACTCCCATTCAGCCGTCCAAGACTCGGTCTGCTCGTTTTGGCAGCACTTGACCAGGACGACGTTGGCGCCCTGACGCAGGCGGCACTTGAGCTTGTACTGGTCCATTCTCTGGCCCCGGTGGTATTCGTCCCGGCCGAAAACCAGCACTCCGTTGACCCAGACTTTCCAAGCATTCTTGCACCCCAGACGCAGCTCAACCTCACGCTCCTCATGCGACTCAAAGCTGGCCATGGCGTAGGCGGTGGCTTCTTTGAGCGGAGTCAGAGGCTTGTTAAAATCAATTTTCCCGTACTCGTCTGTGGATTCGTACTGCTTCCAAGACACCTTGCCGGTCTTGCCGTCGTACCTTGAAGCCATCGCCCGGTCCATTTCCGGTCCGTACTGGGCGTCAAAGCCCTTGCGCTCCGTGTTGTCAAAGGGGCCTATGATATCCCACCGGGTAATGAACCCAAAGTGTTTGGGGAGGTCTACGGTTTCGCCCATTTTCCTCAGCGCCTCCGCCACCGTCTTGGTCTGGTCCTCGTCACGGACGACCTTCAAAGCTTCCAAATAGGCCTTTTTAGCAGGCTCCCCCTCGAGCGCAGCGGCGGCACTGATGAGGTGGGCCACCGCTCCGCGGCGCAGCGCCTGCACGGGGTCGTCCGTGAGGGTGAGCTCCAAGGCCTTCGCCCTTGCGGAATCGGCCTGCAGCAGAAGGTCGAAGGCCAGCACACGGGCCGCATCCAGGTTGGCAGTCTCCCTGACGAAAGCTTCAAGCTCACCCAGGGGAAGGCTCGCCCCGGACTTCAACGCCCGGTCCACGATGACATTTCCCGCAAGCCTCAACCAGTTGTCAGCCACCGCCCCAGCCTTGCCTGTGTCGCCCAACACCGAGGCCAAAGCAACGGGACCGGCACCCGCCACATTTTTCCACGCCTCGCTTGCCTCCTCATTACCCGCCCCCTCGGGGCCCACCTGGGTCAGGCGCCGAATATCCTCCTGAAGCTCAGCCCCCCTGAGGCCGGGCAAAATACCGAGCAACCAAAAACTCAAAATCAGAGTGGCCTTCATAACAATCAACCTAGTGAAGCCTCAAAAAAGTACAGTAGAAAAATCAGCCATACACCCGCTCTGGCGCCGGGCCGCGATTGGGTTTACCCTTGCGAACCCGCCCGCTCTGACAAAATAAATGGAGTGCGGTCAATCCGCCCTTTTTGATTTTCCCGCCTTTCCGTCAACCACACCCCAGATGAGCACTCCTGACTCCCACTCCACTCCTTCCGCGGACGCCTCCCAAGCGGTGCCTGTTTCCGAAGCGTCGGCTCCTGCTGCAGCGGTGGCTGAACACGCCGGGGAGAATCCGGCCGCGCACCAAGCGCCCGAACAGCCCGAACAGCCCTCTGACCAGTCTCCGCAGGCGCAACTGCTCTCACGCCTGCGCAAACTCTCGCGTCAAAGGCTTCTCGCCGTCGAATCCCCCGAGGGAAGCCCGGCGGGGAGCGCCCCCGGCGAAGCCCCCGTCCACTTGGTGGCGTTGCACGGGCTCCTGGACAAGTTTTTCCTCAGCAAGCTGTCCAAGCCTGCCACTTCCAAAGCTGAAGCCCCGGACTCGGAAGCCGAGGAAGCACAAGCCCTGCTGGAAGCATTGTTGACCGAGGCCGCCGCCCTTCCGCAAACGGCCTTTCCGGGCAGGACCATGAACGTGTTCGGGGCCGCGGCCGCCGGCGGGCACCTGCACCAAATTCCTGAAACATGCTTCACCCGGGAAAGCCTCCTCCCAACCGGCACCGGCCATTCCGTGCACTTTTTGGAAGTGGCGAAGGCACACGGAAAATTGCTCGAAGTACCCGCTTTTATTTGGAAACGCCTTCAGCGTTTGCAGGAGGGCCGCTTGAAGGAGGCAGACGCCTCCGTACTGGAGAACCTGCTTGCCCTGCTGGGCGAGGTCGTTGCGCATTACTGCACGCTGTTGGAAGCCAACCCCAGTATCTACCACACCGACATCCCCGCGGACCTGCGGACCGAACCCGCCCTCAGGACACTCCACCGCGGCCACGAGCTAAAGCATTACGAGCAAAACGCCATTCCCTTCGAACACCTTCCACAACGCTTCCAGACAGGTGCGGACGCCCTCCACGCCTGGTCGAGGCCATGGATCCGGTCGCTTGCGGCGGACACGGTTTCGTTTGATAAAATCCCGGCCCAACTGCGCGACAGCGAGGAGGCCCGCTCGGCGTGGGCCAAGCCGTGGCTGCACAAACTCTCCACCGAGCCGATGGCCTCCTACCAGATCCCGCCGGAACTCCGGAACGCCCCCGAGGCGACGGCCGCGCGCAAACACTACCACTGCGGAGCGGTGAGCACCGGGAACGAACACGCACTCCGGAACGTGCCCGCCGAAATCCGGGCCGAACCCGAGGTGCACGAAGCCATGCGCCAGGGTTGGTCGGCATGGCTGACAGCTCAGGGGCTTGAAAACTGGAACGCACTCCCCGAACCGTTCCGCTCCGAAGAAAGCCTCGTGCAACAGGCCGCCGACCTTTGGATCCAGCGTATCCAGAACGGCGACGTCAAATGGCCGGACATCCACGAGGAAGTCCGCGCCCTTGAAAGGGTCCGTGTCGCGTGGCTTGGCAAACAGAAGCTCTCCGCCCAACTGCCGGCCTCCCTGGCGGAAGTTGCCGCGCAACCGAACGTCACACGAGCCACGCTGGACCTTTGGCGTCACAGCAACCACTGGAACCGCCAGCGCGCCGTGGCCTCCCTCGTGGAACTGCGCAACGCCCCCTGGCTCTTTACCCACTTGGATGCTGCCGCCCGCAACCACAACATGATCGCTGACGCCGCTTACGGCGGGATCACGGAACTGGTGCGCCGCCACTGGTCCTACCTCCAGCTTTCCCCAGAGGATTTCCGCACCGAACCGGACCTTCTGGAACTGGCCGCCACCGAATGGACCGCTGCCCTGCTTGCAGGGCAGATCCCCTGGGAGCGTATCCCTCAAGAACTGCACGCCGCCCCTTCGCTCGCGGAATGGAAGGCAAAGCTGGAGGCGCAGGAACGCCTGGAAGCACGGCGCAACAAGCAGGCTGCAATCGAGGGACGGGTGCAGTCCTCGCCCCATCTTCAGGACGACGAACTCACCAAAAAAGAACTCAAAAACGCCGGGATCCGAAAGTTGCGGGCTGCTTATTGGGCAAAAAAGATTGCCGAAGACCGGATGAATTATATGCAGGTTCCGGACAGCCTACTGGACCTTGAGCTCTTGCAGAATGCAATGCGCAGACAGTGGGGTCCGCTGGTGCATCAGGACCCGGCCTCCTACGAAACGTTTCCCGAGCGCATCCGCGAAGACGCCGGGATCCAGAGGGTTTACAAGATCGCAACCCGCACCTCTTCCCCAGCGGAAGAGGCTTCCGAGTAGGCGGCGCAAGCCTGAACCAAAGTGGGAATAGCCCCCTACGGTTCGGTTGCTCTAAAGCAAGAGCCGGCCCCTCTTCCCTGAGGGCCGGGGCGCCTTCCGTGCTGTAAACGGACGGCTACACGGCTGCACTGATTCGGATACAGGCAGCCATGGCCCGGGCGCGCTCGCGCGCTTGGCTGGCATCCGCACCGGTGGCAATCGCAACGCCAAGACGCCGGTGTCCGAGGCACTCCGGCTTGCCGAAAAGACGCACCTGACTTTCAGGCACGGCGAGGGCTTCCGCCACCCCCTCAACCATCGGGACTCCGTCCAGATGCCCCAACAGCGCAACGCTGTGGGCGGCACGCAGCACGGGAATGCTCGGCACTGGGAGGCCCAGAATCGCCCTCGCATGCAGGGCAAACTCCGAAAGAGCCTGGCTGCCCAAAGTCACCAACCCCGTGTCATGCGGCCGCGGACTCACCTCGCTGAACAACACCTCCTCGCCGCGCACAAAGCATTCCACCCCGAACAGCCCCCAACCGCCCAACTCCCCCACAATCTTCCGGGCGAGGTTCTGGGCGCGTTCCCAGGCCAGCGGGCTCATTTCGCAAGGCTGCCAGCTCTCACGGTAGTCCCCGTCCACCTGCACGTGCCCTACTGGCGCGCAGCACTGGATGCCGTTGACCGAGGAAACAGTGAGCAACGTGATTTCATAGTCAAACTCGACCCACCCCTCCACGATGCATCTGCCGGCCCCCGCCCGCGCCCCCTCCTGCGCATAGCGCCAGGCAGACGCCATTGCAGAAGCGTCCCGCACCACGCTCTGCCCGTGTCCACTCGAGGACATCAAGGGCTTCAACACGCAGGGGTAGCCCAGTGCCCGGGCCGCCTCCTGCGCCTCGGTTTCCGTGGCCACAAAGACATAGGGCGAGGTGGGCAGCGCGAGCGTTTCGGCCGCCAACCTCCGGATCCCCTCCCTGTTCATCGTCAGTCTGGCAGCCCTCGCAGTGGGCACCACCCGCGCCCCCTGCGCCTCCAATTCCACCAGCACATCCGTGGCAATCGCCTCGATTTCCGGCACGATCAGATCCGGCTTTTCAGCGGCAATCACCTCGCGCAGACGCGCCCCGTCGAGCATCGAAAAAACATGCGAGCGGTGAGCCACCTGCATTGCGGGGGCGTTGGCATAGCGGTCACAAGCGATCACTTCACAGCCCAGTCGCTGCAACTCGATGGCCACCTCCTTGCCCAGTTCGCCTGATCCTAAAAGCATGACGCGGGTCGCGCCTGATGAAAGCGGAGGAGCAAAAGTACCTGTGTGGAGCATAGCCCTTGGTCTAAACCGAAGACAGTTCCCGGAAAAGACACATTCCTAGCATCCACCAAAGCTGGAGGGCTTTTTTGGCGCTCCGCCCCCTCCGGTTCACTTGATCACGACTCAATGCCGCAGGTCGAGTTGGGCCGTACGCACGGGTCTGACTCTGGTGCGTATTTTCAAGAGCTTGGAGAGGCGCTTCTTTACTCGCTCCAAATCTAACTTGCATGAGCGTGGTTCACTGAGAGTCTTTGCCGTATGAGAATTCCTCTTAACTTGCCACTTTTGTGCCTGATTGCAATTGGGCTCACCACAGGAGCGAAGGGCCTGACCATCCCTGCAAGTGAAGATACCACGGGCTTTTCAACCGCCAAACTGAGTCCCGCTGGAAGCAGGGCGCCGATGCTGGTCGTCGACTCCACGCACAAGGCATACGTGTACTTTAACTTGGACGACATTCCGCGGGACGCGGTGTTACGCTGGGCAAAGTTAAGGTTGTTTTTGCCCACCGTTCGTTCGGCAGGCAGCGGGCTGGGGATCCACGTGGTGACCAGCCAGTGGGACGAAATCCAGCCCTCAAACCAGCCCACACTCAATCCAGCCCCTGTGGTCACCATTGGCGCGGAAAAACTGGGTCCTCGCCGTTTTGTGACGGCGGATGTGACCGGCACCGTGCAGGATTGGATTTTTGGAACCTCCATCAACGAAGGCTTCGCCATTGTCCCGCTGAGCGGCGGGCCCGCGGGTCTGGCTTCGCTCTCTTTGACGTCAAAGGACGGGGCCGCCTTTGGTTTGCCTGCCGAGTTGGATCTGGATTTTATGGCCCCGGCAGCGGGCCCGGCAGCCGCGGCAGCAGCCCCCATGGAGGGGGGCGCCCCAGCGGCAAGTGTACTGGCTGCCGTCGCTCAAATACCCTTCGCGGAGCTACCCACCGCCATCCAGCAATACTTCAGCCCCAAGATCGTCTCTCAGCCAAAAGTTTCCGCCGACCAGGAGAGTCTTGTCTCGACCGCGGAAGGATTGGGGCGACTCACTTACCAATGGTACGGCAATGGGGTGCCGGTGGCGGGCGGAACCTCTGCAAGCCTCTCTCTTGCAGGGCTCACAAGCGGATCCTACTCCCTTCAGGCGAGCAACGAGTTCACTTCTGTTACAAGCGACCCGGTGCAGGTTGAGCGTTTCACGCTGACGATGACCGCCCAGCCGAGCATCTCACTGGCCTCAGGCTCCATCGGCGGTGCCACTATCAACGGCCTCAGACCATTGACCTACCTTTGGTACCGGACGGGAACACCGGTGGCGGTGGGGACGTCGGCTACCCTGTCACTGGCAGGCCTGCCAGACGGCACCTACAGGCTCACCGCCTCAGATGGCTTTACCTCGGTGACGAGCGCGGGGGTGGCGTTTGTCCGGTCCGTTCTCACGCTGACAAAACAACCCAGCGTGTCGATCGCATCCGGGACGCTTGGTGGAGCCACCATCACGGGACAGGGCCCCCTGACTTACCAGTGGTACCGGAACGGAGTGCCGATAACAGGAGGCACGGCGGCGAGCCTCCCTCTGGCAGGATTGCAGAACGGAACTTACGCATTCTTCGCTACCGATGGCTTCACCTCGGTCACCAGCGCGGGAGTGCCGTTTAGTCCGGCGGAAAGCCTCATTCCCGCAGGCACCTTCATCATGGGCAATAACAACACTGGGGACGGCCGCGAGCATTCCGTGACGCTTAGTGCGTTTTCCATCGGAAAAACGGAGGTCACCTACGAGGAGTGGACGAACGTCAAAATATGGGCGGAGAAAAACAACTACGTCTTTGGCAGTTATGGGAGCGGCAGCGGCCTCCTTTTTCCCGTGACCGGAGTAACATGGCACGATGTGCTCAAATGGATTAACGCCAAGAGCGAGATGGAGGGATTGACGCCAGCGTACTATGTCAATTCGAACAAAACGGCCTTAAACGTGTATCGGACCGGACAGGTGAACCTCACAAACGCCATGGTGGATTGGACCGCCTCAGGCTACCGGTTGCCCACGGAAGCGGAGTGGGAAAGGGCAGCGCGCGGAGGGTTTGTCGGCAGGCCGTTTCCGAATGGCACCACGCTTTCCGCCAGCGAAGCAAATTTCACCACAAGGGGAACCAAGGCGGTCAAAAGCTACGCCCCAAATGGCTACGATCTTTATGACATGACCGGAAATGTCTGGGAATGGTGCTGGGACTGGCACGGTGACTACTCCGGAGACGCGACGGACCCAAGGGGGCCCGAAAGCGGTGCGAGTCGCGTTTTGCGCGGGGGAGGATGGAACTATGCGTCAGATCTCTGCCGCGTGTCCTCCCGTGCCACTCTCACGGGCCTGAGCTACGCCTGCATCGGCTTCCGACTCGTTCGCAAACCAACTCTTTGATTGCGGGATTCTCAGGGTCGCCCAGCAAGTTTTCTTCGTCCACTAAACGCTTTTTCAAAGCTCCCCTGCGAAAGCCGCCGTGAGGAAGGTTTGGACGGGTCTGTCAAATTCGGACTCTGAGCACAGAGACTTTTCCGTCTTTAGGCGTCGCAGACAGACACCCCCACTTCATAGTCGTTTTATTTCCAACGGCATGATTTCGCGCGGCTTGTGGGTGCGTCTTGGGTTGGACTACCGGTTCAAAAGGCGGACTAGTTCTTGTTTGTCGCCGCCCCCTTGGGTTGGACACTCTTTAAGTGTGTCCGATCCCGAAGAAGACTCCCCCTCCCCGGCGCGCC
>JBIKSY010000412.1:0-2743 GCA_044348365.1 Chthoniobacteraceae bacterium
TGTCAGCCCCGGTGTGCTGGTGGTAGGCGAGAACGCTGAAATCCGTGGGGAAATCAAGACCAAGGGCGTGACCGTACTAGGCAAGGTGCACGGGAACATCACGGTGGAAGAGCGGTGCGAACTGAAGAGCCACGCGGTGCTTCACGGTGACCTGAAGGCGGCGCGGTTGGTGATCGAAGACGGGGCGACTTTCGTCGGCAAGTCCGAGGTGACCCCGAACCGGATCGCAATGAAGACCCCTGAGATCGTGCGGGCCCCCGAGCCTGCACGTCCCGCAGTGGGTGGAATGGGTGGCGCGCCGCGTGTATAATCGGGGCTTCCCGTTTAGCATGCGTGCCCCCGGTTCACGGTTGAATCACAACCCAAGCAGGGGTCCAGTCTCCCTGCGAACATAGGGCCTCTGTGGCCAATCCCCGCAAGCAACTGCCCGACAAGATCGGTGCCGATTGCCCGCACTGCGGCTTCAGTCAACTCGAACCTTCCACAGCCAGAAGTACGTTTTGCCGGCAGTGCGGCCAGCACTATGCCGTCGAAAAGCTTCTGGCCAAGGAGGTGGCCTCGCTCAAGGCTCCGTCGATTCTAGACAAGGTCACCAAGTGGTTTGCCCGGGACAATTCCCGGCAGGTGACCTGCTTTAGTTGCAGGGAGTCCCACGAGGTGCCGATTTCAGCGCAGTCGAGTCTGTGCCCGCAGTGTGGCTCTTACATTGATATCCGGGACTTCCGGATAGCAGGCCCCTTTGCGCGCTCGATTCAGACGCAGGGCATGGTGCACTTGTCCCCCGACGCGGACGTTGCGAGCCACCGGATTCTCTGCGGAAGCGCCCGGATCGAGGGCAGGTTCCGGGGGAGGATTCTGTGCACCAACGAGGCGACCGTGCGGATTGCCGGCCAGTACGAGGGCGAGGTGGACGCGGACAAACTGGTCATTCATCCAAAGGCCAAGGTGGAGTTCATGGTGCCGGTGTACGGCCAGACGGTGGAGGTTGAGGGAAGCGCCCGCGGATTAATTTGTGCGCAACGGGTGATCATCCAGAAAAAGGGGAGGTTGGAGGGCACCGTCTACGCGCGTGCCATCACGGTGGAGAAGGGCGGGATCTTCTCGGGCAGCCTGATCATCGGCCAGGAACTGCCGCTTGAACTCCAGCGTCCCGACGAGCGGACCTGGTTTTCGGGAGGTGGGAGTCCGGAGGGGTCCCCGCTGCCCGCGACCGAGTTCGGGGACCTGCCGCCGCCGGCGCTTGGGGACGGTCTGGACGACGAGATCGGGGGCCACAATTTGCACGTGGAAATGCAACCGCGCCGACCCCGGAACCGGCGCAAGATCCAGTAAAATCGTGTCTGAAGAGGCTCAAAAGGGGGAGGTTGGAGTGTGTTGAGCCACGCCTGTCTCACGCTCTTGCACGTAGCGCTCACTGGCGCTCTGCTTGTGTCGGTGGTCGTGCTGGGGTTGAATTTGGCGGTGGTGCCGCGTTTGAGAAAGGTACGTCCCCGCTGCGGCGTCCTGCCGAGGGTTTCGATTCTGGTTCCGGCGAGAAACGAGGCGTTGAACATTGAGGCCTGCGTGCGCTCCCTTTTGGCGCAGGACTACCCCACATTCAGGGTGCATGTTCTGGACGACCACTCGACGGATGGGACCGGTGAAATGGTGCGGCGGTTGGGGCTTGATGAGGGGAACGGAGGGCTGCTCAAAGGGAGGGAACTGCCTCAGGGCTGGGTGGGAAAAAACTGGGCGTGCCACCAGCTTTCCGAGGTGGCCGACGGGGAGTATCTGCTGTTTACGGACGCAGACACGATCCACGCACCGGGGGCATTAAGGGCGCTGGTGAGCCTCGCGCAGGAGCGGGGCGCGTCCTTGGTTTCTGCCTGGCCGGAACAGTTAACAGTGTCGCTGGGGGAGCGGTTGGTGGTGTCGCTTCTGCCGTTTGTTGGCGCGCTGCTGTACCCTCACTTTTTTCTGCGCTTGCTGGAGGCCCACCCTGGTCTGCGCCAGTGGGTGCCGGTGCGACTGCGGCGCAGTCTTGGAGCGGCGAACGGGCAGGTGATTCTTTTTGAGAGAAGCGGGTACGAACGCGTCGGCGGGCACGCCGGTTTGCGCGCGCACTTGGTGGAGGATGTGGCTTTGGGGCGGGCGGTTGCCAGCCGGATGGGCGAGGGACTCTGGTGGGTCAACTGCGACGGGGCGGGGCTGGTACAGTGCCGGATGTACCGGGATTTGGAGGAGGTTTGGGAGGGGTTCACCAAGAATGTGCGGGCTGCGTTTGAGGGGGGGCTGGCGCAGTTTTGTGCTGCCGGGGTGGTACAGGCGCTGGTTTTTGTTCTGCCGTTTTGCTGGCTTCTGGGACCCGCGAGCCACGTGGAATGGGCGCGGTGCGAGGTCGGGCTGGTGCTTTTGCTGCGGGTGCTCGCGACCCTTGGTCTGGGCGGATCCTGGTGGAGCGTTGTTTTGCATCCGGTTGCATACGGACTGGCGCTGGCCATCGGGTTGAACAGCTGGCGTCGCTCGGCCGGTGCCGGGGTGCTGTGGAAGGGCCGTCTCTATCAGGTGCGCCACCCCGCCGAACCGGGGGAAGTAGGGGCATAACAAGCTTGTCAGGCTGATGGGCGTTGTTATGTTTCCCACCCCAACAACCAACCGTTGATTCGAGCCGCGCAATGACCCTCGCCAACCTACTCTCGGCCGACCAAATCATTCCCGAGATGCTGGCTTCCGAGCGCTGGGCGGCCATTGATGAGCTGGTGGA
>JBIKSY010000413.1:0-2738 GCA_044348365.1 Chthoniobacteraceae bacterium
AAGGCGGCTACGCGGGTCCCTGCTTAACGCGTAAGGGAAAGCCCGAGGAAGCTCCCTTTCGCGCGATTCGCACTCTTGCCGCACCATCGGGGGCGTCATGAGTCATTCCGATTCAACCCGATACGGGGCTTCCTCCGCCGAAGCCGGTCACCAGCAACTCCACCACAACACCCCCGCCTCGGCCTACTCCGGGTCCGAGTACGCGGGCCACGCCGAGATCCGCAGGATCTTCGGAATCAGCCGGGCGCACCTCTACAGGCTCGCCGCCGACGGACTGGTCCGCAGCGCCTGCCTCAAAAAGCAGCACGCCATGCGGGGGCGCAGACTCTGGCACATCCCCAGCATCCGCGCGCTCCTGGAGAGCCACATCCAAAGGTCGGGCATCTAAACGCGCCATTCAGCCCCGGGAGGGCATCGGCACACTCCAGCCGTCTGGAACTCCGATCCCCCACCCCGCTCCCGGGCTGACGGTCCATGAGAAGACGTTTAAGATCATGAACGACATTCTGGAACTCAAGTGGCGCCTGCCGCTCCCGGATTTGCTCAAGCAGATCGGACTGGGAACCCATGCGAAGCGTTCGGCGCCGTGTCCGTTGCACGAAGACAAAAACCCCTCCTTTTCAATGTTTCAAACCGTTCACGGTTGGCGCTTCAAGTGCCATGCGGGATGCGGAGAGGGCGACGAAATCATATTTCTGGAGAAATGGCGCGGGCTTTCACGGGGCGAAGCCATCCGCTTTTACGCGAGTCTCGTGTTTGCCCCGGGCTCCTGGGGCTTTGACCCCCGCCCCCCAATTCCCCGAAACACGGTGCATGGGGGTCCCTGCGAAGTTCCTTCACAAGGGGCAAAGGGCGGTGTGAAGATCATTCTTCCCTCTGATGTTCACGAGGGGGAGGAAAACGAGCTGAGGACTCTGGCATCCTTGAGGAGTGTCAGTTTCTGGGCGGTCGCCGCCATGAAGCAGTTGGGTACGCTCCGATTTGGGACAGTCTGCGGCGAACCGAGCTGGATCGTGCTGGACGCCTCCCTGCGCAGTGCGGAAGCGCGCCGACTCGACGGAAAGCTCTATGCGCAGACAACGCACCTCGGAGAGCGGAAAGTCCACACCCTCCGGGGCAGCGCAAAGAACTGGCCTGTCGGCCTGCTGCCGGAGCGTGAGCTCGGAGCGCACTTCAAGCGGATCCTGCTTTTGGAGGGGTCCGGGGATCTTGTTGCCGGCTACCATTTTGCCCTTGGCACCAAAGGCGAATGGCTGCCGGCCACCCTGCTCGGAGCCGCGGTTTCCCGACTGCATCCCGAGGCGTTGGAACTGCTGCGCAGCAAACCCGTCCGGATCATCCCTCATTGCGATCCTGCGGGGGCAAAGGCTTCCGAGCGGTGGACGCAGGAGCTTGTTCGCGCGGGTTGCCATGGGGATGTCGTCTCCCTGCAAGGTCTCCGCAAAAAGGACGGATCTCCTCTCAAAGATCTCAACGACGCCACGGAACTGCATCCGGGGGACGCCGACGAATTCGCACAGCTTCTTTCATGAACACTCTCCCACAAACAAACACGACCGAGCCTGCAACGGGCGTAGCTCGCATCTCTCGAATCACTCAGTTCGACGGCCGGTTCCCCAACGCTGCTTCCGAGGGAAGCGCATTCCATTCCGCGTACAAAGAGCCGGAAGGATTGTGGAGGCCACTAGCGGCGAACTCTTTAACGCCCCCAAAGCTACCCGCGGCGGCGCTTTACAGAGTTGTGGGCGTGATCATCCGAAAACTGGAGCCGTACAGCGAAGCGAACCCTGCGTCGCTCTGCATGCAGCTTTTGGCCGCTCTCGGCTCGGCCCTGGGCGGAGGCGCGTACTTTGAGGTCGAGAACGACCGACACAGCGCGAACCTCTTCCTGGCCTTGGTGGGCAAGAGCGCCAAGGCGCGCAAGGGGGTGAGTTGGGGCCGGGTGCAAGCAATTATGTCTCAGGTAGATTACGAATGGTTTAAGACCCGGGTGCTCAGTGGTCTTTCCAGCGGCGAGGGGCTCGTTCACGCGGTCCGTGATGATTCGCAGGGGAAGAAAGACGAGATCGTGGAGGGGGTACGGGACAAGCGGCTCCTGGTGTTCGAAGGCGAGTTTGCCCAGGTGTTGCGGGTGATGCGACGGGATGGCAACACGCTTTCCGGCATCTTACGCAACGCATGGGACGGGCGCCCCTTGGGGAACATGACCAAACAAAATCCGCTCAAGGCCACCGGCGCGCACGTCTCGATTGTGGCGCACATTACCAACGAGGAGTTGCAGCGCGAGATCCGGGACACAGCGGAGATGTTCAACGGCTTTGCCAACCGGTTTCTGTGGTGCTATGCGGCGCGATGCAAGTTCATCCCCCACAATGTGCCGCTACCCGTAGGGTACCTCAATGAGGAGATCCATTCACTGCGAGAGGCGCTTGTGTTTGGCCGCAAACAGGGGCTCATGCAGCGGGACGAGGCTGCGGAAGCCTTGTGGGCGAAGGCGTATGAGCGTCTGGGCGCTGATCCCGGAGGACTGCTGGGTGGCGCCACCAACCGTGGTGAGGCGCAGGTTGTACGGTTATCGTTATTGTTTGCCGTGTTGGACTGTTCTTCGGTGATACGGGAGGCCCATCTGCGAGCGGCGCTGGCGGTGTGGGAGTACTGCGGGGAGTCCGCCCGGTACGCGTTTGGAGAGCGACTCGGCGACCCGCTCTTGGACAAGCTGGCTGCGGGCTTGAAGGCCT
>JBIKSY010000414.1:0-2730 GCA_044348365.1 Chthoniobacteraceae bacterium
TGTCATGCGTATGCAGTCGCTTCCCCACAGTTTCAGCCTGTTTGGCCGTGTAGGCGGGCAATGGGCTGGCGGCAATTTGGACTCGTCGGAAAAAATGAGCCTGGGCGGTTCCGGCGGCGTGCGCGCATATCCGAACGGCGAGGCTCTGGGAGACCTGGGCTGGATGGCGCAGCTGGAGTTGCGCAAGACGATCGGCAAGTATGCGCCTTACGTGTTTGTGGACGCGGGGGGCGTCCAGTTGAACCAGTCGCCTGCGGCTGGTCAGGATAATTCGCGCAACCTTGGGGGCGGCGGAGTGGGACTGCGCTACCAGCGAGAAACGTGGGAGTTCAACTCGACTGTCGCGTGGCGCGCGTGGGGAGGCTCTCCCGAGGCAGACACGCGCGTACGCGGCGGGAAGCCGTGTGTCTGGGTGGGGGTCAACTACAGGTTCTAAGTGGCCGAAGCGGCTAAAATGACGTAGCCCTTCACCCGTCGAGACGGAGTGTCCAGCGTTGGATCGCCCCTTACGGGTTTAAGAGCCATGACAACCTCAACACCCTCCAAATCCAGCCCCTCTTACGAAGCGATCAAACTCGGGATCGACGCCCACGCTAAATACTACTGGGTAAGCCGTCAGGTCGACGGTGCGACTCCGCAGCCGGTCCAGAAGAATTTGCTTTTCGCCCCGTTTCCGCAACTCGCGCGCGCGGTATCGTCGCCGGGCGCGCTAAAGCTCCACCCCGAGTCTCTACGACAAAGAGCAGTGGAGGTTTGGAGGCAACGCCTCCAAGAGGGCACGGTGGCGAGGAGCTCCGGAGAGCTTGATTTGTCGGGAATGAACGGAGGTTGTGGCTGGAGTTTCCGCTAAAGTAGTGGCGAAATATGGGTATGACATCAAATGTCTAATGCCTGCCCAATTTCGCTTCGGCTACGCCTGCTCCGCCCAGTTCGCTCGCTGCCCCCACTTCTCCCGGCCCAGCAAACCCGCCGAGGCCCCCCAAGGGTACCCGTTGGGGCGGGCGGGCGAAGGGCACACCGAACAAGGTGAACCAGTCCATCCGGGAGGCCATCCAGATGGCGTTTGAGCAGGCTGGGGGCGTGGAGTACCTGGTACGGCTGGCGCAGGAGGATCCCAAGACGTTCGTGCCGCTCTTGATCAAGACAATGCCGCCGGAACCGAGGGTGCCGCAGGAGAACGGCCTGAACATCCACATTGACCTGACGTAGGGGGGTGGGTGCGGGCATGGTTTTCCAAAGCGGCGGAACGCCAAGTTCTCCGTTGTTTTTGAGCGGTGAACGCCCGGTCAGATAGCAAGAAATGCGCCCTGGGACACCCACGGGCGGCCGGTTTTGTGTAGTGCCGCTCCTGATTTTCTTCGGAGAATCCGTTCAAAATCCGAGCCACTGCCGCAGGCCGGTCTCAACATCCGCCAATTTTTCCGAGGAGAGCACTCCCAAGCGCCGGACCAAGAATGAAGGAGGAATCGAAACAAGGCCTTGGACCAAAAAGGCACCCGGCTCAAGGAATCTGACCGGCAGAGCCACTTCAAACCGCGATCCACGAATCGCCGTTGCGGTGGGGTACCACCGCAATCAAAGCCCTGTCGGCATCCTCGTAAGGCACGCTGACCACGACAGCAGGGCGCACCTTCTGAGCCATCCCGAAGTCGACCTGCCAGACTTCGCCGCGTTTAGCCACGGCGCGAAGTCGCTTCCTCCGAGTCCAAGAGGCTGAATGTCTCCGCCGCTATGGTTGCGAAGTCATTCTCTGTGAGGTCCTCCGTCATGGGAATGCGTGTGGCAAGATGGCGCCGTAATTCGATGCGTTCCGTCACAGAGAGCCGTTCGACCTCGTCTATGATGTGCGCCAAGGCAGTGGTCATGGGACGAAGGTAGCACCTGTCGCGTTTACGGACAAGCGAGCGAAGCAGACGCAGCAAGACGGATGCCCGGCACAGGGAGCGCTCAGGATACCGGTAAAGAGTCGGTATCGAGCGCGACCAACTTGTGTTTTCGGAGGCGATGGGTTTGGGGGGAACTTGTGGCGTCCAGCGGTTGTAACCGCGCTCAAAAAACGTGCTGAAACAGCGTGGGATTACGGGAGACGATGTCACGTTGCGTGTCAAGTTTCGGGTATTTTCGGGAGATTTTGTATCGTAAACCACTGAAGATCAGCAGTAGTACCGGTGGTGAGACTCGAACCCACACGGGATTCACCCCTCTTTCTAAAGCACTCCAACAGAGTAACCAGCACCTCGCGGGACCTCATTAACAAAGGGGGTTATTCACACTTTTATTCACACATGGCGAGCCTCTGGAAACGTCCCAATTCGAAACTCTGGTGGGGCTGCTTCACCGATCAACATGGCCGTCAGGTCAAACGCTCCACCGGGACGCCAAACCGCTCAGACGCCCTCACCATAACCACCGCTTGGGAGAAAGCCGCCAAGGCCGCACGCAAAGGTACCCTCGTCGAGGCCCAGGTCCGCAAGGTCATGAGCGAAATCCTCGAAGAAGCCACCGGCCAGCCCCTCCACTTCGCCTCCGTCGCGGAGTTCTTCCACGAATGGTGCCGCGGCAAGCTGGGCGAGAGCGCCCACAAGACAGCCCTCAAGTACCGCCAGACCTCCGAAAGCTTCCTCGCCGCCCTCGGCCATAAAGCCACCCTGTCCATCGCAGCCATCGGCCCCGCAGATATCCGTGCGTGGAGGGACGCCCTCCAGACCGGCGGTCGCTCCCCCGCCACCG
>JBIKSY010000159.1:0-9101 GCA_044348365.1 Chthoniobacteraceae bacterium
CCCAGGACGACGCGGAAACCAAAGATGCCCGCGGTGGATTCCGGAATCCACGCCCCGCGGTTGCCGCTACGCACGAGACGTGAGAGCATCGAATGCGGTCCGTCGCGGAAGACGCGGAAATCTCCGTCGCTCCGCCCCTGTGGGTCGGTCTGTTCGCCAGCCACATAAGGGCCATACCAGTCGCTGCACCACTCGCAGAGGTTCCCGTGCATGTCGTAAAGGCCCCAGGCATTCGGCGGTCGCTGGGCCACCCGCAGCAGGGGTTGGTTCTTTTTCGCCGCCGCCACGACCTCGTCGGAAATCACAAACCCATCTCCCGCCAGTTTCAAATTGGTTCCATCGGCACCGATGGGCAGGTATTCCGGCGACCCTTTGTTGTCCGGGAAGTAAAAGTTCCAAGGGAACATGCCCGGGTATCCGTGCCTAGTGAACCAGGGCAGGAATCCATCCGGCAGCTTGTCTCCGGTATTGAAAACCGTCGTCGTCCCGGCGCGGCACGCGTACTCCCACTCCGCCTCGGTCGGCAGGCGGTACGTCCTGCCCTCCTTCTTTGAAAGCCACGCGCAAAACTCTACCGCCTTGTGCCAACTGATCCCGCTGGCTGCCTCATCTGCTAATCCCTTCCCTGCGCGATAGGCGGGATCGAACTGCCGATATTGTTCTACGGTTACTTCAGTGGCCCCGATGTGAAACGGTTTCGAAATGGACACCTTGTGCACGGGCTTTTCATCCCAGTCCGCCCGGTCGGACTCGCCGGGATGTCTGCTCATCTTGTAGTCGGTCTGCGGACCGTCCTGGCCCATCATGAAAGCGCCGGGTTCGATCGGCACGAGCCTCATACCGATCGAGTTGGTGAGTGGCTCACCCGCATGCATTGCGGCAATGGATACAAGCGTCTGCACTGAGATCCGAGCAAGGGTAGGGTTCATGGGTTGGCTCCGGAACTCGCCTGTGCGGCAATCGCATCCACTTCACTCATTTTGAACCGAACGCTGACGATGGAGCAGCCTACATCTTCCTTCCGGTAGTTCGCGTACGTCGTGGCGACGATGGTGCCGTCGGGGAGCAAGTGAAGGCCGGGATAGAAGCCGTCTTTGAAGGTCCTCAGCAGGCTCACGCGATACTGACCGGCCTTACCTTGCTTGATGTCCTCGTAGGTGCCCACCCACGCGATGAACCCCGCCTTGTCCTTCGCAAGAGGCGAGGCGTTTCGGAATACGATCACCATTCGACCGTCGGGGAGACTGACTCCATGATGGCGGTCACCCGTAAGCCCCCATGGAGCGTCCACGGCCTTGCTCCAGGTCTTGCCCTCGTCCTTGCTGAACATGACGAGGCTTGTTCCAGTGCGTCTGTTTTCGCGCATCAGGCAGCAAAGTTCCTCGCCGTCGGGAGACCGGAAGACGTAGGGCTCGCACGGGTGTTTTTTGTCGAGCGTGCTGCCGTCGCAGACCACGGCGGGTGGCGACCAGGTGAATCCTCCATCGCACGTGATGGACTGCAAAACCTGCAGCGTTCCCTCTTCCCCAATGCCCGAGCCGCGGTGGAAGAGGCCGAGATGCGAGCCGTCCTTCAACCGGACGATGCTGGAGAACGTCATGATACAGCGGAAAGGATCGTCCTTTGAGATCCGTCCCCCAATGGGAGGCAGCTCGCACCAGGTCCTGCCTTCGTCCTCGCTCACCATGCGCGGCATGTAGCCTTCGTGACGGCCTTGAATTGCCGTGGGACTCTCCTTATCGGTCAGGGTGCGCGCGGCAAAGATCCACAAGCGCTCCTTGCCCTGCGGATCTGTGAGGCGGTAGATGCTGGGGCAGTTCTTGAAGTTGGCGTAGTTGGGCGGAAGCGAGTCGTCCATACGCTTCCAAGTCAGGCCGGCGTCATCGCTCCGGGCCATCGGACCCGCATGCCCGCCATGGCCTATGTTCCAAACGCAGAAAATCGTCCGGTTGTCTCCGAGCATCGCCGTGGTTGGATGCGCGTGATACGCATCCACCTTGGGCGAACCGCGCGCGATCACGATCTGCCGTTTCGTGTCATCCGCGAGGTCGATATGGGTCAGCGCCTCGCGCTGCCTCTGCCAGTGCGCTTTCTGTTCGGCGGGCGCGGATTCCCAGGCGCGTTTGGCTGCCTGTGTGGCGTTTGCGACTTCGGGTTTGGCTTGCGCGAACAAGGCCGACGGAGCGAGCAGCAGCGCGGTGAGGAGGAAGCGTGTGTTTTTCATGGCTGTGTAGGGGCTCACTTTTTTGCAGCAGGTGCCGGAGCTTTTATCCAAGCAAGGTTGAACACGTAGTGGTTCTGGCTGGTGATGAGCTGGACACGGCGGTCTCGAGTCTGGGTGGCAGCAAGGTAACCATAACCCTCGGCGTTGGCTTTGCCCTCTGGAGCCAGCAATCGGCGGTCGGGCCAGGTCTTGCCCTCGTCGTAGCTGACGGCGGCGTAAAGGCCGTATCCCGTGTAGCCGCCGGTGGTGGATTGGAAGGTCATGCCCTGGCGCTCTTTGAAGGGCGTCCGCCACTGGTCGGTGAAGGAGCACACCACAATGGGACCTTCCTTGAGCCGTAGCATGGCGGGCCTTTGCACGTTGCTGACAACGGGAAACTCGCTGAGCTCCCAATGCCAGGTTTCGCCGAGATCGCTCGAGTAGCTGGCTGGCATTTTGAAGTTGAAGAGCTTTTGCTCCGGCTGCTCGGGTGACAGACGGCCGAAGGCCATGAGGCGTCCGTCAGCGAGTTCGACGATGGGCGCATGGATGCCCGCGATACACGGGCCGCCGTTACCAGGGCGGACATCTTCGCCACCCCGAACATCGCGACCACGCGACTGCCACGACCGCCCGTTGTCGCGGCTGACTAAGAGGGAAGAGTTGTCATACGGCATTGCAATCACGCCTTCCCTGGTGCGGATGGGGTTGCCTGCCGACTCGCCGTGGGACCTCAGCACCTCGGCTTTGCTCCATGTGACGCCGTTGTCGGTCGAGCGGCGGACAAGATTGTCGCCGTGCTGCCGGGCTTCGACAAAATGGTACATGGTTTGGTCGCCATCCCACCAGACCTTCGGCGCGTGATCATTCACGTCCTGCGCGTCCCAGAAAGGCGAGGCGGGTTCCCACTCCTCCGCACCAAACCGCAGCCTTGCACCGGCGTTTGAGGTGGTGAGGTCGGTCTCTCCAAGGGTGGAGAACCAGACGGCGAGCAGGTCGCCGTTCGGGCACTCCGTGATGGAAGGGCTGTGGTTCTGGCTGATAAACACAGGGCCGACCGCGCCCTCCGGAATCCGCACGAATGGCTTTGGCCCCCTGAAGAACGGCGAGTCTGCGCGATCTGGTGTGATGGTTGGCACCGCTTGGCTCACGTTCTCGGCATTCAGCGGCGGTGTTGCCGGGCGGAGCGGCATCCCCTTTGGAAACTCACCCTGTACCACGCGAAAGCCGATGCGCGGGCTGGGTGAGTTCGCAACCCATGAACCGCGATTCGCCGAGCGCACGAAACGGATCATCGAGGAATGAAAACCGCCGCGGAAGACACGGCATTCGCCATCCGCTCTTCCGACCGGATCGGTCTGCGCGCCGCTTTCATAAGGCCCGTACCAATCGCTGCACCACTCGGCCACGTTGCCGTGCATGTCATGAAGTCCCCACGCGTTGGGAGTCTTTTTTGCCACGCGCAAGGCTCCAGAGCCTCCGGGTTTCAACTCGGCTTCGCCCGCTCCCTGGCCGATGATTTGGCCCTGCTTCAAACTCGCCGCAGCCTTGCCTGTCACACGCCATTCATATTCGCGCGGCATGGGTCCAGCCGGGAAGTAGACGCCGCGAAAGTTTCCCTCGCCAAACCATTTCTGATGCCCGTCCGGCAGCGTGTCGCCCGTGTGGAAAAGCGTGGTCGTACCCGCCCTGCACGCATACTCCCACTCCGCCTCCGTCGGCAGGCGATAGGGCTTGCCTTCCTTCTTCGAGAGCCATTCACAAAATCCGAAGGCCTTTTCCCACGTCACACCGCTCACTGCGTCCTCATCTGCTGGCTTCGACTTTGGGTCATTCTTCTGAAACCCGGGGTCAAACTCGCGATACTGCCCCACCGTGACCTCGGTGACTCCGATCAAGAAAGGCTTCGTAATCGTGACCTGATGCGCCGGCCTTTCGTCAAAATCGATCCGGTTGGTTTCCTTGTAGAGTTGATTGATCCGTTTCTGACGCAGGTAATCCTCCAGCGGTGGACCATTCTGCCCCATGGTGAACGTGCCCGCTTCAATGCGCGCAAGCCTCATGCCGATGCTGTTGGTGATAGGCTCTGTAGCGTGGGGGTTGGCAGAGGGTTTGGTTTTTTCCCTGCCACCAGTGCCCTTGCTCACGATTTGGCGTAGCTTTACCGTGCCACTCGCGTCCCGGCCTGCGGCCACGTCCTCCTCGCGAAACGAGGCCATGAGGATATTGCGGTCGGTTGTGCGGTTGTAGTCGTAGAGGACGCGGATGAGGCCGTCGGGCGACTGATCCCCGTCGGGGTAGGACACACCGCTGCGTTCATCGAGCAGGAATCCGCCGCCCCAGGTCTTGCCGTCGTCTGTGGAAAGGTAGGCGGTGAGGTGCGAGCGGCCCGTGCGTGTGTCGATGGGGCCGTGTTTGACGAGCAGCAGGTTTCCCGAAACAAGCCTGCGGATGAAAAACCGCGAGGTCGGATGTTGGATGGCGGAGGGCTTGAGCTCCAGCCAGGTTTTGCCACGGTCGGTGGAGACGCTTTCGCCGATGCCGTATTTCGTGCGGACGAGCAGCCAGAGGGAGCCGTCAGTGCGTTCGACAAACATGTGTTCGTCGGCTTCTCGCGCATCCTTTGGCACGTTGCAACTGCCACGCAGTGTCCAAGTGTTGCCCGCGTCAGTGGAGACGAGCAGCTGCGGACTGTTGTCCCCAACACTCCAACCGTGGCTCCCCCACTGGCTGACCGGGAGTCCCCATTCGCCAGAGGAGAGCACGAGCGGCTTGCACATCATCACCCCCTCGCTGACTCGGCGCGGCGTCGACCACTTGGGCTGCGCGGCATCGGGCTGGGCGGTTTCCGCGCACCACACCTCCGGTTTAATGGAGTCCCTACGCTGCGCCCAAAAGAGGAACAGGCGGCCATCCGGCGACAACCACAGTTCGGGATCGAAACTGCGCACGGGCCCAATGCCGTCGGGATCGACTGTGAGTACCTCGGACCATGTCGTGCCGTTGTCGCTACTGGTCGAGAGTACGACGTAGTTGTTTGCGTCCTCGCCAGGCGTCACGCCTGCGTACCAAACCGCCCATAGCCGCCCCTTCTGCGCAACGGCGATGCTTGCGATGCCGCTAAAGGCGCGGTTGGTGACGGCATGCTCGGCCTTGGGGACTCCAAAATGCTGCGGTGGCTGGAGCGCCGGACTCTCGGCAGCGTGCAGCACGGCCAGCGGTCCAAGCAGCAGGGTGAGGAGCAGGGAGGGGGCGGTTTTCATGGCTCAAAACACGGTAAAAAGGCGGGCATTCGTCAGATTCAAGGGCGTTCCAGTTCGCGGACACTCCCAATGGCGCCAGCCCATTCGCCGGCACTGGCGAGCAGGAGTCGCACCTTGTGACCGCCAGGTCGCCATTCGTAGCGGTCGAGGTAGTTTTGCAATGGCGTTAGGAGCGCATCGCCTGCGCCCCCGGCGATTCCGCCCCCTAGGATCACCATTTCGGGGTCGAGCACGTTGATTAAGGATGCCACGGCCACGGCGAGACGCCGGATTGAAGCATCCCAGATTTCTTGCGCTTCCAACTTACCGGCAAGCGCTGCTGCAACGAGGGTTTGCGTGCTGTCGTAGCGCCCTTGAGTGCGCTGACGCAGGGTTTGATTTCCCAGAAAGGAGTCAAGACTTCCCGGAGTCTGAAAGGCGTCTTGTTCGCCATCTGCGTGGATGGAAATGTGGCCCAGATGCCCGCCGCGGCCGATGTGGCCACGGATGAGTTTGCCACCACTCAGGATCGCACCACCCACCGCTGTGCCAAGGGTCAGCATGATGACATCCTGACAGCCCCGGGCGCTGCCAACCCATGCTTCACCAAGCAAAGCGGCATGGGAGTCGTTCGTTACGCGCACTTCACGCGCCAGAAAAGCGGACCACTCGAACTTTTCCAAACCATGCATCCGGCCGGGCATCCAGTCGATGTAGCGGTCGCCAGGGTGGGCAATGCCGGGGGCACACAAACCTATGGGCAACGGCCCGCTTGCCCCACTGGCCTCCAGTTTATGGACAAGATCACGGACGCGATGGGCGAACAACGGCTCCGAGTCGCTCCATTCGCCATCGCACGTGGGCAGGGAGCAGGTCTGCACAAGGGTGCCGGTGCCACGTTCCAAAAGGGCTGCTTTGATGTGGGTGCCACCGAGATCGATGCCGATCGCGAGCCGTGAAGCCGTGCTCATGGGTCAAATCAAGGACGGAGCAGCAGGTGGGATGCGTGGCGTGATCGGCTCGCGGACGAGCACCAGGTAGAGCAAGGCGGCGACGATGCCGATGGCCGCACCGGTGTGCAGGGCGGGCGCAAAACTGGTGGTCTTTTGCACGATGAAACCCGTTAGCGCGGGGGCAATCGTGCCGCCGCAGTAGCCGCCGAAGTTTTGCACCGCACCGAGCGAGGCGGTGCTATTTCCCGGTGCGGCGACCGGGGCCATGGCCCACGCGGCGCTACTGGCGATGTAGAGCAGGAACATGGCGACGGCGATGAAGCCTATGGCGAGCACATTTCCCTTCGTCATGGCAGCGAACGCCGTGAAGAGCGAACCGCCGAGCAGCGCGATGACCATTGGCCCCTTGCGACTCAACATGGGCGACACGCCGCGTCTCACGAGATAGTCGCAGATGTGGCCGCCGCTCAGGCTGCCGAAGATTCCAAACACAAACGGGATGGCGGCCACCCAGCCCGTCTTCGCGATGGTGAAATGGCGCTCCATTTGAAGGTAGCTCGGCAGCCACGCGTTGTAGATCCACAGCAGATACACCGTGCCGGAGAACCCGAATATCATGCCCCAGGTCGTGCGGAAGCGGAAGAGATGCGCCCATTCGCGCAGTGTGATGGGCTGGCGCAGCGTGGGCGGCTCCCCATCGGCGAGGTAACGCTTCTCGTCCTCGGTGAGGTCGGTTTGGCCGGGATTGCGGTACACCGCGTAAAATGTGGCCGCGACCACGAGTCCGACCGCGCCCATGGTGATGAACATGGCCCGCCAGCCGAAGCTGAGCATGAGAAAGGTGAGCAGGGGCGCGGAGATGGCCGTGCCCAGAGTGGAGGCGGAGTTCCATACGCCGGTGGCAACGCCGCGCTCGCCTTTGCCAAACCAGTCGCATACCACCCGCACATTCGCAGGAAACTGCGGTGCTTCGCCGATGCCGAGCGCAGCCCGTGTGGTAAAAAATTGCCCGAAGCCGCGCACGAACCCACCTGCCATCTGCGCCAGCGACCAGAGGGCGAGGCTGAGCGCTAGCACGATCCGCGGCCCAAAACGATCCACGATCAGGCCGGCAGGCAACTGCGCGAGCGCATACGCACCGAGGAAGGCGGACAGCAGCAGGCCCATGTCGGCCACGGAAAGCCCCAGTTCCTCGCGGATGAGCGGATTCGCAATCGCAAGCGTGGCCCGGTCTATGTAGTTGATCGCGCCGATGAGTACGAGCAGCACCAGCGAGGTGATTTGCACCCGTTGGAGCCGCGGCGACTTCGCCGGCGGCGTGGTTAATAAGCCATCAGGCGGCATGAGTTTCAAACGGTATGCAGGAGCGTCGTGTGTTTTTGGCTTCTCACGGTTTTTTTAAAGGAACGGAGGCTTCGCGCAAACGCTTCTGCAACTCCGCTCCATTCACCCCTTGCACAGTCGCCTTGTCTTTCTGTACCAGCGCGGCGGCGGTGCCGGCGGCCTGGCCGAGCATCATCCAGACAGGCTCGACGCGCAGCGAGTTGAAGGCCACACGGGAGCTGCTGAGGGCGCAGGTGACTAGGAGGTTGTCACACTCCGCAGCCTTGGGCGTGAGGGCGCGATAAGGGATCTCGTACACGGGCGGGATGACGAGGTAGCCGCCTTCATTTATGACTTCCTTGCCGTCGGGCGTGGCGAGGCGCCTTACGACGTGCGAGTCCACGGGAAAGCTGCCAAGGGCAATTGCATCGGGCTTGGTGAGCTCGTCAAAGAGGTCGCGCTGCGTGAGGATGAAGTCGCCCATCATGCGGCGGCCTTCTCGGGCGTAGAGCTCGTAGGGCCAGTGGCCGTTGTCGGTAAACTCATCCTTTGGCAGGCCCCACTGCTGGAGATTCTGCTTGATGGCCTCAGGCACTGCAGCATCGGTGCGCAGGAACCACAGCAGGCGATGGGTGTAATCGCGATGCGTCTCCCAGATCTGCCGGCGTTCCTTCTGCGTGGCGGCGGGATAGCCATCCGCACCCCCCGCGAGGCCCCAGTGAAGAAGGAAGTTCACGCCGTCGTTCATCGCGGCTTTGTCGCCTGGCACGGAGCCGCCGAAGCCGAAACGCGCATCTTTCCCAAGCCGGACGATCTCCCGGCGCAGCAGCTCGAACTCTGCAGGATCGTAGTTCATCGGTGCGGTCAGTTCGAGACGGTTTGCGGGATTCTTGGTGAAACAGGCGTAAAGATTGGCGCATTGTAGGTGCGCGTCGCCATCGCCTTCTCGGACATCGGTGGTGAGGCCGTGGACATGCGGGAGCAGCGTCCTGCCATCTGCCGCGAAGCCGCTGATGAGGCTGTTCAGCACGGGAAGATGAATGGCACCAGGCGGATTCACGAGCTTGAGCAGCACTCCCGCAAGCGACTCGCCATACTGCGCGCGGGACTCGCGCCCGATGGTAAAGCTCACCCCTGCATGTGGCAGAAGATCGCCGTGGTAGCTGGCGTCAATAAAGACGGGGGCCTCGATGCGGCCACGCCAGTTCGCATAGACCCGCACCAGGTGCGGACCTTTTTTGTCGGCGCGAGCTGGCGTAAAGCGGTCGACAAAGACCACGCCCTCGTCGTCCAGCCAGGTGCGCAGGATTTTCTCCATCACATGAGGCTCCGGCGTTGCAGTGGGTTTGCCGTAGTGTGAGTCCACTTTGGCACGTAGCT
>JBIKSY010000001.1:0-80413 GCA_044348365.1 Chthoniobacteraceae bacterium
TCCAGCAGCACCGGCTCCAGCAGCACCGGCTCCAGCAGCACCGGCTCCAGCAGCACCGGCTCCAGCAGCACCGGCTCCAGCAGCACCGGCTCCAGCAGCACCGGCTCCAGGCAACTAGAAACCTTCAATTTAAGCACCCAACAGAGCATCATTTCAAGCCATGACCGAAGCCGTGTTTAACGAGAATACCCGGGAGTCGCTCGAGTCCGCCGGGGTCCAGCTGACCGCCGAGCAGCGCTCTGCCGTGGATTTGGCAGTCCGCCCAGTGGTGGTTTGGTTGTTTTTGACCTCGGTGTGCTGGCTTTTGCTGGCGACCGCTCTCGGGGCGCTCTCTGCCGTCAAACTGCATTTCCCCGCCTTCCTTGACTATAGTTGCATGAGCTACGGCCGGCTGGCTCCCGCGGCCCAGGGGGCCTTTGTGTTCGGCTGGTGCTCCACCGCCGCGCTTGGCGTGGCATCCTGGCTGTTGCCCCGTCTGAGTGGCGGTGTCGCGCCGGGCACAACGCTGGCGTCCTTGGGGGTGGTGTTGTGGAACGCCGGGGTGCTTCTCGGCGTGTTCGCCAACATCGCTGGAAACATCCGGCCCATAGAAGGGTTAGAGTTTCCCTTCGCTTCCTTTGTTTTGATGTTTGGTGGGCTGAGCCTTCTGTCTGCATGGATCCTCCTCGGACTGAACGCTGCGGGCACATCCGGCCTTGGCGCGATGTTCGTCACCGGCGCTCTCCTCTGGCTGGGCTGGAGCCTTTTCACCGGCAACCTTCTAATCGCCACCAAGAGCGTGGTCGGCGTCGTTGAGCAGATTGTAGGGGCTTGGACGGCGAGTGGTGTGCTTTGGCTCTGGCTCGTACCCATTGCGCTGGGCGTTGCCTACTACATTGTGCCGAAGGTGACAGGCCGTCCGATTTTCGCGGGCTCCACTGGGCGGGCCTTGTTCTGGCTATACTTCTTGTGCGCGGGCCTTCTCGGTGCTGGCCGGCTTGCCGGCGGACCGGTCCCCTTGTGGCTGGTGTCGGTGTCGGCTTCGGCTTCCATCCTGCTTCTGGTTCCGGTCCTCGGTGCGGTATACAACCTTTTCGCCACAGCAAAGGGTTCCGAGCATCTTGTAACCTCTCCGTCGTTGAAGTTTGTACTGTTTGGCGCCCTGCTTCTCGGGATCGCCGCTCTTGGATCAGCCTTCGGTTCGCTCCGGAGCATCAGCTATTCGGTTCGCTTCACGATGTTCGAGTCCGGGGTGCAGACGCTTCTGCTCTCCGGCGCGGTGTCGATGATTCTGTTTGGTGCCATTTACTTCATCATGCCGCGGCTATCGGGCTGCGAGTGGCTTTCTTCCACCCTGATTTCCATCCACTTCATGGGCGGCGCCTACGGAGCCTGCATGGGCGGCGTCATGCTTGTCCTGAGCGGGCTTGCCTCCGGTTCAATCCTCAGCGAGGCCGACTCCACGTTCTCACAGGTTCTCGAGACCGGCTCGGCCTACTACTGGGGGAACACGATTTCCTACGGAATCCTGTGGGTCGCTTACTCGGCCTTCGCGCTACATTTCCTGCTGGTGGCGCTGCGGATCGGGCAACCGGCTGGTGAGCCCACCTTGTTCCGGGTCAAGCGCGGGCATTAACACCAGGAGACAAACACCATGAGTCGTTCTTCTACTCTTTTCGCCGGGCTGGCGGCCTGTTTCGCCATCTCCCTGGGCCTTTGTGTCCTGCTGCCACAGGCCCAGTTGGGCTCGCTTTCTCCGGATTTCAAGGAGGAGGACGGACGGATCACCGAGGTTTACCCCACCTTCGCCGGCGGCATTGCGGCTGCGGGCCGCGAAGTCTACATTTCCCAAGGCTGCCAAGCCTGCCATTCGCAGGTGGTGCGCGGCGCCGAGACCACCGACATGGAGCGGGGCTGGGGCGTGCGTAGAACCGTGGCCCGAGATTATTTGTTTGAGAACCCGCCGGTGCTGGGTGTGCGCAGGATTGGTCCGGACCTGGCCAACCTCGGGGCGCAGGGCTGGAGAAACGAACCGGCGGACGACACCGCCCGTCCAGCAAAGCGCGATGCGACGTGGCATTTCCTTCACCTGTACCATCCGACTTCCATCATCAAGGTGTCGAACATGCCGGCCTACAAAGAACTGTTTCAGGTACGCAAAATCACCGGTGCGCCCTCCTTGGACGCGCTTGCGTTGCCGGCTGAAGTTGCGCCTCCCGAGGGCTTCGAGGTGGTTCCGAAGGCGGAGGCAAAGAGCCTCGTGGCCTACCTGCTCTCCCTAAACCGCTCGCACCCGCTCAAGGAGGCCGGTGCTGTTGCTGTGGCCGCGAAAAAGAATTGAACTCAGGCGGCGCGATTTAGCCCATTTTAACCGATGTCAAACCACTCTGATCCTCAACACAACAGTGATCCCCAGGATGTCCTGAAGGTCACTGCGGCCGCAAAACGGGAGCATCCAGACCCGGCCGAGGCGCAACACCCACTTCCCGGCGGGCTATTGCTCCTTTTCGGCGTGATCGTGTGCTTTGCAGGCGTGTACTTGGGTGTGTACCACGGGGGATTTCAGGGAAATATTTACAACGAGAGCGAGTCCACTCCGGATTTGTTGTCCTCCAAAAAGGTAGCAGGACCGGGTGTGTCTCAGGCCGTGGCGGAACTCACCCTTGTGGAACAGGGCAAGGCCGTCTACGCGAACTGCCAGCCGTGTCACCAGGCCAGTGGGCTGGGTGTTCCAGGCCAGTTTCCTTCGCTGGTGGGCGCCGACTGGGTGACCGGTTCTGAAAAGCGGCTCGTGGCGATTCTTTTGAAGGGACTGGTTGGTCCGATCAAGGTCGGGGATGCCGTCTACAACGGCGCCATGCCAGCGTGGGAAAAGGCGCTCTCCGACAAGAAAATTGCCGCGGTTGCCTCCTATGTCCGGGCCTCTTGGGGCAATACCGCCCCGGAAATCAGCGAAGCAAAGATTGCAGCGGCTAAGAAAGAGTTTGCAGCGCGGGTTGATCCTTGGAACGAAGCAGACCTTTTGGCGATTCCAGCCAATGCCGTGCTTGAAGGTGGCGCCGCTCCTGCGACTCCCGCTGGTGGCGCGGCCTCCGCGAAGGCGGCGAGCGGCTCCGGGGCTGTGGACCTAGACGCCGGGAAGTCACAGTATCTCGCCATCTGTGTGGCGTGCCACCAACCGACGGGACTGGGACTGCCGCCGGTGTTTCCCCCGCTTGTGAAGTCAGAGTACGTGACAGGCAGTCCGGAGCGGCTGATCGCGATCATTTTGAATGGCGTGATGGGTCCGATCGAAGTGGACGGTAAGCCCTACAACAACATGATGCCTGCTCAGGGGGCCGTGTTGACGGACTCCAAGATTTCGCAGGTGGCCTCCTTTGTGCGGTCGAGTTTCGGCGAAGGGGCGAGTCCCATCACTTCCGAACAGGTTGCCGAAGCCCGGAAGAAGTACGGATCCCGACCCACGGGTTGGACCGAGGCTGAGCTCAAAGCGTTCCCCCAGTAAACCCAAACAATTGAGGAAATGAAAAAGTATTTGTTCATCGCAGCATTACTGTCGGGTGGTGTGGTTCAGGCGCAGGACCAGATGGAGTTGGGGAAAAGCGTGTACATGACGCTTTGCGTCGCCTGCCACCAACCGACGGGCGCAGGACTGCCCCCGGTTTTCCCGCCCCTCACCCAGACCGAGTACGTGAGCGAATCGCCCGAGCGCTTCGCCGCGATGATCCTCAAGGGGGTTATGGGGCCGATGACAGTCAAGGGGATGACCTACGCAAACGTGATGCCGCCCCAGGAGGCCCTGCTCACCGACGAGAAGATCGCCGCGGCGCTGACCTACGTCCGCGGGAGTTTTGGCAACACCTACCCGGCGGTAGCCACGGAGGTCGTCACCGCGACCCGCGCGAAGTTTCTGGACCGCAAGACCTCTTGGACTGAGGCAGAGCTGAAAGCATGGCCTGCCACCGGGTCGGGACCTGCTAAGTAATAGAATGTGTGTAATCCGGCCCTAAACTGGATATAAATAAAGGGGGCTCCCAGTGGGCACCCTTCTTCCACCCGCTGACGAACGACGGCAACCTTCGGAGAAATACTATGGCCACAATCGCATCCGCAGAGCACGGACACCACGGCGGAACCGATCCGCACGCAGAGCACCACCACCATGAGTTGGGGTTCTGGCAAAAGTATGTTTTTTCGACCGATCACAAAGTGATCGGAATCCAGTATGGCGTGACCGGACTGCTGTTTTTGTTTTTCGGTTTTCTCCTGATGTTGGTGATGCGGTGGCAGTTGGCGAACCCAGGGGTGCCGGTGCCGGTCGTGGGCGAGGCCTTGAAGGGCGTTTTCGGGCCCACGGTGATGACGGATGCAGGCGCTCTGACGGCTTCAGGTTACAATGTGTTCGGAGCCATGCACGGAACGATCATGGTATTCTTTGGGATCGTGCCCTTGGCGGTGGCGGGGTTTGGCAACTACGTGGTACCTCTTCAGATCGGCGCCCCTGACATGGCCTTTCCCAAGCTGAACATGGCCAGCTACTGGTGTTTCTTCACCAGCGGTGTGCTGATGATGGGCAGCTTTTTTGTGCCTGGCAGCGCCGCGAAGTCAGGCTGGACTGCATATCCCCCCTTGGCTGGGATTGCGGACTTGGAAGGCGGAAACATCTGGCTCAATGGGCAGACAGTCTGGCTGGTGGCGATGGTGTTCAACATCACCGGTTCGCTGCTTGGTTCGATTAACTTCATCACGACCATTATCCAGCTCCGGGCACCGGGGCTGACCTGGATGCGGCTGCCCTTCTTCGTGTGGGCCCAGTTTGTGACGGCGTTCCTGCTCGTCCTGGCCTTCCCTCCGCTCGAGGCGGCGGGATTTATGCAGCTCACCGACCGTGTTTTTGGAACCAGCTTCTTCATGCCGACCGGCCTGATGATCGGGCAGAAGGTCGCCCAGACCTGGTCCGGCGGGGGCAGCCCGATTCTCTGGCAGCATCTTTTTTGGTTTCTGGCGCATCCCGAGGTTTACGTCCTGATTTTGCCCGCGATCGGGATAGTCACTGAAATCGTGGCTAACAACACGCGGAAGCCTATTCATGGCTACAAGCCGATGGTTTACTCCGTGTTCGGGCTGGGCTTCCTGTCCTTCATCGTGTGGGCCCACCACATGTACATGACCGGCATGGGCGCGAAGGTGGCCGCCTTCTTCCAGATCACCACGATCATGATTTCGGTGCCCTCCGTGATCCTGCTCACCTCGCTCATTCTTTCCCTATGGGGCGGAGCGATCCGATTTAACACGCCGATGCTGTTCGCCACGGCCTTCCTGCCGATGTTCGGGATTGGCGGGCTGACAGGAATCCCCCTCGCATTCAACGCGGTCGACTTGTTCCTGCATGACACCTACTACGTGATCGGTCACTTCCACTATGTGGTCGCTCCGGGGACCATCTTCGGCTTGTTCGCCGGCGTCTACTTCTGGTACCCCAAGGCGACGGGGCGGAAAATGAACGAGTTTCTCGGGAAGGTGCACTTTTGGAGCTCCTTGGTATTCATCAACGGGATTTTCTTCCCCATGTTTATCCAAGGGATGGCCGGGGTCCACCGCCGCTGGTACGATGGTGGGGCCACCTACGAGCAACTCACTGCTCCGGTGCTGCATTGGAATAAGTTCATGACCGTGTCCGCAGCGCTTCTGGCGGTGGCACAGCTGCCCTTCATCTTCAACTTCTTCACCAGCTGGAAGCTTGGACAAAAGGTGGGCCGCAACCCTTGGGATGCGACAACGCTCGACTGGGATACGCCCACGCCTCCGCCGCACGGCAACTTTGACAAGCCTTTGGAAGTCTTCAGAGGCCCGTACGAGTACAGCGTCCCAGGCCATCCGGTCGATTTCCACCCGCAGACGCAGCGCAACTAGTGAAGTCTCCGGCGCCGCAAGCGCGGCGCCGGTCCTGTCCCTTAGCCCACTTTCCGTGCACCCATGTTAAATTCGATCCTCAAATACTTCCCGTTCTTCACGGACGCAGAAGTCCCCCACACAGTATCAGCGCGACCCGACACCGGGCTCTACAGCGCTAAGGTGGGGATCTGGCTTTTTCTGGCTTCGGAAGTGATGCTTTTCGGGGGCCTGTTCTCTGCCTACATCTTCCTGCGCATCGGCGCGGAGCCTGGGTATTGGCCCTCCGGTCTGCTTAACGTACCGGTGGGTACCGCGAACACCGCGATTCTGATCATCTCCTCGGTCACCGTCGTGATGGCCTGGGCTTCGCTCAAGATGCGCCAGTTGGCGAAGTACAAGTTTTACATGCTGATCACGATCCTTTGCGGAGCGATCTTTTTGACCGTAAAGCTCAGCTACGAGTGGCCTGCGAAGTTCAACCACTTTGGGGTTTTCATCAAGAAGGAGTCCTCCACCAAGTACGAGGACTTTCTGGGCAACAAGCAACTGGAAGAGCGGAGCCAGCCTCCCCGTTGGGAGATTTCAGGCCACCTCTTGGATGCGCCCAAGGGTTCGGTGTACGCGGAACAGGCGGTCAAGAACGCCGAGCATTTCGCCCACGAAACGCACCGCCACGATTTCGTAACGCCCGCTGAGGACGATTACGTGATCCAACTGGATCCGGTGAACGCCAATCCCTCCGACAAGGACAACGACCGCCCGCACTTCCTTCAGCGGCCGCTCTCGGACAAGATAGCGGTAATCAAGGCTTCGGACGTGGAGTCGGCCAGCGTGTTTGCCCCGCGGCACAGCACCTATTTCGCCACGTACTTCCTGATCACCGGGCTGCACGGGTTGCACGTGTTGGGCGGGATTCTTGTTTTCTTGTATTTGTGGCTGCCTTTCAAGGGCGGCACCAAGTTGTACAACTCCAATCCTGAGCATCTGGCCAACCGGGTGGAAATCGCTGGGCTCTTCTGGCACTTCGTGGACTTGGTTTGGATCTTTGTGTTCCCGATTTTTTATCTCCTCTAAGCATGAGCAAACCAGGTCACGACACACATCCCCACGCCCACGGTTCTTCCGTAGAGGCGGTTCACGGAGGCCATGATTCCCATGATGCCGCCCATATTGCGGCACATGTGGGGGGCTACATCAAGGTGGGCGCCGCTTTGCTTGTGCTGACCGGGGTGACGGTGGGGCTTTCCTACGTGGATTTTGGTTCGCGGGAAATGAACATCATTGTGGGGATGCTGGTGGCGACGCTCAAAGCGGGGCTCGTGGCATTCATCTTCATGCATTTGAACGGTGAAAAGATCACGATCTGGCGCTTCCTGATCATGACCACCATTTTCGTGATAGGGTTGTTCTTCCTGACCTACTTGTTTCATTCCGACCCGATTTCAGGCACCTCGCACTCCACACACTAGCCTCCTCTTATGTCGCTCAAGGCCTTCCACGTCTTTTTCATCTTGGTTTCGATCGGGCTTGGAGCGGGTCTGAGTTACTGGGCGTTCAGCACCGGGGCTTCGATGGGACTGGGTTGGGGCAGCGGGATGGTCTCCTTTCTGTTGACGGTTTACTTCGTTTCGTTTCTTCGGAAGGCACGGTCTATCATCACATGAAAACGTTCACACAAACTTGCGCGGTGTTGGCGATGTGGGTTGGGTTTGTACAATCGGCGGCCGCCTGTACGGTTTGCATGGGCGGGGACGGCACGGTTGGCGAGGCCGCAAACGGCGCCATCTTTGTGATGTTGGGCGTGCTCGCGACCGTTTTGGGTTTCATCAGCGTGGTGGGTTTTTTGATCGTTCGAAAGGGCCAGATGCCTCTTCCGCCTCACGCTGAGTTGGTCCGTTCACTGGCCGGGGTTAATATTGACTAAAGCACCTTAAGTTTATGTTGAACAATCTACTTGGTATCGTTTCCAACGCGTCGGAGCATGGCCGGGTCGTGGAGCACATGCTGGAGCTGTGCCACTGGTTCATGTTGGTTCTCGGGGCCGGCTGGGGCACGTTTTTCCTGCTTTCGGTCTATAAGTTCCGGAGTTCCAAAAACCCCAAGGCCGACTACTACGGGGTCAAGGGCAGCGTGTATACGCACGGAGAGGTGACCGTGATTTTGATTGAGGCCTCGCTGTTGCTCGGGTTTGCGCTCCCCCTGTGGGGCCGTCGCGTGGTGGAGGTGCCCAACCAAGCCGAGGCGATGCGCGTGCGGGCCGTGGGTGAGCAGTACGCCTGGAACTTCC
This sequence comes from Chthoniobacteraceae bacterium, assembly GCA_044348365.1. Lineage (GTDB taxonomy): Bacteria > Verrucomicrobiota > Verrucomicrobiia > Chthoniobacterales > Chthoniobacteraceae > Chth-196. The sequence goes on from JBIKSY010000001.1 coordinate 8,162, forward strand.
ACTACACGGGAGCAGACGGCGTTTTTGGCAAACAGTCTCCGGATTTTGTGACCGCCAGCAACCCGCTCGGGCTTGACCCTGCGGACGAGGCGGGGAAGGACGACATTGTTTCCAAAAACGAGCTGCATGTGATCAACCAGCGGCCCGTGGTGTTGGAGATCAGTTCCAAGGATGTTATTCACGCCGTCTCGATTCCCCACATGCGGATTGCCCAAGACGCGATTCCCGGGACGAAAATCCCGATGTGGTTCCGTCCGATCAAGGCCGGCAAATATGAGATTGTATGCGGCCAGCTGTGTGGTGCGGGCCATTACGCGATGCGGTCACATGTTTTAGTGGAGAACCAGGAGGAGTTCGACGCCTTCCAGAAGGAGTTGTTCCAAATGCAGCATCCTGCGGCCACAGCGGCAAAGTAGGCCGGGGTTTCCTTTGCATTCCTTCGAATCCCGCCGGAGTAGTGGTGCCGCCGCCTGAACCGGGCGGCGCGTCAGGCTTCCGGATTACAATTGAAGATCAACCACCTCAACTGGACGGCGCGTGCGGTCGTCGCGCTGGTATTTTGCCTCATTTTTGTCGGGGCTCTCGTGACTAGCTGGCAGGCCGGGATGGCCGTGCCTGACTGGCCGCTCAGCTTTGGCAGCCTGAACCCTGAGGGCTGGTGGGGCAACTTCATGGTGCGCCTCGAACACGGGCACCGTTTGCTGGCAGCGGTTGTCGGGCTGGCTGTTGGCTGTCTGTGCTCCGCGGTGTGGGGAAACTTTCGGCCCCTCGGGATTGCTTTTGTTCTGTCTGTCGGCGCTTCACTTCTTGGGCGGGTCCTCGGGGCGCCTCCCATTGTTCTGGCGCACCTGGGCGTCTGGCCGGCGGCGGTGGGTTTTCTGATTTGTTTGTTTCGTGATGGGCGCGAAAAAAGCAGCGTGGGCGAGGTGGAGCGGCGTCTGGTGGTGGCGGCCTTTGTGTTGGTGTGCCTTCAGGCCACTTTGGGCGGCTTGCGGGTCACTCAGGAGACGGCCGGTGCGGTGAGTGTGGCGACGGCGTTCCGCGTCTTCCATGGGTGTGTGGCGCAGGCGTTTTTGGTGGTTCTCGTCGCTTTGACGGTGCGGTTGTCTTTTTTTGGGAAGCGCGCGGAGGCGAGTTGGGCCGCCGCCGCCACCAGTCCTCGGAAGTGGATGTGGGTGAGCGTTGTTGCGGTCTACTGCCAGCTCATCCTGGGAGCCTCGATGCGGCACCTCGGTGCGGGACTGGCCATTCCTACGTTTCCCGCGGCGGATCCCTCCGGAAGCCTGCTGCCGGGCACCCACAATTTGTACACCGACCTGAATTTTGGACACACAAGGGTTGGTGCTGCCTGCGTGGTTGTGATTGTTTTGTGCGCCGTCTTTAAGGCTGCGCGGGCGATGCCCCGGGGCCACGGCGCGGTGTTTTGGGCGCGGATTGGGGGGCTGGTGGTTTGCTTACAGGCAGTGCTTGGCGTGCTGGTGATCCTGCACCAGAAACCCAAAACCCTTGCGACTTTTCACGTGGTGCTTGGGGCAGCCTTGCTGTCAGCACTGACTGCGGTGTTGGTTCACGTTTCCAGGGCCGAGGTCCCGTCGCATGAGGAGGGGTGGTCATGAAGCGCACGGATTCAGCGGCGGGGCCTGTGGTTGCCTTGGAGGCGGACGTGTCTGCTGGGACGACCGTGCTGGGCGACTTTGCAGTCCTCACCAAGGCCCGGTTGAGCCTGATGGTGGTTTTTACAACCGCGATCGGCTACGTCGTTGGAGCAGCTGGGAGGCCGATTGGCTGGGGCTTGTTGTTCGCCGTACTCGGGACCTCGCTAGCGGCGGCCTCGGCTGGCGCGCTCAACCAGTGGATGGAGGCGGACGTGGACCGGCTCATGGAACGGACCCGCAACCGGCCGCTGCCCGCTGGGAGGATGCGGCCGGTGCAGGCGCTGTGGGTTGGAATTGCCCTGGGGGTTTTGGGTGTGGGTGAGCTCCTTTTGACACTGCCGCGGATGGCGGCCTGGCTCGCGCTTGCAACGATCGGGGTGTATCTGGTGTTGTACACTCCGCTGAAGCGGAAGAGTGCTTGGTGCACCTATGTCGGGGCGGTGTCCGGCGCCATCCCACCGGTGATTGGGTGGAGCGCAGCGGAGCCCACGGAGGCTTGGGGAGGCTGGGTGCTGTTTGGAATCTTGTTTCTCTGGCAGATCCCTCATTTTTTGGCGATTGCCTGGATGTACCGGGACGAGTACCGCGGCGCCGGCTTTGTGATGATCAAGTCCGACGACGAGGACGGCTTTGTAACCGCACTTCAGGCCTTTTGTTTTGCCCTGGCCCTTGCGGCAGTGACGTTGATCCCGGCTTGGATTGGGCAGGCCTCCGCCTTGTACCGCGGCGGGGCGGTTTTGCTGAACCTGCTTTTTTGCGGGTCCGCCCTGGTGTTTTTGCTCGAACGTTCGCGGGTGAGCGCCCGCAGGCTGTTTTTCATGTCCATCACCTTCCTGCCCGTCCTTCTCGGATTGCTGGCCTTTTCCCGGAGACCATGAAGCTGCCGCCCCTTTTACTCCTGACGGGGGTCCTTTGCCTCTGCGCCTGCAGGCCCCAGCCCCGGGGGGAGGCCGTGGCTGTCGGGCACGGCTCCGTCCAAGCAGAACGGCTGGCGCGCCTCTGGAAACGTCCCGATTTTGACTTCCTGGACCAGGACGCCCAGCCTTTCCGATCCTCGCAAATGGACGGCCGGGTGTGGGTGGTGGATTTTTTCTACACCACCTGTCCGGGCCCCTGTCCCGCCCTCAGCAGCCGACTGAGCGAGTTGCACCGGCGGTTCGCCGCCAACCCCGGCGTGGGATTTCTGTCCATCTCCTCCAATCCCGAGAAGGACCGGCCCGAGGTGCTGAAGCTCTACGCCGACAAGTTTGGCGCGGACGCGCGGTGGCGCTTTTTGACAGGGGACAAAGCTCAGATTTTTTCCGTCGCAAACGAGGGCTTCAAGATGGGGCTGACCGAAGGGTCGGCGGACGGGGAACCGGTCACCCACAGCACGCGCCTGCTTTTGGTCGACGCAGAGGGTTGGGTGCGCGGAATTTACGAAGGAGCAGGGGAGGAGTCCGAGGAGGCTTCGAGCCGTCTGGTTGCCGACATTGAAACCTTAAGCAAAGGAGCGAAATGAACGTTCAGGAACTGCCGCTGCTCAACGCCTCACTCAACACCCTGGCCACCCTCCTGATTGTCGCGGGCCTCATTGCCATCAAGGCGGAACGCAAAAGTCTTCACCGCATCCTGATGGGGGGCGCCATCGTGGTGTCCGCAGCGTTTCTGACGTCGTACCTGATCTACCATTTTAACGTGGTGGCCGTCACTAGGTTCACCCACACCGGTTGGCCGAAGACGCTGTACTATTTCATCCTGATCACGCACGTGCCGTTGGCGGCCTTGGTGCCCCCGCTTCTTGCGCTCACGATCGTGCCCGCAATCAAGGGGCGTTACGAGGCGCACAAGCGTTGGGCGCGGATCACCGCCCCCGTGTGGTTGTATGTTTCCGTGACGGGTGTCCTGGTATATTTGATGTTGTACGTTTGGTATCCGCCCGTTGTGGGCTGAGCCGCGTCCCGCCTTTTTTCAAAACCTCATGGAAGCCACACACCCAAACCTCGAACCGTCCCGGGAGAAAGGGAAACTGCCCCGCGTGCTGGTGGGTATGAGCGGAGGGGTGGATTCGTCCGTGGCGGTGTGGCTTTTGAAGGAACAGGGCTACGAAGTCGTCGGCGTGACGATGAAGGTCTGGCCCCAGGACTGCATGTCGCGGGCCGAGGACAAGTGCTGCGGGCCGCAGGCGATTGCAGACGCGCGTGGCGTGGCACACGCCCTGGGTGTCGCGCACTACGTGGTGGACGAGGCGGACGCCTTTGAACGGCAGGTCATTGACTATTTCACGGCGGAATACCGGGCGGGGCGCACCCCGAACCCCTGTGTCATGTGCAACGAGAAGGTGAAGTTTGGAAACCTCTGGGCCAAGGCAAAGGCGGTGGGGGCCGAGTACATCGCCACGGGCCACTATGCAATGGTGGACCACCTTCCGGAACGCTCCGTGCTGCGCAAAGGCAAGGATCCCCGCAAAGACCAGAGCTACTTTCTCTTCAGTCTCAGGCAGGAGCAGTTGAGCCGTTCGCTGTTTCCCTTGGGCGGGATGGAAAAGCCGGAGATCCGTGCGATCGCCCGCAAACTGGGCCTGAAGACGGCCGACAAGGTGGACAGTCAGGAGATCTGTTTTGTGCCCGGAAACGATTACAAGGCGTTTCTCAAGTCGCACCTGGGCACCACCGAGTTTCAGCCGGGCGGGATCTTTGACAAACACGGCAACCGGCTCGCCGAGCACGAGGGGATCGAGATGTACACCATCGGGCAGCGCAAGGGCCTTCCCGGAGGTTCCCCCAAGCCTGTGTACGTGATTGATATAGATCCTGAAACACGCAGCGTGGTCGTGGGGGACGCCGAGGATCTTGTTCTTGGAGAGTTTGAGATCGACCATTGCCACTGGAACCTGGCCTCGGCCGAAGCCGGTGAGCCGTTTCCCTGCATCGTTAAAATCCGGTATGCGCATCCAGGCGCAGAGGCTTGGGTTTTTCCCGGGGCCGACGGGCGGGCTCTGGTCAGACTTAAGGAACCGCAAAGAGCTGTGACCCCAGGACAGGCCGCTGTCTGCTATCAGGCGGATGCTGTGGTGGGTGGCGGCTGGATTGCCCGCGGAATCACAGGGCAGGCAAAACTGAGTGTAGCGGCGGGTGTTACCGTGGCGGGTTAAGAAGGCGGAACCAGCAGTCTGCACTTCCCCTAGCGATCAGAGTGAAATTGCATTGAGTGGTTCTGGAAACCCATACAGGTATGACCGCCTCTTTGTCCGTCCAGCGCTTGGCGCGGAAATTCCCCGCCTTGTCCGGCGTCTCCCTTGCGGTTTTGGCCCTTGCTTTGGTGCCGGGCACGCGACTTGCTGCGCAGGATAGCCGTCCGCAGGTGGAGCGCTCCCGCGGGCCGCGACCGGTAATGGTCAAAGTTCCTTACGTCGGGCTCCGCAGCGAGGAGGCTCCGGAGGCGTTGAGCCATCATTTACCCATTCCGCGTGGGTTTGGACTGCTCGTCACCGAGGTTGTGAAGGAGTCGCCGGCAGCCGACGCCGGAATACAGCGCTACGACGTACTTTTGCGTTGTGGCGACCAGCGGTTGGCAAACTCCGGCCAGCTGAACGCCTTGGTCCGGGCTCGGAAGCCCGGAGAAACGATGCGCCTGACCGTGTTTCGCGCCGGCAAGGAGTGGGACGTCAACCTCATCCTCTGGGAGACCGAGGAGCCAGAGGGAACGGTGGGGGAGCCCCCGGGGGCAGCGCGAGGCAGGAGCGGGCGGCAACTCCGGCAACCCACAGAAAGGGTCCGCCGTCCGGAGGGGCCGGAAATGGATTTGAGCGCAGGGGCTGCGTTTTCAAGGGAGTTGCTTGAAAAGACCGAACGCATGGGGGACGAGGCGCTGCGGAAATTCCGGGAGATCGAGCCTTTTCAATTTCTACAACCCCCGTCGCAGCCGGGCGTGCAGGCGGCTCCTGAACGAGCAGTCCCCAAATAAGTCCCCGGCAAAGAGAAGGCTCATGCGGTAAAAGCACAGCCGGCCGGCCGAGGCCGCCCAAGTCCTGCGGTCAGACGCCGTATCGATCCGAGGGGCACTTGCAGCTTACCTGCTCGCAGGAGTGTGGACGATGAAGCTGTCGATCCCGAGATTTCCCGGGTCGCCCTCTATTCGGAGCACGTGTTGGGTATTTGCACAGCCCTGCAGCAGAACGGTTTGGGCGTCGAGTGGCATGGTGTGGTAAAGCGGCGTGGCCGTCTGGTAGGTGCTCCACCTGACTTGGAAGCCCTCTGGCAGCGACTTCTTCCGGTAACTCAGCGGCCATGCCACGTGCCAGTCGGAGGACTCCACCACCACCCGGCCCGAGGGGGACACGAACCGCTGGTCGCTCCAGCCTTCACCGTCCGCGCCTGTCACGGAGCCTTCCAACTTGAAGTGGAGCTTTTTACCGTCCGGGGCGGAGTCGGGGAGCAGGCTCAGGGTCCATTTTTGTACGCCGGGTGGCTGCTCAAAACGCACCTGTCTGATGGCGGGCATCCAGATGAACGGACCCGGGCTGGGCAGCGTGGCCGCCCACATTTCCAAATTGGCTGCAAGCGGTTGGCCGTCGAGTGAGAGCGGACTCTCGGCGTTCGGAGCACCTTTGCCATCGGAAACCGCCACGACCCGGTTTCCCACAAAGGGCAGCTCGAACGCGCCGTCGGCGTTCCGTCGGAGCGAGGCCGGTGCGATTTTTTCGATCCGGCCGCTGGAGGGCGCGCCGTTGCCGAGGCCGGGCTGGCGCACCAACTCTTCGCGGACAAACCGTGCCATGAGCGCGCAGCCCGCGTCGTTCAGGTGGATGTGGTCTCTCAGCAGGTCTTTTGCCGGCAATTGCTGTGCCGCGAGGTGTGCCCGCCATTTCGCCCGCAGGTCAATGAGCATGCAGTCGTACTTTTTGGCCACCTCGATAATCTGCGCGGAATGGGAGTCGTCGCTGTCGTCGATCTTGTCCTGGTTCGCCTGTTTCACGTGGATGTGGTCCGTGGTCAAGACGATCTCGGCGGTAGTGCGCTGCCGGGTGTTTCGGATGATTTCCTCGTATTGTTCGATTGGACCGTACACGTGGAAGATCAGGAGGTCGGGGTACCACGGATACAGGTCGTGCTCTGCGGTGCGCACCAGGGCTGGGGAGGTAAATCCGCCGATGGCCGGGTTGTGAAACTCAAAAACGACGGAGGGAAAGCGCTGCCGTAGGTCCTTCTCGACGGTTTTGGTCCACGACTGGGCGGTGATGGATTGGCCGTAAAAAAGCACCCGCAGCCTGCCTGGGCACTCCGGTGTGGAGTCGTTAAGCTGCCGCATGGCGCGCTGGATGAAAGCGGCGCTTGGGTTCTCCAAGGCTCGGGCGTTAACCAGGGGAAGCAGCCATAGAAGCAGGGTATAGAGGAGCAGTTTCGGCATGGTGAGGGGGTTCAGGGAGTTTTCGGGAGCTTCCAGAGGCTTGACGGCGGGTCGGTGGAAGTGGCTAGAGGAACACACCAGGGACAGGGAGGCAACTCGCTCGGAATCAGTTTTGCGTCGAGCAATTCGGAGTCGATGGTCTTGGGCACCGCAGTGCCGCACTTGGCCCGGGGCCAGCCGGGTGTCCTCTCCGAGCGAAATCCTGCGCAGCGCGGGCCCTGTTTCGACGCTCCAAAACTCAGGGCTTCCCGGGCCTGCGCATTTCCAGGTTGGCTTCAGCGAACGCTTTGCCCATGAGCGCAAAGGTCTTTGCGCAGCCCAGATAGTGGTAGCCGGCGTTTGACGCGCCGCGTTTCCAGAGGGCGAGCTCCGCGGGCGAAATCAGCTTGGACTCAAACGCTCTCAAATGATCGGCCTTCTGGGCGTCGCTCATGCCGCCGTCCGCATTGGCGTGGTCCTTGTGCTTTGAATCCAAGTAGAATCGCATCTGCCGCACCTGGTCATATTTGTCCGCGATGGCGCCGAGTTCCTCGGCCCAAAACGGCGCGGTTTGCACGGCGACGACGTTGCCGGCAAACTCCGGCAACCGCGCCGGGGCCGTCATGGCTTCACGGAAGGCCAGCGAATCTGCCCCCGCCTTCGCGCCGCCGACGCCCATCACGCCAATGACGAAGGGCAGCCCCGGCGCGTCCAGGTCCCGCCGTACATCGCGGATGAAATGCGCGAGCAGCTCCGAGTAGAGGGCGAAGCGGTCCCCCGTGTTGCGGGCCGGATAAACATGGGAGTCGACCGCGTCGTTCCAGCCCTGCAGCCAGACAAAGCCCCCCAGCTCGTATCCCTGTGCGGGATCGTACTCCGGGCAGACCCGTTTGATGTCGGACAGGACCTTTTTGACGTGGGAAACCAGCAGGCCGTAGTAGTGCCCCGTCTCCTTTTTCTTGTCCGCCTGCCACTGTGCGAAATCCTTGGGAATACCGTGCCCCTCCTGCCTGGGATACATTTCCTTCTGAAAGGAACTGAGCTGGTAGGGACCTGCGCTTGGCGGCCGGAAGTCCGTATGCAAACTCTTGCCGCCCCACGCGGCCTTGATGAGCAGGACGGGCTCCTCAAACGCGGCGTCCATGGTGAGGCCGAAGGTGAATTCGGGGCCAATCTTGCCCCCGTCCTGTTCGGGATTTCTGCGCGACCCGTAACCGGCGGTGAGTTTGCCAAAGCCCTCTCCGTTCTGGTCGCCGGTGCCCGTGAAAAAAGAAATCCACGCCCGCTCGCACACCCTTGGTTTTCCGTCCGGGCCGAGCATCTGCTTAAGCAGCGGCGCGGTGGCCGGATCGTCGCCAATGTAGTCAAAGGTCTCGGTTTTGGCGTGGCCCTCCATGTTGGACTGGCCCGCGAGGATGAACACTTGGAGGGGCTTTGCGTGGGAGGGAAGCGCAAGTGCGGCAACCGTTGCGAGGAGGAGTGCGAGCTTCATGGTCTTGTGAGTGGCGGCCGATCCTATCCCTGTTTGAGATGGACGAGCTCCGGAGTTTCGGTTGCGGCCTCGATCGCACTGACCGCGGCCCGGACGCTTTGGGCCTTCACAAGCATCAGGTGCTTGGGGAAGTCCTTTTCGTCCCGTTCAAAGTAATCGCCAAGCTGTCTGAGCTCCGGAAGCACCGCCTTCGCATGGGCGCCGTACGTCAGCAGAATCTTCATCAGTTCCGGAGTCCTGTTCTGGCTGCTCCACGGATTCTGGTCGCGCGCGTACTGCACGCAGGCGCTCATGCCCTCGGCAATCCGGTGTTTGGCCAGAAGCTGTAGCCCCTCGACGCGGATGCCGTCGGCGAACATCTCGCCGCTGGGGGCCGGCTCCAGGATGGCCTGATAGATCGCCGGCAGCAGCGGCCTGATCTCCTCCTCCGAGAGGTTCCTGTAGACCGAGCCGAGGCTGCCCCGGGCGCGCCCGTCTTGGTTTTTGAGGCCGGCCCTCACCGCCTTGTAGAGCGCCTCGCGATCCACCCCTTCCAGCGAGCGGGCAAGCAGACCATTCCGGGTTTCGAAGAGTGCAAAGGAAAGGTAGCGCTGTTCCATGCCGCGCGGATCTTTTTGCGGATCGACCCGCGCCAGTAGTTCTAGGATTTCAGGGACGCATTGCAGGGCAGGGGCTCCAATCGCCGCAAGCGCCTCAGCCGCCTTGATGCGCAGCCACAGATCATTTTCGGAGAGGAGCGTCCGAAGCGCATCCACGGCCGGCGCACCCTTTCCGCGCAAGGCAATCAGGGCTTCGCAGGCCCCGTAGCGGGCGTTCAGGTCCGGTGCCTTGAGCATGTCGAGCAGTGCCGGAAGGACCTCGCCCTTGCGCCGGCCGAGGCCCGCCGCGGCCCGCTCGCGGACTGTAGGCGACCAGCTTCCGAGCCGCGCCAGCAGCATGTCATCTCCGAGAGCGTCGTAGGCGCTGTGCCGGTCCTTGTTGCTCCAGCCGCGTCCGTCGAGGATGAGCGCCTGCGCGGCAGCGGCCGTGAGTTGGGGTGCGCCGCCCGGGCGTTTGCCGGTGAGGCGGATTTTTTTCAGGGGCATTGCATGGGCGAGCAGGTAGGCACCGGTGCAGTCCCACCCCGCATAGCTGTCGTTGTTGGGCTCGGGCGGGCCCTGGTGGGCGAAGCCGCCGTCCCACCGGCGCGCCAGATCAAAATACCAGCCCCCAAACTCCTGCATCCAGGCCCCCGTGGCTTGTGGGCCGGACTGGGCGACGCCGGGGACCGCCCAGAGCAGGTTGAAGAAGTTGCCGGTGTGGCCGGTGTCGCGTTCGGCGCCGTGGGAGGCGGTGCTCATGCGGGAGAAAAATTCCGCGCCCTTGGCTTCGCCCAGCAGGCTGAAAAGGACGGCGGCCATCCCACACTTGCCGTTGTCGTCGTGGGTCTGCGTCCAGGGATGGTGGTCGCCGTAGGGGACCGCCCCCTTGCCAATGTAAAAGCGCAGCAGCGCGGCGCTGCGTTCGATCGCAAGGTCCAGTGCGGGGTCCTTCACCCCGGCTTCCCGGGCCAGCACCAGCCCAATGGTCAGCGGGATGCCGGGGGAGTTCATCATCCCATAGCCGAAAAGCCGACCGTCCGGCCTTGCAAACTTGTGGCCCCACGACCCGACGGCGCTCTGGCCCCTGGCAGTCTCAAGCGCGAGCCGCTGCAAACCCGGAAGGACGCTGGAGTCCCCGGTAGCCAGGACATACTCGGAAAGCAGCGTCATCACATAGCCATACAGCCAGGACTGCATGTCCCCGGTGGAAAAGTCCGAAGCCCATTGCGCCTCCTTTTTCACCAGGGACAGATGGGCGGGGTCGCCTCCGGCAAGCAGAGCCAGTGCGTTGAGCGAGCGGGTGATGGGGCGCTGTTTGTTTGCGTAGTCCGGAGTGGCCATCTGTGCGGCGAGCAGCCGGCAGCCCTGCTCGAAGATGCGCTCCGACTTGGGACAGGCGTAAGGCGCGGTGGCACCGTAGCTGCCGAGCACGGCCAGGCGCACCACCACCTGTTCCTCCGCTCCGGCCCGCCAGCGCGTTAGCGCGAGGTTTCCGCCTCCTGTGTCCGACTCGGCGGCGGAGAGTGCCTTTCCCAACTCGGTGCGCGGGTCATACCCAAACGGCCTGCCGCCCACGCCCAGAAGGACATCGCCGACGGCAAGGACGCCATCGGCGGGAGAGCCGCGGTCAACCTGAGTGATCGCGATCTGGCGGGCGTCGCTGGTGACCATCTTGTCGCAGTACATCCAGCCGCGAGCCCCGGTGGCTCCAAGATTCCAGTCGTGTTTGGCGCCGAGGGGGAGGGTTCCGCCCTTGGTGAAGTCGGGCGCCACCGCCGGTTGCCGGTCGGCCGGGGCTGCTGCCGCAGCAGACGTCGAAGCCGCGGTCAGGGCGGCCAGAGCGATGAACAGGAGCGGGAGTGGGGGCTGCTTGGAGTGCGACATTGGGGGGAAGCAGGGGTTGGGGAGACAGTGGGCAAGATCGGCCCACGTCACACGTCGAACAGCAATGCCGTGTCCTCTATCCTTCCGGTGAAGAAACGGCAGATGGCTTTCGGCGCGGTTTTGGCCGCGCTTTCCGGCCGCTTAAAGCTTGATCCAGAGCAGGTCTGCGAAAACCTGACGGTACATGTCGCGCTTCATAGGCGGGAGCCATTCCAGACTGAAGGTGTCCGGCATGATCCAGCGGTAGTCCTGAAACTCGGGGTTGGGCATGTCCAGCTGGATGGCGTCCTCTGGACCGTGAAAATGCACCAGAAAGAAGTGCTGGTCCTTGCCCGAGTAGCCTTTGACCACCGCGCCGTCGAAAGTGTAGCGGTAGGGCCCCGCCTGTGTCCGGACTTCGGTCTGCTCCGGGGTGACGCCGATCTCCTCGTACAACTCCCGGGCCAGGGCGCCTTCCAAGGATTCGCCTGGATCGACCCCGCCCTGCGGAAACTGCCAGGACCCTTTGCGCCCGAGGCGTTCGCATATGAGAATCCTGCCGTGGGTGTCTCGGAGTACTGCGGCGACGTTGAGTCTGAAACGCTCTGGGGCTGGGATGGGCATGAAGGGGGCGGCTGTGGCGGTGGCTAAGATTCAGGCGGGGCGGTAGCCGCGGCGCGGCCCTTGGCTCTGGCGCCCTTGGTGGCTCCCCCCTTTGCATCCTTCTTAGCAGGCCGGGGCTCAAACTCGAAGCCAACTTTCTCGCCCTCGAGCTTCAGGAATGCCGAAAAGGGGCGTCCCTTTTTGGAAATGAAGCGCTTGAGCAAATCGGTTTTTCCGGTGGTGCAAAGCTTCACGACCTGTTCAGGCGGGATGGGCTGCTGCAAAATCGTCTTCCCCATGCGGAAGGTACACGCCTTGGAGGGCACCTGCTCGCAGAAGTAGGCCGCCTCCGTCGCCACCACCTGCCCCTTTTTGCAAACCGGACACTCCGCCAGCCGCTGCGCGGTCGACAACTCCTCCGCCGAGGGCCCCGAGTCGGTGCTCTCAAAATCAAACCGCTGCTTCCATTCCGAGGCCTCGTCCAGATGCACATGGGCGGTGAAGGCGCGCCCGAGTTTCGAGCGGAACCCTTCCAAGGGCCCGACCTTTCCGTTGCGCAACAGCGTCTCGATCTCCTCGCGCTCGAGTTCGCGGCCCGCCATGGACTTCCAAATCGTGAACTTACAGCCCTCACACTCAAACAGGCGGAAGCTCTCCTTGAAGCCTTCGTGGCCGCACTTCGGACAGGCCACCATCAGCGGCACAAACAGGCCGGAAACCTCCTTGCCCATCCCGCCTCGCACCTTTTCCACCAGCTCGCGCGTCAGGTTGCCGATCTGCAGCATGAAGTCCGCGCGCGACAACTGGCCGCGCTCCATTTGGCGGAGCCGGAATTCCCAGTCGCCGGTGAGCTCCGGTTTGGTAAGGGATTCCGCGTGCAGGTCGCGCAGCAGCGTGATGAGTGAAATGCCCTTGGCTGTGGCAAGCAAGTCCCGGCCCTGCCGCAGGATGTAGCCCTCGGTGAGGAGCCCTTCAATGATCTGCGCGCGGGTGGCCGGGGTCCCGAGGCCGCGCTCGCTCATCGCCTCGCGCAGTTCCTCGTCATCGACAAGCTTGCCGGCGCCTTCCATCGAGGAAAGCAGGGTGGCTTCCGTGAAGCGGGCGGGCGGCTTGGTTTCGGACTCCTTGCATTCGACGTGCGTGGTCTTGGCGCCCTCTCCGGGCCGCACTGCCACCACCGACTTTTCGGTTTCCTCCTCGCTTTCCGCCTGCTTGCCGTACACCGCCATCCAGCCCGGATCGACGATCACCTTGCCGTCGGTCTTGAAGGCCTCGCCTTCGACCCGCGTGATGCGCGTGGTCACCTCGAACTGGGCCGCCGGAAAAAACACCGCCACAAAGCGTTTTGAAACCAGGTCGAAGATCCGCTGTTCAGGGTCCGTAAGCGTCTTGGGGGCGGTGCCCGTGGGGACGATGGCAAAGTGATCGCTCACCTTTGCATTGTTAAAAATGCGCTTGTTCGGGCGGACCCAACCGCTGGAAAGGGCGGTGCGCGCGTGGCCGGCCAGCGTCGGATTGGGAATCGTTTCAAGCACCTCGCGCGCCGTGTTGAGATGGTCCTCCGGCAGGAAGCGGGAGTCGGTACGCGGATAGGTGAGGGCCTTGTGCTTTTCGTAAAGCGACTGCGCGATCTGGAGGGTCATGCGCGCCGGAAAACCGAAGCGCTGGTTGGCCTCCCTTTGCAGGGTGGTCAGGTCGTAGAGAAGCGGCGGTGCCTGGCTCGTGGGCTTCTTCTCCTCCTCGATCACCCCGGGCTTGCCCAGACACTTGGCCACGATGGCCTCCGCCTTGGCCTTCTCCCAGATGCGCTCCGGCTTGTGGTCCTCCTCGGCGCCCTTTTTGGAGAAGGCCTCGTTGAGCCAGCGTCCCCGGTAGGAACCCGCGCTCACGTCGAAATCACCGAACACTTCAAAGTAGGTCTTGGGCTTGAAGGCCCGGATCCGCTCCTCGCGCTCGACCAGAATCGCCAGCGTCGGGGTCTGGACGCGGCCCGCCGGGGTCTTGTGGAAGCCGCCGTCGGCGGAGTTGAAGGCCGTCAGGGCGCGGGTGGCGTTGATGCCGACGATCCAGTCCGCCTCGGCGCGGCTGGTGGCGGCGTCGGCGAGGGGAAGCATTTCCTCGTCGGACCGGAGCCGGTCGAAGGCGGAACGGATGGCCTCGGTGGTCATCGACTGGAGCCAGAGCCTCTTGATAGGCTTCTTGACGCCCGAAGCGCGCATGACGTTTCGGAAAATGAGCTCCCCCTCGCGGCCGGCGTCGCACGCATTGACCACGGCGGTAACCTCCTTCTTTTTGAGCAGCCTTTTGAGGGTTGCCAGCCGGTTGGCGTTCCGTTCGATCGGCACGAGGTCAAATTGCGGGGGGATCGAAGGTAGGTTTTCGATCTTCCACTTGCCGCGGGCCGGCTCGGAGCCTTCCGGAGGGGCGATTTCAAGGAGGTGGCCCACCGCGGAGGAGATCAGCATCGAGTCGCTCTCGAAGTAGTCGTCCTTGCGCTCAAACTTGCCCAAGGCGCGGGCCAGATCCTGCGCGACACTTGGTTTCTCGGCGATAACGAGCGTTTTGGACATAAAGGGAAAAGGATTCGGAGGGGAACAACCGGCGGGCAGAGGTCGCCACGAATGGCTGGGTTAGGCAACCTCAAGTTTTATCAATTCGTTGCGGGAGGCTTACGCGCAGTCTGTATTTTGGCCCGGATCGCCTCCAACGAAGGGTCCAGTTCCAGCGCGGCCTCCCAGGCGTTGAGCGCCTCGTCCACGCGTTCCAGCTTGAGCATCACCTCCCCAAGGTGGTCGTACACCTCGGCCGCCTCCTCGCGCCGGATCCGTTCCAGCGCACGCCGCAGTTCGCGGGCCGCCCCCGCCAAATCGCCCTTGCGGTAGTACCACCAGCCGAGGCTGTCCAGATACGCCGGATAGTTCGGTCGCAGCCCCAGCGCCTTGCGGATCAACGTGCCGGCCTCCTCCAGATTCAGGTTCCGGTCCACCCACATGAAACCCAGATAGTTGAGCGCTTCGGCGGCGTTTTCAGGATCCAGACTAATGCTCTTTTTGAGCAGTGTGGCCGCCTGTTCCACCAGTCCGGCCCGTTCCGCCGCCGCCCCGTAGGTCAGATAAAAGGAGGCGTCCAAGGCGTCGGATTTGTTTTTGATAAACTCCTGTTCCGCACTGGCGAAGGCCTCGAGGGCCTCGGCGTGGCGCTTGGCCTCCCCGAGGGCCACCGCCAGCAGCATCGTGAGGCCGGGAGCGTCCGGAAGCTGGGCCTTGGCTTTGCGCGCGGTTTCCGCCGCATCGTCCGGGCGCTTGAGCCGGAGCTGGAGCTGGATGAGCCGCACGTGGTCGCCCAGTTTCGAGGCGTCCAGATCCAGCGCCCAGCGGAAGTGCGCCAGGGCGGACACGAGCTGCCCCTGGGAGAGGTAGAGTTCCCCGAGAAACTCCCGGGCCTCGGCCGACTGGGTGTGTTCCTTGACGACCTCCTCCAGCAGTTCAATGGCGGCGTCGGTCTGCTCGTTGAGTACCAACGCGCGGGACCATTTGTATCCAATCTGGAGCGAGGTGCCCTTGTTGCCTTCGCGATACAGGGTGTGGGCCCGTTCAAAAAAGCGGCAGGCCTCGGCGTACTGCTGGGTCAGCGAAAAGTGATCGGCCGCGCGCTCGACACAGCTGAAGTCAGTGGGAAGGAGCTCGAGGGCCTTCTTAAAAAGGCTGTTGAGCCGGTCGAGCTGGGTTTTTCCGGGCGGTCCGCCCCGCAACATGAGCGCGCTCCGGAACAGGTCGCCGGCACCCAGCCAGAAGGTGGCGTCCTTTTGGGGGAGCGTCAGGGTTTTACGCAGCGTGTCGTCGATCCGTTGGGTCAGCCGTCCCGCGGCGCAGACATCCACCAGGGTGGCGATGGTGCTCAATTCCTCAGGGGCGATGCGGTAGGCGCGCTCGGCATAGGGCAGGGCGTTGTCGGGTTGGCGCAACTGTCCGAGATAGACGCGGGCCAGTTCCACCGCAGGCCCGGGCTCCCGAGGGGCCGCCTGATGGCTGCTTTTGAGTAGGCGGATCGCCTCCTCCACCTTCTTCTGACGCAGTAGTTCAGCGGCCAGTCGGCTGGCCAGGCGCGCGTTGGCCGGGTCCAGTTCCAGTGCCCGTAGATAGAGGGGCAGGGCGGTGTCCAGATCCTCGGATTCCTCGAGGAGGGTGGCTAGGGCGAAGCGCGCGAAGGCCTCGCCCCTGGGATCCTCCTCAGAACTGAGTAACAGGTCGGGAGATGTCTCCGTCAAGGCGGAGGGGTAGGGATCTGCGACGATTCCCGACGGATTTCCCTCTCCGGGAAGCGGAGTCGGGGGAGGCGAAACCTTCTTGTCCGTCTTTGTCGTGGCTTGCTGGCCCGCTGTAGAAGCTTTGGCTTTGGGCGGCACAACGGGTTCCGGGGAAGGAACTGCTGCGCATTGTCCCAAACCAATGAGCCACAGCACGCCCGCGAAGGCGGGCTGCAAGAGGGAGTGGACTGTTGCCAAAGTGGAACGGTCCATACGCCTGAGTGTGAAGCCTGGTCGCTACCGGGCTTTTTGACTAGCTCTTGTAACGCAAGCGCTTCTTGTGGCGGTTTTCTTTCATCCGCTTCCGGCGCTTGTGCTTTGCGATTTTCGTTTTACGTCTCTTTTTAAGGGAACCCATGGGAAGAAATTGGCTGGAGAACTGAGGGGTGGAGAAGCCAACAGGAAAAGCTGACTAACGCAACCCTATTTTAGTTATGTTTTGTTTTTTGTCTGCCAAACACAGGCTGGCAGAGCCGTCTAGTACACCAGTTTGTTGAGGGGATATTCAATGATCCCCTCCGCCCCCAGCGCCTTGAGCGCGGGGATGATCTCGCGAACCACCTTTTCGGGAATGACCGTTTCCACTGCAATCCAGCCCTTCTGGGCCAGGTGCGCCACGGTCGGGTTGCGGAGCGCGGGCAGTTCCGCGAGCAGGGCCTCCAGGCGCTCCTCGGGCAGGTTCATCTTCAACCCCACGTTGTCACGCGCGGCAAACGCCCCCTCCAGCAACAGCACCAGTCGCTGCAACTTCCCCTTCTTCCACGGATCCTGAAAGGCATTCTTGTTGGCAATAAACTGGGGGGAGGACTCGAGGATGGTCTCCAAAATCCGGAGCTTGTTGGCGCGCAACGAAGACCCGGTTTCGGTCACGTCGACGATGGCGTCCACCAGGTCGGGTACTTTTACCTCGGTGGCGCCCCAGGAGAACTCGATGGTGGCCTCCACCCCGTGGCTTGCCAGAAAACGGCGGGTCAGCTCCACCGCCTCGGTGGCGATCACCTTGCCCTTCAAATCCTGTACGGAACGGATGTGCGAATCCTCCGGCACGGCGATGACCCAGCGGGTGGGCTGGGCGCTGGTTTTGGAGAAGGTCATTTCCGAGAGCACCTCCACATCCGAACCGTTGTTGTACACCCAGTCGCGGCCGGTCAGTCCGCAGTCCAGAAAGCCGTGCTCCACGTACCGGCTGATTTCCTGGGCGCGTAGCAGGCGGATGACCAGTTCCGGGTCGTCGACGCTGGGTTTATAGGACCGGCTGGCACCGGAGATCGTAAACCCGGCCTTGGCGAAAAGCGCAAAGGTGGGTTCCTGTAGGGAGCCGGTGGGAAGGCCGATTCGAAGGACTTGGGGTTCACTCATAAGAAAGAGGGGCGAAGGTTCTAGGCCGGAGGGCCGCCGGGGCGAGGAAATTTCTCGCTTCTTTTTAGGCGCGCCGCCCGAATTTGCGCTCCAACTCGCCGTAGCCCAGCTGGATCATGGTGGGGCGCCCGTGCGGACAGCAGTAGGGCAGCTCGCACGCCAGCAGGTCTTCAACCAGCTTGGTCAGTTCCGGTTCGCGCAGCGTGTCGTTGGCTTTCACTGCGTGGCGGCACACGGTTTTGGCGATCAAATCGTGCCCCAGCCTGAGACGTGCCCCCTGCAGGGTGGTCTCCCGCAGCTCATCGATGATGTCGTGCAGGAGTTGCGCGGGGTCCTCCGTCTTGATGAAGACAGGCAGCGAGTCGATCTTGAAGGTGCCAGACCCAAATCCCTCCAGAGCGATCCCAGCCCGCTCCAGAAGCTCCATGTTGCGCTCCACCCAGTCGGCATCTTTGGGGCCCAGCTGGAGGGTCAGCGGCAGCAACAACCGCTGTGAAGGCACGCCCTGCTGTTCCATCCGGCGCTGCATTTCCTCAAACAAAATCCGCTCGTGCGCCGCGTGCTGGTCGACCAGCACCAGACCGGACGCATTTTCCATCAGCACGTAGAGCTTCCCCAGCACCCCGAGAAAGCGGAAGGTCTCCGGCACCGGGCCGGCCGCGGGAGCCGACTCTACAAGCGCCTCTCGGGGCGTGGCAGGGGCCTCCAAGGCGCCGGATGCTGATACGTCTTCCCGAGTGCCTGCCCCCCCTACAGCGGGCTGCCGCGGTGGTTCAGCAAGGTTTTCCGCAGGCGGGGGTGTCGGCTTCGGAATCGCCAGCATCGGCCGGGCTGCTTCAGGCAGGGGCAGCGGGGTTTGCGCGTGTTGTTTTTCAAGGGATCCGTCGCGCCCCGGGGCACCCGGCAGGGGCGAGGCGGGCGGTCCCGGCCGAAAGTCGGCGCTCCACCGGGTCCGGTCTCCTTCCAAAGCCGCCCGCACCGCCAAAATCACCGCGTGCCTGATCTCGGATGGACTCCGGAAACGCACCTCCCGTTTGGCGGGGTGGACGTTGACGTCCACAGCCGCCGGGTCCATCTCGACGAAGAGGAAGGTCACCGGATGCTGCCCCTTCATCAGCGCCGTGTGGTACCCTTCCCGCAGGCCCTGTGAAATTGTAATGTTTTCCACGGCCCGCCCGTTGAGGAAGCAGATCTGCTGCTGTCTTGTCGAACGGCTCACTCCCACGCGCCCAATGTAGCCGGTGATCCGGATGCCCTCGCAACCGGCGGTGGCCGCCTCGGGGATTTCCAGCAGTTCCCCCGCAAGGGCCGGACCGGAAAGATCGCGGATACGCTCGAGCAGCGAGGCGGCCGGGGCGAGTTGGAAGGCGAGCCGGTCGTCCTGCAGGTGCACGAAACTAATGGACGGATGGCCCAGCGCCAGGAGTTGGAGTTGGTGTTCGACGTGGCTCGCCTCCGTCGCCTCCGTGCGCAGAAATTTGCGTCGCGCCGGCAGGTTGTAGAAAAGCGAGCGCACCTCGATCTGCGTGCCGGGGGCGTCTCCGCCGTCCCGGACGGTTTCCAGCTTCCCCCCCGCGACGAGCACCTCGGTCCCGGCGAGCGCACCGTGCTCGCGGGTGGAAAGCCTGAAGCGCGACACCGAGGCAATACTGGGCAGGGCTTCGCCCCGGAAGCCGAGGGTGTGGATCGCCGCCAGATCCTCGCCCGAACGGATTTTGCTCGTGGCATGTCTTTCCAAACAGAGCAGCGCGTCGTCCCGGTCCATGCCAACGCCGTTGTCGGTTACCCGGATCAGCGAAATGCCGCCCCGCCGGGTGAGGACCTCGATGCGGGTGGAGCGGGCGTCGATGGAGTTTTCCACCAACTCCTTGACGACGGCGGCGGGGCGCTCGACCACCTCGCCCGCGGCAACCTGGCTGGCCACCTCCTCTGACAGTAACCGGATACGGGACATGCCATCACATTCCCCGCAAACCCCGCCCGGCACAAAGCGCAAATACGCCAAAGTGTCTGCGTGGGGGCGACGCCCCGGGGGCGGGTGCCCCTAAAAAGCCGTTTGAAACAGCGTCTGCCAAGCCCACCAAGCCGCCGCAAACAACCCCATGACCAGCAGGAAGAACACCCACTTCCCCTCTTTCCTGTCCCTCCGCCGTGCCCGCGGGGCCACCACCGCGTCCGCCTCCAAATAACGGGAGTCGGGCAAACGGACGTTTCCACGCGCTCCCGGGTTGACCGCGTTGGAAAGATAAGCCTCCCGCTGTTCCTTCTGCCTCTCCGCAGCGATTTGGGGTGCGGTCTCTATGAACCGCTTGGTGCGCTCCGTGTCGGCTTTGAGTTTCGATTCCTGCTCCGAAATCTCACGCCGCCGCTTTTCGAACGGCGTTTCCTGCCGGGCTCCCTTGGCCTTTGACTGGCTTGCAGGCTTGCTGGAACGGAAAATCATAGCTCTGTAAAACGGGCGGTGTCGTTTGAAGTCTGGTCGGAATCAGGGGCGCAGCGGGAGGAGACGAAAACCCGGGCGTGGAAAATTCGGAGTTCGGTCGGCCGCTCAGCGTGCCGTGCCCGAAATGAGGGCGATAAAAATCAGCACCCCGACCAAAGCCAGAGGCAGCGTGAAGGCCAAACCGGCCTTCAGCCAGTACACAAAGTCCTTCTCGCCCGCCTCGGATCCATACTGCGCAGGGTAGCCGGCTTCGATCCCTGAATCCGAGTGGTCTGTGTCCTGGGCGCCGATTCGGGGGATCGTCTTGTTGTAAACGTTCTTCGCATCATCAAGCGCACTCATGGCGCGGGTCAGCTCGTCCCTCACGTCGCTCCCCTCCAGCGCCCGCAGGTCCAGGCTCTTGAAGTAATCCAGATGGAGGCTAAAATTCTCTCTCGCGCTCCGCAGCATTTCCTCGCGGCGCTGGGTGTCGGATTCCTCCCGCTCGATGTACACCAAGGCGCGGGTGAACTTCTCTATCATTTCAGTCCGGCCCATCTGAAGCTGTTCCTGCTTAAGGCTCAGCTCCTCAAGTTCACGCTTCTGCCGTTCAATGGAGTCCTGCTGACGCTTCAACGACAGGAGCTGTTCCTGCGCTTTCTGTACCTGGGAATCCAGGTGCTCGGGAGACACGTCGTCTTCCGATAAATCAAAGGAGTCTTGCGAAGAGCGAGGGCGGTCTACCATGGGTGGAGTGGGTTGAAATCTAATCGCACACGTCCGACGGGTGCGCGAGATTTTTCACTAGAAAGAATGCTCCTTTCCCCGGGGTGTCGCTCCCCCAAACCCCGGCACTCCTTTTTTGCCAAACGCCGCCCGAGGCCCCCGCCGGGTCGTACCGCTTGCTAACCGCCCGAGGGCCCGTGGGGCAGCTCCAGAAACACAATGCAAGATGGGTTGCCCACCGCCGTGTAGTGTCCGGTGAAGGACAGCTTCCCCGAGCCCTGCTGCACGCGGAAGGCCGCGATGTTGTCACCCCGCTGGTTGCAGGAATAGAGAAACCGGCCGGTAGGGTCGAAATTGAAGCTGCGTGGATAGTTTCCGCGCGTCCATTCCTCTCCGACAAACCGTAGGAGCCCGTTTTTTCCCACCGCAAAAACCGAGATGCTGTCGTGCAGCCGGTTGCCGGCGTACACAAACCGCCCGTCCGTGGACACCATGATTTCAGAGCAGAAATTGCTGCCGGCAAAGCCCGGTGGCAGGCTCGAGATGGTTTGGCGGTGGGCAAGATGGCCCTGCGCCGGGTCATACTCAAACAGCACGATGTTGGAGCCCTCCTCCTGCAGGGAGTACAGCCAGCTTCCCTTCGGATGGAAGTAGAAGTGGCGCGGGCCATCCCCCGGCGGGAGGGCGACAGAAGGGGGCGTGTTCGGGGTCAGCACTCCGGCACGGTCGTCAAACTTGGAAACGAAAATCCGGTCCAGCCCCAGATCCGAGTGGAGCACAAACTTTCCCGCCGGATCCGACAGGATCATGTGGGCGTGGGTCCGGTCGTGGCCACTAAAAGCGAAGCTGCCCGAGGGCGCGTGGGTGGCCGTCCTCGGCCCGAGGGCGCCTTCGTCGGTTTTGACGTCGGACGGCTCTCCGAGGCTGCCGTCGGGAAGGACCGGCAGCACGGCCACCGAGCCGCCAAAATAATTGGCCACAAACACAAACCGTCCCGAGGGATGCAGGCTCAGGTAGGTCGGACCCGCCCCGCCGGAGCGGACGGTGTTGAGGAGTTTGGGCTGGCCGTCTTCCGGATTGACGGCAAAGGAGCTGAGGGTGCCCTCGGCCCCGGTCCCCGTCTTGTCGGTTTCGTTTGCCGAATACAGGCGGGTGCCGGCGGCGTTGAAGGCCAGACAGCTTGGGCTGGTGCCCATCTCGACCACGCCGCGCGGGGTGAGCGCGCCTGTGGCCCGGTCCACTTCAAAAAGATGGATGCCGCGGCCGTTTCCAGGGGGCAGATCCACCTGGGTAGGCAGCACGTCTTGCAGCGGCGAACTGAAGGTGCCGACGTAGGCCATCATGGGTCCCTGTGGGGCCTTGTCTCTGGCCAGCAGCGCGGGGCTGGTCGCTGCGATTTGAACCGCGGCACCCGCGGCCGTTTTGAGGAAGGCCCGTCGGGAAAAGGGGGGAGGGGTCATGGGCGGATGCTGCCCGCGCCCACTCTGGGAGGCGACATTTTTGTGTCACGTTCGGGGACCGCCCCGGCGGTAGTCGCGCGGGGCGCACCCGTGGCGTTTCTGAAACTGGCGGTTGAAGCTTGAAAGGGTGCCGAAGCCGCTCTCCATGGCAATCCGGGTGATGCCATCGGTGGTCTCCCGCAACAGCGAGGCCGCGTGGTCGACGCGCAGCTCCGTTAGGAAATCCCAGAGCCCCCTGCCGCTGATCCGTTTGAAAAACCGGCTGAACGCCGCAGGACTCATCGCCGCCGCCGCCGCCACCTCCCCAAGCGAAAGTCCGGGGTCGCGGAACTGGGCCATCAAATGGGCGTAGGCGCGGCCCATCCGGGAGGTGCCCTCCTCGCTGTCGTCCACAATATAGCCCTCCCCCGCCAGCCTCCGGGCCCGGCTGCCGGCCAACTCGCCCAGAATCTGCAGCAGGCAGAATACTGCGGAGTGCCCTGTCAAACCGGGCAGGCTCTGGAGCGCCTCCGCCGCACGGCGTGCGTGTGCGCCCTCGAAAACCAAACCCCGCCGGGCCCTCCCAAAGAAACTCCGGAGGGTCCGCATTTCGGGCAGCTCCAGCAGGGTCCCGCCGGGAAAAGACGCGGGAAACTGCACCACGACGGCCCTCGCCGCCCCCGCGGACGCACCACCCTGGCTGTGCCAAAAATGAGGCAGACCGGGTCCCAGCAGCACAAAATCGCCCGCCTGGAACGGCTCGATACTGTCGGCCACAAACCGCTTTCCCTCACCCTCGAGAATCAGGGTCAGTTCCCATTCGGGGTGAAAATGCCACTCCGCATCAAAGGCCGGCTGCCCGATGCTCAGCACGTGCAGGGCGCGTCCTGCACCGGGTTCGATCCGCTCGTATTTTGGCTTCATGTGCGCTTGGATTGCTCTGCAAAAGGCTTTTCCGCGTTTCCGGAGCAATAATTGCACAATATCAGAAAAGCAGAAGGCAGAAGCCGGCCCCCATTTCCGGGCATCCTGCATCCATGTCCAGCTCCCCGAACTCCGCATCCTACCAGTCCTTTCGGAACCTTCCGCCCCTGGCCGGGCTAGCCACCTTTGAGGCGGCGCAGGCGCCGGGCCTCTCCGTGGAGGCCTGCGTCAACCGGCTCAAACGGTTCCACTGGAGCTTCCGCCGGCTGCACCAGATCTTCGTGCACAGGCTCGTGAGCGAACCGGTCTACGAGCTTAAGATGGCCTTCAGCCTGCACGCGCACTACTGCGCGGAACACGCCGCCGCGCTGCGTGCGCGGGTGGCCGAAATGCGGGAGCCTCCCCTCGGGCTCGACCACATGCCGGACGCGGCGCTCGACTTGTTTTTTGACGAGGTGCTTTCTTCCTCCGACACGGCCGCCCTTTTGGCAGGCATCTACAGGCACGCCCTCCCCGCACTGCTCGGGGCGCTCGAAAACTACGCGGCCGCCACCAATCCCCTGGTGGACCATCCGTCCCTGCGGGTCTGCCGGTTTGCGCTCCTTGAGGTTCGCGAAATGGAGGCGTACGGCCGCCAGGCGCTTGAGTGTTTCGGCACGGAGGCGGCGGCGATTCCCGGGGCTTGGTCGGCGAACCTGTCCCTGCTGCTTGCCCAGGCGGGAGGTCTGGACGGGAGCGAGCCCCGCGCGGCGGGCGAGCCCCGGCGGGCGGGTACGGAACGTCCCTATGCCTTCAACCCGGTTCCCGCGAGGGATGAGCGGTTTTCGGATCCGTACAACATGGGGGTGCACGCAGAGGCGTTTTTGTACGACAACACGCTCCCCGCGGCGCCGAAGACGCTCATGATGTTCTACAAGCGGCTCCGCGAAATCGACGTGCCCGAGGTCATCGCCTCAATCCTTGCGGAGACGTCAGGAAAACCGTGGGCGTATTCGGTCGACATGACGCGCCAGCTTTGGGACGAGGCCCGGCACGCGATGATGGGGGAGGTGGGTTTCCTGAAGGCGGGCGTGGACTGGCGCCAGCACGTGCCGATCAACTTCACCTGGTCGCTCGCGCTCAACACCCAGCTCACGGCCATCGAACGGCACGCGGTCCTGTACTTCATCGAGCAGGGGCTCATGCCCAAGACTGGCAAGCGGTTTGAGTGGGAGGTCGGCCTTGCCTCGGGCGATCCGTTTGCCGCGCTTGCGCAAGACTTCGACTGGGCCGACGAAGTTCTCCATGCGCGCATCGGTCGCGACTGGTATGTGCGCGAGATGGGAGATTCCAAGACCGCGACCGCTTACGGGGACGAATGCTGGCTGCGGGTGCTCATTGACTGGGAGAAGTACCGGAGCGAGGGCCTTACCGCGCACAGAAACTGGTGGCCCGGCCTCTACGCCGCCTGGTGCAAGGCCCACGCGGCGGAGCCCGACCCGGGCGTCCTTGCCTTCGCGACAAACTACTCCCAAAAACGGGCGGATTTGCGCGAACTCACAGCGTCGGCTTAGCCTGAAATCCATGCGCCCAACCCCCACCCAACCCCCACCCAACCCCGTCCATGACTGAATCAAAACCCTGTGCAGTGGTCACCGGCGCCGCGCGCGGAATCGGCAGAGCCCTGGCCGCGCGCCTCCTCAAGGAAGGCTACCGCGTCGTCTTAAGCGACGTGGACGAGGCCGCCCTGCTGGAAACCACCAGCGCGCTAGGCTCCCCGGATGCCGTCGCGTGCCGAGCCGATGTTAGTTCCGCGGCAGACTGCGCGCGTCTTGCCGGGTGCGCCGGCACGCCGGGCGGCATCGCGCTGTGGATCAACAATGCGGGGCTCGCCCGCCACCGGGCGATCGTCGACTACACCGAGGCGGAAATCGACCTCATGCTTTCGGTCAACCTCAAGGGGACGATCCTTGGCAGTCAGGCCGCCCTGCGGGCGATGGCCCCACTGCGGGCCGGCCACATCATCAACATCATTTCCACCGCGTCGCTGCGGGGCATTCCGTCGGAGACCGTGTATTGCGCCGCAAAGTGGGGTGTGCGCGGCTTCACCCAAGGGCTCCGCGAAGAGGCTGCCGCCGTGGGGGTGCGGGTCACCGCGCTCCTGCCCGGCGGAGTGGACACCGGGTTTTGGAAGGACGCCGTTTCGCGGAATATGCCGACGGAGGATTTTCTCACCGCCGAACAGGTGGCCGACGCGGTGGTGGCGCTGGCGCGGATGGATGCGTCCGTTGTCCCGCAGGAACTGGTGCTGCGCGCACTCAAAGACCGGGACTTCGCCCATGTCTAAGTCCAAGGACGCCCCCAGCGTGGAACATCCGTTCCGGACCGTCGAAATTTCGGACCCCGCCCTGGAGACCGACGGGCTCCGTTGGGTGACGGTGAAGAGCCGTGCCCTCGGCCAGCGCTGCGACGCCTGCGTGTTTGAGTGCCCGGGCGCGGCGGATGCCGGCCCGGTACCGGTGGTTATTCTGCTGCACGGCGTCTACGGAAGCCATTGGGCGTGGGCGCTCAAGGGAGGGGCCCACCGGACCGCCGCGAGGCTGGTCTTCGAGGGGGCGATCCGGCCCATGGTGTTGGTGATGCCCAGCGACGGCCTGTGGGGGGACGGCAGCGGCTATCTCCCGCACCGAACCCAGGATTTTGAGCGTTGGATTGTCGAGGAGGTGCCTTTGGTTGCCCGGTTGGCGTCGTCCGCCTGCTCGGCGGAGTCGCCTGTCTTTATCGCGGGGCTTTCCATGGGGGGCTTCGGGGCGTTGAGGCTTGCCGCCAAATACCCGCGGAGGTTTGCCGCTGCCTCCGCCCATTCTGCGGCCACCCATTTTGACCAGCTGCAGCCCTTTGTGGAGGAACATCCGGCGACGTTCACAGTGCTCGAGGAGGACCGTTCGGTGCTCGACCAAATGTTGCGCTCGAGGGACGTCCTGCCGCCCTTCCGCTTCGACTGCGGGCGGGAGGACATCCTGCTGGAAGGCAACCGCGAGCTGCACAAGGCGCTGGTTGCGGCCGGCGTGCAGCACACTTACGAGGAGTTTTCCGGAGGGCACCAGTGGCCTTACTGGACAGAACACCTCGAGGATACGCTCCGGTTTTTCGAAGCCTCTCTGCCGCCCCGGTAGGCCCGGGCGCTTCCTCCGCGGCTTCTCCGCGTGGGTTTGGGAAATACTAAGGCGGGGCTGAAAGCCCTTTGAGCAGGGGACACTCGCCCGCGGGCACGCCTTCGCCCCTCGCCCTACTTCGCGGACTCGCGTCTAAAAACGGCTATTTTCAGGACTTGGTTTTATCGGAGATTTTCCCGTTGGTGCAGTAGCAGCACTGCCTGCCGTAGGCATAGTGGCTGCCTTTGAACGAGGTGGGGCTTGCCGAGCGTCCTTCGATGCTCAGCTCCTTGACTCCCGGTGCTTTTGCGAAGGATGTGGCAACGTGTCCCACACTGTTTGGATTCTTGGCCACCTCGGATGCAATCTGTCCGTTGCCCGCCAATTTCTGGGCAGTTGGTTGGGCGTGCCCTTTTGATCGTGTCTTGGCCGGTCACTGAGTACCGCGGCAAACCGAGCCGCCGTGACCTCCACACGCATCGTCCGCTCATAATTCAACTGAAGATGCTTCGCGAAGAACTCAAACGTTTTTCGTGCGGGTGCATTTGTCAGAACCGAGGATTGCGTCGGCTGCAAAATAACCGCGGCGATTCGAGCCACGGACCACCCGCATCAAACATCCCGCCACCTCCCGCCATCGTGCACCGACGTCCTTGGACCAAAGACGCCGTCCAGCCGCCCGAACTCGAGCCTCAGCCGCTCCGTCGCAAGTTTGACTCTCTTAGTACGTGCCACCAAAGCCATCTTCGATGTCTCACCAGCGCGCAGCGTGGCCCCTCGGCAGTCGCCGCAGTTTGTTTACCAAATTTGAAACTAGCACATTCAAAAATTCCGACCTAATTAGGGGGGTTTCCTAGATCGCCCCCATTCGAAATCCTGCGGCGCTTCAGGGAGGGTGAGCTTTGTCTGATCGCAACTTTGATTTTAATTTTATGAATATTAAGTGTCTAGGGAACGTTTGTTTGCGTTTTTTACCGGTGTTTGTTTCGGTCATTACCGTTTTTGTCGCCGGCTTGGAGACCCTCTGCGCTGAGGATTTGAAACTCGGAACCACCCAAATCACCCGGTCCTCTGGCGTGATTTTGAATCCCATGCCCGCGGCGGGAAATGTGCAGCCTACCGTCTCGATGGGCGGCGGCCACACTCTGGCGGTGGATCAGGTTGGGACCCTCTGGGCCTGGGGCAAAAACGACAAGGGCCAGATCGGGGACGGCAGCACCGAGAACCGGAATGCTCCCGTGAGGATTGAGCGGGACGGTGTGCGTTGGGTGGGAGTGGCCGCCGGGTTGGATTTTTCGCTTGCGATCGACAGCGATGGGAAGCTGTGGTCTTGGGGCTCCAACGCGGCCGGTCAACTCGGCGACGGCACCAATTCTGATTCGCTGATTCCCAAGCAAGTTGGTTCGGCAACCGACTGGAGAGCGGTCTCAGCGGGAGACTTCCACGCCTTGGCTTTGAAAAGTAGCGGCGACCTGTATTCATGGGGCAGTAATCAGTCTGGGCAGCTCGGGCGCTCCCTTACCGCCGTGTCGGGGGTGGTGCCTTCGATGAGCATGACTCCAGGGCAAGTGACTGGAACTTGGAAAGCCGTCTCCGCGGGCGGTTCTCATTCGCTCGCCATCAGTTCAAACAATGCGGCTCAGTCTTGGGGCGCGAACTACAAAGGGCAGCTTGGCCGCAACACCGTCTCCGAGACCGATGGTACGCCTCTGGATGCGTTCGGTGGTGTTTCCGTTGACAGCGTGGCCGCCGGTGGCGATTTCAGCGTGCTGGTCAAAAGCGGTGGCGGAGTTGATGTGTACGGCGACAACCAGTACGGCCAATTGGGCGACGTCGCCCTTCCCTCGGGCGCTTATAACAACACCGGGGCGGCTTCTGTGCCGCTTCCTCTTGCCTCGACTGTCAGCCTCGTCGTGGCCGGAAGGCAGCACGCCCTCGCGCTCCTTCAGGATGGCAGTGTGAAGGCGTGGGGCCGGGACGATTCCGGCCAGGCGCCCGCTTCGGTGGATCTCGGGGGCGGTACCCCGGCTGGGGTTCACGCGGGGGGTAAAAACTCACTGGTTGTGTTTTCTGACGGCTCCATTTCTACCTTCGGCCGGAACATCGAGGGCCAGCACGGAGACGGCGCCATTCAGATCCAGTCGATTCCCGTTAACAAGTTTCCCTTGAGGTCTTACGCCCAGGTGGAGGTGGGCGAGCGGCACACCCTCGCGATTGACCACGACGGCAAGCTCTGGGCGTGGGGCGGCAACTCCGCGGGCCAGCTCGGTGACGGGACCATCGCGGATTCTTCAGTCCCCGTCACCCCCAACGGTCTCGGTGTAGGCAACTGGACGAAGATCGCGGCGGGTGCCAATAACAGCGCGGCGATTAATGCGACAGGCGAATTGTACATCTGGGGGTCCAACTATGACGGCCAGTTTGGAAACGGTTCCACAACCCCGGGACTCTCGCCCGTGAAGGTGGCGGGGACGTGGAGCGAAGTGGCAATCGGAGAGGGGCATGTCTTAGCGATCAACTCCGCGGGAAAGCTTTTCGCGTGGGGCAACAACATGAACTCGCAGCTGGGCTGGGCGAAAGTTGGGAACCAGACAAACCAGTTGAGTCCAAAGCAGGTCGGCAGTGCCGCTGATTGGGCCAAGGTGACGGCAGGTCAGAACCACTCCCTCGGCCTCCGTGGCACGTCCCTCTACGGATGGGGACAAAACGTGCTCGGGCAGTTGGGCAACGGCAGCAACACCGACGCCACCGCCCCCGTGAAGATCGGGACACTGTCTTGGGACACGATTCGGGCGGGCGGTTCTACGTCTGCGGGGATCTCGGGCGGAAAACTCTACGTGTGGGGCAACAACGACAAGGGCCAGTTGGGTAATGGGGGAACCCAGCCCTCAAATGCACCAAAGCAGTTCGGCGACAAGGGGACCCTGCCGTTAGATCCATCGCAAGAGATTTTAAAGAATCTTAGATTTATGGCGGTTGGGGTCAGTCCGACAGCCATCGCTGCGGTCACTACCGACGGGAAAATCTGGGTCTCCGGCTCGAACGATGGCGGCAGAATCGGCTACGGTTCGGTGTCGGGCACAAAGGTCCCGGTAAAGCTGAGCATTCCAGTCGGCCCTAGCACCGTCTCCTCTGTCTCCTCTGTCTCGTTGGGAGGGGCATCGGGAGCAGCCATAACTTCGGTGAAGGCGCTCTACGTATGGGGCTTCAACAAGTATGGCCAGTTGGGGGAATCGGAGCAGGACTTGGGTGCCCACAGAGCAATTATTCCGCAGGCTCCCTCCGTCAACGTGCTGGCGACAGCGAAAAACGGAAGCTTGAACACTTCCTCCGCGGGACCGGACCTCGCCTTTGGAGAGGGGGATGCAGTCGTGTTCACTGCGACCCCTTCGGGAACCGGCCCGTTCACTTGCCAGTGGCGCAAGGACGGCGTGGACATCAACGGAGCGACGGGGCCGACCCACGAGATTGCCTCTGCAGGCCCCCTGAGCGCGGGGGTCTATGATGTGGTGGTGTCCAGTGCGTATGGTTCGAACGTGGAGTCCGCGAACACCATCACGGCGGTTCTCTGGCTCGCACCGCAGATCACGGAGCAACCGGTGGCCGTGAATGCCCTCAGCGGAACCAATGCCGCACTCAATGTCACTGCAACAGGAACCGCCTTGTCTTACGCTTGGAAGTCAGTCTCCGGCGGAGCGGTGATCGCTACCGGCGCTTCTTTTTCTGCGCCTGCGCGAGACGACGATTACAATGTGACCGTCTCTAGCTCCAAGAACGGGACGGCCGTCGACGTCATCAGTAACACCGTAGCCGTGAGGTTCTACGACCAAGTCGTACTGCAGGCGCCCGACACCAACAGGGTTGGCTCAGGCTCCCAGACTATCGTCAAGTCTCTTGCCTCCGGCAGCAGCCTGTCCTTATCGGTCGGTGTCACAAGCGACGTGACTGGGATTCAGTATCAGTGGCGGAAGGACCTGCAGGACATTCCGGGAGCAACAGTCGGGACTTTGAATGTGACGGCCACGGCGGCCACGGCGGGATTGTACGACGTGGTCGTGTCGAATCCGGCTTCCAGCGTCACCAGCAGTGGGATTGCAGTTCGTGTGTTCACGCCTCCCGTGTTCACGCGTCAACCGGCCTCTCAGACCGTGGCCGACGGCAGGGCGGTCATCTTGTCAGTATCGGCTCAGGGTTACAGCATACCCACGCTTCAGTGGTACGGTCCGGATGGCCTTATCGCTGGAGCAACAGCCTCCACCCTGACGGTGACGGGCTTTAATGCAGGGAAGGCGGGCTCATACTATGCGGTGGCGACAAACGAAAGCGGCTCGACAACAAGCGAGAAAGCGACTCTTTCCCTGCCCGGGGTTGTGGCGGGGAAGCCGACCATTCTGATCCATCCGCAGAGTCAGGCCGTAGTTGCGGGAAGCACCGTGACCCTCACTGTGAAAGCAATCGATGCGACCCAGTACCAATGGAGAAAAAACGGGGTGCCGATTCCCGGGGCGACCGGTACGGATTTGGTGGTTGGCAACGTGACTGCAGTGGATGTCGCCTCCTACTCGGTTTTGGTGAGCAACTCTGTGACCTCGGTGTTGAGTACCGCGGCCACGATCTCGCTACGCTCCGTTGTGGACGGGGACGCCCGCAGGAACCTCTTCAACGCGGTGTTTGGCTCCAATGGAGGGCTGTTCTCCGCGCGCCTCAGTGGAACCGCCCTGCCTCCGGGAACGCCGCAGGGGTACATCCGGCTGAATTTTACGCGGGCCGGAACCGTCTCCGGCGCTTATACTTCCGGGAACAAGGTTATCCGCTTCGCATCCCGTTTTGTGCTTAGCGGTGCGAACCAGGTGGCGGAAGTCCCCCAGGTGGGTGGATCTTCAACCACCCTCCGGTTTACCATCACCGCAGATCCTTCAAATCCTGTAGCCAGTGTCCGGTTGGTTCCCTCTGACAACCCGCAGTCGGCTACGACCAGCGAAGTGGTTCTCGCCCGTCTGGGGGTGAAGAACCTGACGCTTTCAGGGATTTACACCGGGACATTTCAGGATCCTTCCACCGGCATGTTCCACGGATACTCCTCCACCAAGGTGAACCTCAATTCGGGTATCGTGGCTGTCTCGGGGATGGTGCCGCTCACCGGTGAGCGTTTTACAGCCACCTCTTCCATGTACGCTGACCCCCGGGGTGTCAGTCCGGCCTCGATGACCGACCTCGTGGTGCGGTTGAGCGAAACACGGCGCTTGTTCTCAACCTGGAAGCTCGAAACGGCCTCGTTGGGAGGAGACGCTGTGGTTGTCACCGGAACGTCAAATGGCGTGCCCTACGACGTGACAGGCGCGAAGTACTCGCCCGCGGCACTCGGTTCACTGTTGGCGCCCTTTGTCTCCACGAGGGATCAGGCGGTAGTGACCTACAATGGAACGGAAGTGTCGCGTTTCACAGCTCAGGCGAGTCGGCTCATTCCGGAGGTTTCGGCTTTCGCGGCGGCGGGAGGACGGTTCTCCACGCGGTTCCTCGCCGGCACCGGGGTGGTTTCCGGCTTGGTGACACTCAAGCCCGGAGATGCGCCGGTGCCTTTCACCGGGGTAATCCTGCAGGGCGGTTACCGCACCAATGGAGGAATCCTAGGGGTTGGCGTCACGCCCGCTGGCGACACCCTCCGGTTCGAACCGGCAAACTAACCAAACCACGGAAAACCATTTTTTAACTCAGACAATGTTTCATTCCAATCCTCTCGCTCAGCGGCTCGTGGGCCTCTTGATGCTAAGTACCTACCTCGGCGTGTCGACGATTCTGCCAGCCCGTGTTTACGGGGCTGCGCCAAGCGTGGTCACCGCGGATACCACCCTTGATTTCTATGGAGGCACCAGGGACGGTGGGGGTGCCAATGGGTCTGGGGGCTATTTCCTGTCCGCGGGGGCCCTCACGTTGAGCAACGGGGTCCTCAGGAACTTCGTGACCAAGGGCGGAACCGGAAGCGGCGGGGGAGCCGGATTTGGCGGGGCCCTTTTTGTGGGGGATGGCGCCACGGCCGAGGTTAAAAACATTTCCTTCATCGCAAACGGCGCCGTCGGTGGAAAAGCCGATGTCACAGCGACTCAAGGGGGGATGTTGAACAGCCGGAACAAGTTCAGTGGCAACCCGTTTGGCGGTGTGGCGGGCTCCGGTTTCAACGGGCGCAACTTCAATGACTACGGGGTGTTTGACAGCGGTGACGGAGGGGCAGGGGACAACGGCTTGGGAGGCGCCTTCAGGCAGCAGAGGATTGGAGGCGCGGGCGGCAGCGGGGGGAACGGCTCCAATGGATGGGGCACGGATCCCTTCGCGATCACGGCTCTGATCCAGGCTGGCCTTGGCATGAGTTCGGTTGTTCTCGATATCGTGAGCAACGTGGCGGAGATCACCTCGGAATTCGCCAACCCCCTCACTTGGAATCTGGTGGTGGACAATGCCATTACGGTGGCCAAGCTTGCGATTGACACGGTCAACGCTGGGATGGACCTAGCCCAAGCGACGCAGGCGTTGATCACCTACCACATGAAGCTAGATGACGGTTATGTGGGTTTGGGAGGCGATGGTGGCGCCGGAGGTGAGGGAGGATCAGGCGATTTTGGCTTGGGTGGCGGTGTCGGTGGGGCCGGTGGAGCCGGTGGGAACGCCGCAGGTGGGGCGCGCGGCGGTTACGGGGGATCCGGGGGAACCGGCGGTGCAGGCGGGTTTGGCGCAGGCGGGGGACGTGGTGGCGATGGGGGGGCCAAGGGCAACGATGGTTCCGTTCCCGCCTCCAGAGAAAAGGCCGCCGACGGGGATGGAGGTGCCGGCGGTGCGGGTGGGTTCGGCGGTGGTCTGGGCTCCACGGGTTCCAACGGTGGCGCCGGAGCGGGCGGGGCCGGGTTTGGCGGATCGATCTTTGTACAGTCGAACGGCAAGCTCACCATCTCGGGAAACACCACGTTCGACGCGGGTTTTGTCCGCGGCGGTTCGGGCGTTGCGGCTGGAGCGGTGGACGGCGCACTAGCGGGCCCTACGGGTCAGGCTGTTGGCACGGATATTTTCGTGATGAAGGGGGCAGAGCTGCTGTTCAAGCCGGGTGCCGGCAACATTATCACGCTCAACGGCTCGATCGCGGACGACAGCGCGGCCTCGATCAGTCTCGACGGCGGGATCGACGCACAGTCGGTCTACCAGGTTGGCAATGGAGCCGATGTACACTTCGAGGATGGGCTGACGATTTTAAACGGCGCAAACACCTACACCGGAAGCACCAAGATCGGGGCGGGTGCGGTCCTTCAGGCTCAGGATGGCGTCGGGATCCACAACCACAGCCAAATCGTGTTTGAGGGCGGGGTGTTGCAGTCCAGTGGCAGTTTCGTGCGAGGGGTGGGCTCCGACAGCACTCAGGTTTCCTGGACCGGGAGCGGCGGCTTTTCCGCTGCGAACGGCGACCTCACCGTGAGTTTGTTTGGAACCGCGAATCCAAAACTCACCTGGGGGATGGGCGACTTTGTGCCGACCACATCCAGCCTCGTGTTTGGCTCTGCAACCTCGACCGGTTCGGTCACTTTTACCAATGACATTGACCTTGGTGCTTCGGGCGAAAGGAACATTTCAGTCGTCGCGGGTGTCGACTCACAGTCGGTGGCGATTTTGTCCGGTGCCCTCTCTGGAGGCGCAATGTTAACTCTCAATGGCGCAACGGACGAACAACCCGGCGTGCTGGTGTTGACCAATCCGGCAAACAACTACACCGGTGGAACGCGGATCAACTCCGGTGTGCTGCGTTTGGAAAATGCCGGCGCCCTGCCCACGACCGGCGTCGTAACCGTCAACGGCGAACTCGACCTCTCCGATGCGGGGACGGGTGTTGCGGGTTCGGGAAACCGCACCATCGGCGGACTCGCGGGAGCCGCCAGCGGGGTGGTTTCGATGGGAGGCGTGGTGCTGACGGTCGATCAGTCCGAAGACACCACGTTTTCTGGGGCGTTGGTTGACGGCGGATTTGCCGGAGGCGAGGGAGCCCAGTTGGTCAAGAAGGGAAATGGTTCGCTCACCTTGAACGGCTCAAACGTTTACACGGGAGGGACCACCGTGACGGGGGGGAGTTTGATTCTCGGGCCTCTCGGTGTACTTGCCTCGCAGTCCGTGACTGTTGGCGTTGGCGCCTCGATCACGCTTGAGGCCGGCGGATTGATTCCCCAGGAGACCGCGCTGATTCTCGACGGTGGTGCCAACCTCAAGGATCCCTTCGTGGCCATAGAGTCCTTGAACGGCGGAGGAACACTCACCCTCACCAACACGGAGTTTACCGTCCGGGAAGGGACCTTCAGTGGCCCGATCAGTCAGTCCGGAAGCAGCTACATCAGCAAGGAGGGGGACAACGCGCTCAACCTTGCCGGCAATGTGACCGTGTCGGGTGTTTTGGTGAATGCCGGCAGTGTGGAATTCAGTGGGTTGTCCGTGGATGTGCCGCAGGTGGTTGTCGCCGAGGGTGCCAACGTGCGGACGATGTCTGTCACTGTGCTGCAAAGTGCGGACTTCCGGAAATCGGGCGCTGGACAGATGCTCATGATGGGTTCCTCCAACGCGGCTGTTTTCACGGTGGCAGAGGGCACCATGGTCCTGGAGGGAGGCAACGCCCGCTTTCGCGACGGTGCGACGGTGAACGTCGGCCCGAACGGACTGGTTGCGGCGGCGTCCGCCGGTCCCGGGGCGGCGGCCTCTCCCGCGCCTCCCGCTCCCGCTGTGCTGAGGCTTGTTACCACCGGTTCCAGCAACGCAGGGTTGCAGAAGATCGGCGTATTGAATGTGACCGGGGCCCACGTCCTCGGGCAGGGTGGGGATGTGCTCGCCGCGGGGACTTACAATTTCGGTGGGACGGGGACGACCAAGAACCTGCTCACCGCGAGTTTGGGCACCGCGCGCGAAGGAGACATCAATGTCACGGCGAATACGGACTTTGGGATTTATAAACAGACGTCCCAATCCTCGGTGTCCGCAAACAAGCTGACGGTGTCCGGCGAGCAGACGGCTCTGGGTGTTTACATGCCGCTGAACCTCAACACAATCGAACTGAAGGATTCGGTAATTCTGAATCTCTTCGAGGGTTCCGCCGTAAATTCCGACGTGAATGTGTCTGTGGACTCTGCGGCAACCCTTTCTCTCAACGGCATCATTCCGGTGGCTGGAATGGATGCGGTACAGATCGGCTCATTGAGTGGGACTGGAACGGTGTTCCAGGGATCCACGCTGTTGCGGGTTTCAAGCGGAACATTCTCTGGTCGTCTGCTTGTAGACCCGAACAACCGCCAGACCGTTGCTCCCGCGGAGGTGACCGGAACCGTGGGTATTAGTGGTACGGTTGAAACCAATGTGAGAGTCGCCGATGGAGGCACCCTCACTTTAGGTGGCGGTCCTGGCACCAACGAATCCCTCAAAGGTTCTCTGACCGTGGGCACCCTCGGCAGTGTGACAATTATGCCCGGCTATGTCGTTGCATCGGGAGCGGGCTCGGTGACAAACGCAGGGAGCCTCTCCAACGCTGGTACGGTGGCCAGCAGCATGGTGAACTCCGGCACCTTCCAGAACAACGGGGTGGTCCAAGGGGCCTTCACCAGCACGGGCGTCGTGACCGGTTCCGGAACCTACATGTCTGGCATGCAGATCACCGGTGGCGTGCTCAAGCCGGGGAATTCGCCGGGGGAAATCATCTCGGGAAGCCGGCTGTCGGTGACGAACGCGACGGCGCTCATTGAGATTGGCAGCCTCAGCGCAAACAGCATCACCGCCAACGGTACGACTTGGGCGAACGGTTTCGGCAGGATCGTTCAAACCACTGGTGCCCCGATTGTGTTGGGGCCCGGAGTGGTTCTGGAACTCAGTGGTTACGTTCAGCAACCTGGATCTACGCTCGCCTTCAACGGTTCGGCTCGCGGCACGACACTCAAGATTTTTGACACTGCCGACGGACAAATCATCGGGACGTTTGCCTCGTTACGAAACGGTGCTTCCGCGGTCAATCTTCCTGACCCGGCGCGGCAAGACTTGACGAGCGGTTACGTGTTGAACCTTTGGACAGGTGAGCTGGTTGGCACGGGCCTGCCATGGGGGGTAGCTGGAACCCCAGCTGGGGCAGTCAACTGGTCCTTGGGTAATGATCTTCTCGATTCATCGATCGGAGGTTGGAATAGTTTGAATGCCAACCAGCGTGCAATGCTTACGCAGCTCAACGTCGGTGAACGCCAGTTCCAAGGGGGCACCCTCGTAAAGTTGATGCTTGCAGCTCCAGACGCTGAGGCAGCCAAGCTGGTGCTCGATAAAGCCTCGCCCGAGGCGTTTGTCGGTCTCTCCGATTTCGGCCTCCGCGTGGGTCGCTCGCACCTCGAGCAGGCCCGCACGATGGACACGGTGGCGCAGCAAGGAAAACTGGGAGTCTTCACCGGTTGGAACAACTACAACTTCGGCTCAAACAGTTCTCAAAACCGGGCGGATTACAAAATCAACCACAACTCCGGTATCCTCGGGGTCCGCTATGCGTTCGGCGGCGGGCTGGCTGGGAGCGTGTTTGCCACGCAGGGAAGCGGTTCCACGCGGTCGGAATTTCTCAATGTCTCGACCGAGGGGCAAACTTTTGGGTTTGGGGCAAATTATGACGGGGGTAGTGAATTGCCCTTCGGTGTCCACGTCGGCCTGATCGGTGGCGTATTTGATTCCAACGGCACCCGGCAAACCAATTCGGGCCTCGCGCGTTTTAGCGGGGCCAATTCCTCCACCTTTCAGGGGGCGTTTGGCGGTGCTTACCGCATTGTCTCAAGGGCGTCCTCGGTTTTGACCGCGGATCTTGGGGTGACGCTTGCAACCTCCGATGTGGATGGAATTTCCGAAACCGGACCCTCGGGTGAGAATCTGCGGGTGGGATCCCAGTCCAACAGCAGCGCCATTGTGGAACTAGGTTTGGGTGGCGCACACCGCGTGAACTCAAAGCTTGGTGTCAACGGTCGGATCGGAGTCGAACACAACCTGCAAAGTGCCCGGCGCGATGTTACCGCCAACGTGGTTGGGGAGCCCACCGCGTTTGGGGTTTCGACCGCAGGGTTGGGGGAGACTCACTACGTTTTCTCTGTGGGCAACCGTTATGACCTGACCGAGCGTTTCAACGTGGGTGCCGACTTCAAGGGGACTTTCGGGAAGGATGTCCGGGTTGGTACGGCCCTGTTCCTAAATGCTTCGTACGGTTTCTAGGTCGGAGTGTTGCCGGTGGCTTGCCGGAGCACGAGCGTTGGTTGATGTGAACCCAGTATTTTGATGGGGCCTCAAACAACTTCCAGCGCTAGGTCCATCAGCGGCAAACGGGGCTTTAAGATTGCCGCAACGGGGAGTCGGGCGTGACCGGTAGACGATTGCCGGACACACAGGAGGCAATATTTAACGCCCCGCAGCGGCTACGTGGTTTCAGTGTGGTCGCTCGCCGCTCTATCCCTACTTCGCGGACTCGCGTCTAAGTCTGGACCAACTGAATCTGACGCTTCCTGAACAGGCACCGCCGAAGATCTACAGGCCCGACCCGAATTTGAACTGAGAAAACGTGTAGTGCCGACCTTTTAAAGACAAAGACTGAAAATGAGAGGTTTAGCTTTTTTGACCTCTTCAGTCCGCGAAGTAGGGCTAGGACCGGGCGCTTCCTCCGCGGTTTCTCCGGTTGGGTTTGGGAAATACTAAGGCGCGGAGGAAAGCCCTTTGAGCAGGGGACATTCGCCCGCGGGCACGCCTTCGCCCCTACGGTAGCGTCCGAGCAGCTTGCGCGAACGCTCCGCGAGCATGCGCCGCACCTCGCGCCGCGCCCCCTTGACGCGGGGAATCTCCATGTGGTCGTACGCGGTCGTCGCGTGGCGCATCCACGCGATGCTCGCCGCCTCGGCCCGCCGCTCGATGGGGATCCGCTCCGTGCGCGCCACCGTGCCGCTTCCCACGGGCACCGCGTGTCGGGCGATTGCTTCCGCCAACTGCACGGCCAGTGCCAGATGCTCCGGGGCGAACGCAAGAAAGGCCAGCACCGCGGCGGTGAAATCCTCGGCGTACTGCATCTGTTTGACCTCTCGTTTGCGGCGGCCCGCCTCCAGTTTGCGGGTGTAGGCGGGATCTTCCCTCTCCACACGGAGCTCCTCCCGGATGACCTCGATCCTCGCAGCCGGCGCCCAGACGCCGCGCGAAAACATCTTGTTGCCCCGCTTCTCCTGCACCGTCCAACTCGGCCCCGCCTTTTTGACGCGGCCGGTCAGGCCGGGATCGCCGGGCGGCAGCAGCACCCAGCCTTGGGGCACGGGCAGTACCTCACCTGAGGGGAGGCGGATGGTTTCAGGGCGCGGACCGGGGACGGCAATACGGGTTTGATCGGGCACAGCTCGGAGGTACCCAGCCGGAGGGCTGCTGGCAAGCGCGGGCGCCGGACGGTTTGGGCGCGGCCTATTCCGACGCGCGCAGGTGCTTGATCTGCAGCTGCAACGAAACGTTCCCCTGATAGGCGTTCCGCGTCAGCTCGAAGACAACGTCCCACGGCGCAGGCGGAAGGGGTGCGGGCGCATTGAACCAGATCGCCTTCACGGTGGACTGGCCCTGGCGCAGCTGCACCTGGACGTGCTTTTCCTTGAGGAGCCTGGGCTGGCCCGCCGGTTGTACCCCACGGGCCACCAGCAGGGGGATCGGGTTCTCCATTCCAAAGGGGCCCAGCTTTTCGTACACGTCCAGCAGCTGTAGCTGGAGCGCCGCCAGTTCTACCTCCAGCTCCGGCGCAATCACCTTGCTACGCGGGCCCCGACCCTGTCCGGAAGCGGCTGCGATCCGCTCAAACGCCTCCCGAAACAGCTCGAACGCCTCCAGCCGAAGTGAAAGTCCCGCGGCCATCTCGTGGCCGCCGCACTTGAGGAGGTGGGCTTCGCAGGCGCGCAGCGCTTCCACCAGACGGAACCCCGCCACCGAACGGCCGCTGCCCTTGCCCATCCCGTTTTCATCAAACCCGATCACGATGGCGGGCCTGTGGTATTTTTGGACCAACTTGGAGGCCACGATCCCGATCACGCCCGGATGCCACCCCGGGCCGCCCACCACGATCGAACAGGACTCCGCCCCGTGGGCCGACGCCAAAAGCTGGGCCTCAGCCAGTTGAAAGACCTCCTCGACCACCAGCTTGCGTTGGTTGTTTTGTTTTTCCAGTGACTGCAGCCGCTCGAAAACCTCGGCGCTCGCCGTCGAAGTCAGCAGCGTGAAGGACTCGTAGGCGGCGCCCAGCCGGCCTGCGGCGTTGAGGCGTGGCGCCAGCTTGAAGCCGATGTCGGTGGTGCTCGCGGGATGCGTGACTCCGGAGATGTCGAGCAGCGCCTTGAGTCCTGCCCAGCGGGTGTGCTGGAGCTGGGACAGGCCCTTGTGCACAAGCACGCGGTTGTCCCCGACCAGTGGCACAAGGTCAGCCACCGTGCCCAGGGCCACCAGATCAAGCGTGTCGCGCAAGTCAATGGCCTCGGTGCGGCGCTTTTTCAAAAGGCCGTGCGCCACCTTGAAGCAGAGTCCCACGGTGCACAGGTACTCGAACGCCCCGTGGACCTTGGGGTTCACCATCGCCACGCACGCGGGCAGCGCCGCCGCCGGCTCGTGGTGGTCGATGATGAGCACGTCGATTCCCCGCGCGTTGAGCGTGCGCACCTCCTCCAGCGAGGAAGTGCCGCAGTCCAGCGCCACCAGCAGCCTCGGCTGGTACCGGCTCAGACAGCACTCCAGTCCCTCGGGGGTCAGTCCGTAGCCTTCCTCGGTCCGGTGGGGGATGTGGCAGTGGACATCGGCGCCCAGCGCCGTGAGCACCTGGTAAAGCAGCACCGAGGAGGTGACGCCGTCCACGTCGTAGTCGCCAAACAGGAGGACCTGCTCGCGGCGGTCGATGGCGAGGAGCAGCCTGTCCACGGTGGCCTCCATGCCCCCCAGTGCGAAGGGATCCCCGAGGGTGCCCAGGCGCGGCTCGAGAAACTTCCGCGCGTCCTCGACTGCGGCATAGCCCCGGAGGCAAAGGATTTCCGCCACCAGAAAGGGAAGCCCCAGCTCCGCTGCAAGACGCTGGACCTGGCTGTGGTCCGGTGCCTGGGGCAGAAGCCACGGTTCCGGCAAGGGGGCGGGGGTGGCCGTCACAGCGCGCGGATCTTGGCGACCGCCTTGAGGAGCGCGGCGACTGCGCGGTCGGTTTCGGCCAGCGAGTTGAACTTGGAAAAGGAGAACCTGAGACTGGAACGCGCGTGCGTATCCGAGTGGCCCATCGCCTTGAGGACGTGGGAAGGGTGTACCGAGCCCGAGGTGCAGGCGGAACCCGCCGAACAGCAAACGCCCTGCTCGTCGAGGAGAAGCAGCAGCGCCTCGGAATCGATGTTTGCGAAGGCAAGGTTGGTGGTGTTCGGCAGACGATGCACCGGATCGCCGTTGATGGAGGCGCCCGTCACCTCGGCGAGCACGCGGCCCTCAAAGTGGTCCCTGAGGACCCGCACATGTTCAGCGTCGGCCTGGAGCGTGGTGGCTGCCAGCTCGCAGGCCTTCCCGAAGCCGACGATGGATGCCACGTTTTGCGTCCCGCCGCGCTTGCCGTTTTCCTGGCTGCCGCCCACGAGGAAGGGTGAAAAGCGCGTCTTGCGGTTGATGTAGAGCGCACCAACGCCCTTGGGGCAGTGCAGCTTGTGGCCTGAGAGCGATAGAAACTGGATGTCGGCCTGCTTCATTTGCAGCGGCAGCTTCCCCGCCACCTGCACGGCGTCGCTGTGAAAGTAGACACCCTTCTCGCGCGCGATGCGCTGCAGTGCGTCGATCGGGAAAAGCGTGCCGGTTTCGTTGTTGGCCCACATCGCGGTGAGCAGGGCGGTGTCCGGGCGGACGGCCTTCCGGGCCTCCTCGAGGTCGAGCTGCCCCTTGGAATCGACACCGAGCCACGTGATTTCAACGCCCCGCTTGGCGAGGGTCTCGCACATCTTGAGCGTGGCGGAGTGCTCGACGCGCGTGGTGACGATGTGCTGGCGGTCGGGATCGGCGGAAAGGACCGAAAGGATGGCGGCGTTGGTGGCCTCGGTGCCGCAGCTGGTAAAAACAATCTCCTGTGGCTCGCACCCGAGAAGGCCCGCGACCTGGGCGCGGGCGGTTTCCAGAGCGGCGTCAACCTGCTTGCCAAAGCGGTACGCACTGGAAGGGTTGCCGTAGAGCTCGGTGAGGTAGGGAAGCATGGCCTCCAGGACGGCCGGATCCACACGCGTCGTGGCGTTGTTGTCTAGATAGATCAGTGAAAGCGGTGCGGTCATGGAGCCTTAGTGTGCGCTGAATCGGCAACCTTACCGGCAGTCGGGTCCGTGTCCAAGCCGGACTGGAGACGGGCTAGCGAATTCAATCCTCCCGCCGCGCCTTCTGTTCGATGACACCGTGCCACCCCAGTCCGGGGTAGGTCTCGTACCCCGGAGTTTCTGCAAACCCAACAGCGGAACCGTCCAAACCCGCGTAGAAATCTGTCTTAGGCGAACCCGGACCCTTTCGGATCCTAAACTTATCCTGCAAAATGCCCTTGCCGTCAGAACTGGCGATGATCCGCCCCTCGCGGTCTACGAGCATGCAGCGGGTGAGCTTTTTTTCTTCATCTGTGAGCCGCACCGCGTTCACAACCGCGGCGGCTTGCGTGCCCCAGTCAAAAAAGATGCCGAGCGCCCCGATGACTTTGCCGTTGGCGCGGCCCCCTTCGCGCACCGCGGTCGAATAAGTCGCCACCTGTTTTCCGCCGAGACGGGAAGCCACTTCGATATCCTGCGCAGAATAGTCATCCCCCGAAGCCGTGGCCAAAGCGTCCCGGAACCAGGCCGCCTCGGACACGCTGCTCCCGATGACTCCGGGGTAAAGCCCAGGGCGGCCGTTGGCGACAACGTTGCCGTTCAGGTCTGCGATCCACAGGTCCAGGTACACGGTGTAGCTGTTGAGAATGACCCCGAGACGCTCGGACGCGAACTGCCGCTTTGACTCGTCTGCCAGCGCCAGCGCCTCGACCACCGCCTGATCGGTGGCCCACCACCGCACATCACAGGAACGCTCGTAGAGGTTCCGGTCGATAATGTCGATCATGTTCAACGCCAGATCCTTCAAGCGCTGCCCCCTAGCCTCGTTGAGCTGGGTCATCATGATCTCGCCCACCTTGTTCAGATCAGTGATGGACGAGGCCAAATCCTTGCTCATCTCGTGGGAGATGTCTGAAATCCGGTGCGAAACAGACTTCACCTCCTTTGCCACGACCGCAAATCCAACCCCCGCGGAGCCGGCCCTGGAGGCTTCGATCAGCGCGTTCAAGGCGAGGATCCGAATCTCGTGGGTGATCGAGTTAATGGATATCAGCTTGCGGCTGGCAATAGCGCCCACGTTTTGGGACAGCTCCATTAGTTTCTCGTGTTCAGACATAGGACAGGTGCGTGCCTTAGGGACAAAAATTGATTCGGTTGCGGAGCTTCGGACACGGCATCCATAGGGGCGCTTAAACGTGGCGAAACCGCCGCGAAGGCGCCGTGGATGCCGACCCCCGGCTACAGGGAGTCATGAATTTCCTGTGTTTACAATATCTTTGCTAGGTCGGTCCGTCGTAATTTAAATTCCCTCCCATCCGGCGTGTCGCCAAGGATGGCAGGGCCCTCGATTCCGGGGTTGGCGCGCAAAAACGCTGGCTTTGTCGCCTTTTAGTCGCAAATTCATCGGAAGTTACCTTCCGAGCGCTTTTTTCAGAAAAAATCATGTCCACCGCCGATAACTTACACGCAAAATATAAACTCGCGGCCCCGCCGGAAAACGTCCTGCGTCTGGCGAAACTCGTCCAAGGCGCCTTCGCCAGCAACGCCCAGGAGATCGCCACCATCATCAAGGCGGATCCCGCGCTAGCCGCCCGGGTGATCACAGTGGCCACCCGGGGGCGTGATATCGCTATGGACATTGACTCGGCGGTGGCCCGCATCGGGGTGCATCAGATTACGCTGGTGGTGTTGACCGAGTTGCTCCTGCACGCCGTTAGCAAAACCTTCGCGACCATGTTACAGCTTACCCTCGAGGCCCGTGAGATTATCGGTGCTCCCGGGGATCAGGTGGTCGGGTGCATCCAGTTCAAAGGCAAGGCCAACGGCCGTGTTTTCCTGCGGATCCCGTCGAAGGCCGCCGAATGGATCGTACCCCGGTTTTTAGGGAAAGATCTGCCGATGGACCCGGCCGAACTGCTGCCTGACGTTGTGGGTGAGATTCTGAACATCGTCGGCGGAAACTTCAAATCCAACCTGGTGGACGCTGGTCTGAGCTGCGCGCTCAGCGTACCCCAGGTCGAGACTAGGCCCGGCTTCACCGCTGAGGTCGGCGACGAAGAATTCCACCTCGCCCTGCCCTTGGCGACGGAAGGCACGGGACTTTTCCTCGATCTGATCATCTCCCCGATCGCCGGCTAACTGTACAAATCACATTTATGAGCAAAAAGATTCTGACCGTGGATGACAGCAAGATGGTGCGGATGATTGTCACCAGCACCTTTCAAGCGTTTG
This sequence comes from Chthoniobacteraceae bacterium, assembly GCA_044348365.1. Classification (GTDB taxonomy): domain Bacteria; phylum Verrucomicrobiota; class Verrucomicrobiia; order Chthoniobacterales; family Chthoniobacteraceae; genus Chth-196. The sequence continues at coordinate 51,603 of JBIKSY010000001.1, forward strand.
ATTGCGTTGTGGTGGGCGCGGCGGATGGCGCCGAGGGGGTGGAGGTCGCCTTGAAGGAAAAGCCGGACATCATCTTTTTGGATATCACGATGCCCGTGCTCAACGGGATCGAGACGCTCGCAAAAATCCGGGCGACCCCGGAAATTGCAGCAATCCCTGTGGTGATGCTCACGGCGGAGTCCGATGGCCAGCGCCTCGGCATGGCGGACCAGCTCAAGGTGAGCGGCTACATCGCAAAGCCCTTCAAGGGTGAGCAGTTGATCGAACTCACTAAGGGGATTATTCCGCTGGTGTTAAAAGCCGCCCCGCCCAAGGCGCCGGCACCCAAGGCTCCCGTGCTTAGGCGACCGTAGGCGCGCCCCCTTCTCATCAGGCTTCCTGACGGGGAGCCTGTAAATGTTTTACGCAGAAGCAAATTCACAGATATTACGGACGGGAGGGGTGCAGCAGTCGCAGCGGTGCGACCTGTTGCGGCTGCGGGCCCCTTTACGTTCCCTAAGGAACCAGCAAGAACCTTTTCCCTTATGAGTTACCCCTCGGAATTAAATTTAGCTTCTGTAAGCGAATGGCTCACGCAGGCCGTTCAAGACGTTTGTGAAACCATGTTTGGCCAGGCTGGATTTCCGGCCGAACTGCCGGCCGAGAGCGCCCCGACCGGAAGTGTGTTGGTCGCCTGCATTGGAATCCGGGGAAGCTGCCAGCTGGAGGTTGCGATGTATTTCCCCCAGTCTCTGGCGGGACGCCTCGCCAGCATTTCCCTAGAGACGCCAGCAGGGGAACTTGACGAGAAGATGGTGAATGATGTTGCCGGTGAGTTCAGCAATATGGTCGTGGGTGCGGTCAAATCCCGGGTTTCCGATCTAGAAGTACCCTGTTCCATGACGGTTCCCCGCGTCGTGCGTTCCACGCTGGACGCACAGGAATCCGCTCAGAAGGTGCAGGCGGCATTGGCCGTCATCCGGGGAAGCGCCGGCCCCCGGAAAGAGGCCTCGCCCGGCCCCAGCCGGCTGGCGTTTCACGTAGGTGAGGGCCTCCTGTTGGTCGACGTCTACCTGTAAAGTCCGCGGCGCTCCGGGGCGTAAAATGCAGCAGAGAGCGAGATCTTTAACCGGTTGACCAGATCTTGGAGTGCGGTCGCCATCCATATATCGAGATAAACTCGGCGCCAGTTGGCGGGTTGCTTTGGGCGCTCCGGACGGTTCTTTGCGCAGTTGGAAATGTGCTTCGCGAGCTCCTTGCTGCCTGGAGCCGCCCCGCTCGCATTCCGGCCGATCTCTTTGGAGTTGTCGGTCTGTTTTTCCAAAGCGACCGCAATAGCCGTGTAGAGGTTGCTGATTTGTGTGATGACCGCGCTGCTCTCAGTCGGCGCCAGGACCGCCTTGTCCGTGGCTTCCTGAAATTCCTTGTTGGCTGCAAAGCCCCGTTTCAGGCGCGTTCCGGACGAGGTGGAACCGCTTCCGCCGGGCGTTTTGCCTTGCGACCAAGCCAAACATCAAACATCGTCGCTCGTCGCCCTAGATAACAAATCAGCAAGCGCAAACATGATAAACAGGCTTACTTTACGAGGAAAATTCAATCTGCTGATCCTCCTTTTCTCAGCGGGGGCGTTGTTGTTTGGTTTCGCCGCCCTCCGGACGATTGCAAACGTGAAGGTGAACGGGCCGCACTACGAGGTCATCATCAAGGGGAAGGATCTGCAGGCGGACATCCTCCCGCCGCCCGCCTACATTCTCGAGTCTTACGCGGTGGCGCTGCAATGTCTCAACGCCGTCACGCCCGAGGCAGTGGCGACGCTTCTGGAAAAGGGGGACTCCCTGCGCAAGGAATTTACAGACCGCTACACCTACTGGGAAACCCGGCTTCCGGATCCAGCCATGCGCAAGCTGCTCCTCGAGGATGCACGCACTCCGGCGCTCGAGTTTTTCAAAGTGCGGGATTCACAGTTTAGCGCCGCTCTCAAGGCCGGAGACCGCGAGAAGGCCGGCAAGATTTTCAGCGCCACCCTCCAACCGCTCTACGACAAACATCTCGCGGCGATCCTCAAACTCGTGGAGAGCGCTAACAAGTTCACCGCCGACGAGGAAGCCAGCGTGGCAAAACTCATCGGCCAAGCCACCGGACTGCTTCTCCTTTCCATCGGAGCGGTCGTGCTTGTCGTCTTCCTGCTGTCGCGCGCCGTGTCCTCGAGCATCATCGGCACGGTGAAGGGCACTGCGCAGGTCCTTGATGCTGTCGCCCAAGGAGATTTCAGGCAAAAGCTTGTCCAGAACACGGACGACGAGATGGGACAGATGGCCCGCTCCGTTAACCAGATGGTGGAATCCATCCGCTCTGTTTTGTTGGAGGAGGTGGTGGATTGGAAAGTGGTGGCTGAGAACCAGCAAAAGGCGCTTCTCGAGAAAGAAGCGGCCGTTCTTTTGCAGCAGAAGGCACAGAAGTTGGTGGCGACCGTCACGGCCGCCGCTTCCGGGGATCTGACGCAGTCGGTTGAGGTGGGGGGCTCCGACGCGATCGGCCAGGTCGGGGAGGGACTGCAAAAGCTTCTGGAGTCTTTCCGGAGCAGCATTCAATCCTTTGCGAGTGCAAGTACCCAGCTTTCTTCCTCCTCGGGGCAAATGTCTCTGGTGAGTGCTGACATGAGCGCCATTGCGGAGGAAACAGCTGCGCAGTCGACGACCGTGGGGGCCGCCGCCGAGGAGGTCTCCAGAAACCTCCAGACCGTTGCCGCAGGCGCCGAGGAAATGTCGGCAAGTATCAATGAAATCGCGGGAAATGCGGTGGAGGCGGCGAGGGTTGCCAGCGATGCGGTCAAGATTGCAAGCTCAACCAACCAGACCATTCTGAAACTGGGAGATTCCAGCGCGGAAATCGGGGAGGTGATCAAGCTGATCACTTCCATCGCCCAGCAAACAAATCTCCTCGCCCTGAACGCCACGATCGAAGCTGCCCGGGCGGGCGAGTCGGGCAAGGGTTTTGCGGTGGTCGCCAACGAGGTCAAGGAACTCGCCAAGGCCACGACCGAAGCCGCCGAGGACATCAGCCGGAAGGTGGAGGCAATTCAAACGGATGCTCGGGGCGCGGTGGAAGCAATCGGGCAGATCACCGGAGTGATCGCGCACGTGAATGAAATCGCCAACCTGATCGCCAACTCTGTGGAGGAGCAGACGGCCACCACCAACGAAATCAGCCACAACGTCACGGAGGCGGCTGCCGGTGGTTCCGAGATCGCCAGAAACATTGCCGGGGTGGCGACTGCGGCGGAAGCCACCGCCAAGGGGGCGACCGACAGTCAGACAGCAGCGTTGGAGCTTTCCGGCATGGCTGACGAATTAAAGCATCTCGTGGGCCGCTTCCGTTTCGAGGCCCAGACCGACCGCCTTTCCTAACCCGCCTCGGAGGCCGGGGGTGTGCGCTCGGATTCGCTCCGGCAAACTGCACCAGCTGGTGAAGGTCGCCGCGTCGGCCTTCGTCCACTTCGGCCCGCCGTGCTTCATTTGCCGGCTGCCTGTTTCGCGATTTCAGCCGCAAAAACGGGCTTTCCGCCCAGCCATGTTTTGAGGACGCGCGTGTCCGCGAGGCGCTCAAGGGAACAATTGAGCACGTCCCGGTCTAGCAGCACTAGGTCGGCAAACTTGCCGGGCTCCAGCGAGCCGGCTTCTTTCTCAAGCAGCAAGATTCGGGCATTGTTGATTGTAAACATCCGTATCGCCTCCTCCCGGGACAGTCCGCCCTCGGGATGGAGCGGACCTTCCAGCGAGCGGCATTGTCGGGATACTGCGATCCACATGCCCAGCCAGGGGTTGTAGGGATTGATGGAACGCAGGCTGCCGATTTTCTGCATATGGTCGCTGCCGCCGCCCACGGGTACCCCGGCGTCAAAAAGGGCACGGAGCGGTTGGAACCTCGAGAGGCGCTCCAAGCCGAACTGCTTGAGCAGCGTGGCGCCGTCGAGGTGGAACCAGATCGGCTGCAGGTCGATGACGGCCCCGAGGCGCGCCGCCTTTGCGACACTGTCCGGACTCATGAAGTTGCAGTGCGTGATGCACGGCCGGGTCTCGCGCAACGGCAGTTCGCGGCCGACCTCCTCATAGGCCCCCAGCAGGGTGGCCACCGCCGCGTCTCCAACGCTGTGCGCCGTAAACTGCATGCCCTTGGAGGCCACCGCGCGCACCATGCGCACCAGCGTTTCGGTGGGTATTTGTTGGACGCCGCGGTACTCCGGGTCGCTGATGCCATACATTTTGCTGACGCCCCAAGGCTGTTCCATGAAGGCGCTGCCAGTCAGCATGCCGCCGTCGAGCCACACCTTGGTGCCGATGATCTGGAGCATCGGGTCGGGCTTGCGCAGCGGGTGGGCGGCGATCTCCTCGATGGCCAACTCGGTCGTGCGCCACTGGGCGCCGGTGGAAAACGTGTGCGACAGGCGCAGCCTGACGCTTAGCGAACCGTTGTCCCTGAGTTTAGAGTAGATCGCTATGTTTCCCTTGGTCGCGCCCCGGTCGGCGATGGTCGTAAACCCAACGCTGTTGTAGTCGGCAAACAGCTTGCGCACCAGTTCCAGCGTCTCGGCCGCGTCCGGACTTTTGCGCGGAGCCGGCGCGTTGATCTTGGGGGAAAAGGTGCGTACCAGCCCCGTCGGGGCGCCGTGCTCATCCCGCTCAACCCTGCCGGGACTGCCCTTTGGTAGGGTAAACTTCGAGTCGATGCCGGCCAGTTGCAGCGCCAGGGAATTCAACATGGTGTCCGGCCCCGTTCGGAAAGCGACGGGATGCCGTGGCGCGACGCGGTCGAGTTCCTCCTTGGTCGGGTAGCGCTGCTCCCGCAGGCGCGTGATGAAAACCTGGCTGACTCCGATGAGCGACCCCTCGGGCACGACCCGGGTTCTATCTGTAATGTACTGGAGCAGGGACGCAATGTCGCCGATGTCCGGAATGGGATGGTCAAACTCAGTTGTGGCCGCCCCCACCGGATGGCTGTGCGAGTCCATGAGCCCGGGCAGGACCATCGCCCCCTTGAGATCGACCAGCTCGGTGGCACCATCCTTGAGCGAGAGCACGTCCTGATTGCTTCCCACGGCCGTCACCCGGTCCCCAGTCACCGCGATGGCTTCCGCAATGGAAAAGCGCTCGTCCACCGTGACGACCCTCCCGTGGTGGAGGATCAACGAGGGCGCAGCCATGGCACTCGCGGCGGAAAGAAAAAGCGCGGCAAAGATCTGTGCTGCAAAACCGGGAACGGCGGCGCCAGCGAAGCGGACGCCGCTCCGTTCATGGGGAAGGATGGAGATGCACATTTTTCGGGGGGGTGGCGGCATGTGAGCCGGAAGCCTCCCAACCTGTCGAGCCTATTGCGGCGCATCGGCTTTCGCACGGGCCGGGCGCCCGGACTCCGGGATTCAGGCGCGGATGTTGAGCACCGCGCCTGCCATCTTGTCGGCGGTGCGCAGGGAGACCGCATTGGCCTTGAATGCGTACACGGAAAGCAACCGGTCGATGGCGTCGCCGACGGGGTCCGCGCCGGCTCCTGAGGAGAACGCCTTCGCCTGAACACCACCGGATTGCAGCTCGCTTTGGTTGACGACGAGCCGACGGGTGTCCTCCGTGAGCAGGTTTGCAGTGTTGTGTGCCGCAGCGTTTTGGCGAACCACCGCCGCCTTCATGCCCGAGGCCGCCAGATTGTAAACGGAGGAGATGGTCACTGTCTTGGGGGCCGGTGTAGTCGGTGGGATCCGGAGATCCCCAGAGGCAAGGTGTCCCTAGGTTGAGATGGTGCGCGGTGCAGGGTTTGAACCTGCGACTTCTTGCGTGTGAAGCAAGCGCTCTACCGCTGAGCTAACCGCGCAACTGAGGGCTCAATTTAGTCAGCGAAGGACCGTTTACCAGTAAAAACTCGGCTGTCGCAACCTGCAGGCACCCCCTGCCACCTCCGAGGCTGGCTTGGAGGATTTGCTGCACGCTGTTCTGGCAAGGGGCCGTGCGGGTGCCCACACCGTTTTCATGGCGGTGCCGACGATCTACGTGAAGCGCATCCAGGCCATCCAACCGTTGGAGGGCGCCCAGCGCGCACGCCTCATCGCGGGGTTCCACAAAATGCGGCTGATGGTCTCCGGCAGTGCCGCGCGGCCTGCGAGTGTGCACCACCAGTTCAGGAGGCACTTGCCCGGGGCGTTCAGGTCGCGTGAAACACTTGTGGCTGCGGTGAACCAAAGGCGGACAGCGGACCTCATTGATTGAGGCCGCCGGCGCCCTTACTTCCCTTCTGCATGCGACAGCGGTCGCTGCAAAACTTTACCTGTTCCCAAACGCGCTCCCATTTTTTCCGCCATGTGAAGGGGCGGCCACAGATGGCGCAAAGCTTTGAGGGCAGGTGCTGTTTCTTGACGCCTTTCATCAGTTTAGAGACGGAGCCTTCGGCGCAGGCGAGCCAGGTGCGCTCATCGCACGAAGTCCTTCGGTACGCGCTCCAGCGGAAAAATGGTGACGTCCACCCCACGCGACATGAGCACGTGGTCGGGCGGCCGCCCTGTGGGGGCGAAGCCGTTCAGCGGCAGCAGATTCTCATCCCACACTGCAAGGTCCGCGTGACAGAGATTGTAAGGAGCGTGGAAAACGGCGCCGCGCCGGAGGCCATCTGGCGCGCTGGAATAAAGACGGTAACGTTCCACCAGAAAGAACTCCAAAGAGCCGGGCCCGGGCTCCGGCACACTCGCACCGGGTGCGTAATCAAACACGCAACGCGTGCCGCTAGCCCGGGCGCCTGTACGCACCGATTCGTAGCGGATGCGCCCACCCGCGGAGCGGCTCAATTGCGTCACCGCATGCTCGTAGGGGAGGTGGAAAAAGCGCCGCGCGATTTTCACCGCGAGCCACTGATCCGCATCGAGCGAATAGAACCACACCCCCGGAACTCCATTCCGATCATGGACATAGGTTCGCAGATTCATCTCCATGAAATTCGAGAGCCCCGGCACCGCGGGTAAAAAGCGCGGACGGATGTTGCGCATCAAAAACGGCACGACACCGAGATACGCCTTGCCCCCGAAAGTATCGACAAACAACCCGTCTGGCAGAGTGGCTTGTATCGCCTCAACGGAATATTCCCAGTGGAGGAAAAGCAGTTCTTGCCATTGCTGATACATCACGGGCCCCCCCGTTGGGCGCAGCCGCGCAGCGAGACGTTGCGTTTCGCTTGGAACGGCCGCGGGTCTGTCAGCGGCGTTCATCCTCGGAGGTCTGGAAGGAAACGAACGAGTACAAAGATCATGTGGTATACAGTGGGCAAAGTATGTTGCGCTTTCTTTTCTGTGCGCTGCAACGGCTCTGGAACCTAGTTTGTAGTGCACTCAGAGACAAGACCCCCGGCAATGAAACAAGTCCGGCCTCCGGCCCCGCCGCAAGGGCATCCCCTTGGATTTTACTGGAAGCCGGCCATCGACGCCTGTTTGCATTTCACATTGTGAATCCCCGTCCCTTCCAGTCTTCCGCCGCCGACCGGACAATCGCAGCCTGCACACTCTCCGTGTTGGCGGCGTTGGGGTTCCTTCCGTCCGCGGCGGCCTTGGAAAATGCGCCGCCACCTGCCGAAGGATGGTCCTCCGTCCAGCCAGCTCTCCGGAACAGCTGTTACGAATGCCATGGCAATGGGAAGTCCAAGGGCGGGGTGGATCTGCAGCGGTTGGAGAAAGACCCCGCCTTCGCCACCGAGTTCGAGCTCTGGAGCAAGGTGGAGGCGACCTTGCGTTCGGGTGAAATGCCGCCAGACGACGCCAAAAAGCCTCTCGCAGACGAGCACCGCAAGCGACTGAGCGCCTCGCTGGCGTCCAATCTCCGCGCAGTCATCCTCGCCAACGCATGCGATCCGGGCCCGGTCACGCTTCGGCGGCTGAGCAATTCCGAATACGACTGCACCGTGCGGGACCTCACCGGCGTGGACTTCCAACTCAGCAGGGAGTTCACTCCGGACGCTGGCGGCGGCGAGGGCTTTTCCAATTTGGGTGACGTGCTTTTTCTCAACCCACAGCACCTTAACACCTACTTCAGTGCCGCGCGCAAACTTGCCGACCACGCCGAAATCACCCCGGGTTCCGGCATCCGTTTCAGCGCCCTGCGCGTCGGCCCGCGCGGTCCCTCCCAACTGAAGTCGGGCACCGAGGCCACGCTCTACCGGTGGTATCAGGAGAAGTCGACCCCCTACCTCCCCAAAGACGACGAAGACCTGCGCGAAGCCGATTACATGCTGGCCTGCTGGCAGTGGAAACACCGCGCAATGACCGGGGCCGCATCTCTGCAGCAACTCGCAACGCAGCAAGGCCTGAAGCCGGCCTTTTTAGAAAACTGGTGGGCTGTCCTTGAATCGGCCGAACCCAAATCCCGCTTTTTGGATCTCACCCGCCTGCCCTGGCGCGCCCTGGCCGCGCCGGATCCCGCAAACCCCAAGGCCGTTCCAGAGGGCGTCAAAACGGCCATTTCGGAAATTCAGACCCAGCGGCGCGCCTGGCTGCTCCCACGAAACTGGCCCGTCCAACGCGCCCAGCAGGACGCCGACGGCCTGCGCCCCTATCCCTTGGAAACGGCGCTGGCAGGACAAGATGCGGTGCATCTCGTCCTCGGCGACACCGGCGACGGCAACAAGGGCGACTGGGTGTTTTTCGAGGGGCTCGAAATCCAGCGAGGGGGCAAGTTTGGCAGCTACCTGGAGTGGCTCGAAGGCCGCCAAAAGGAGGACGAGGCGCTGTTGGCTCAGGACGAGGCGGTGCTGGCCGCAAAAGGCGTGTCGCGGGCGGAGCTGCAGAAGCGGGTGGGGGAAGCCGGTGCCCTTCTTTCCGGACTGGGCAAGCACCCCCGCCAGCTGCCGATTGATTCAAGAGCGCTCCTCGTGCAGGCGCCCCTTGTCCTGACGCTGCCCATGCCCAAGGAGGCGCAGCGCTTCCGCGCCAAGGGCCGACTGGACCTCGCCCATCCAGATGCCGAGTTTGCCACGGCGCAGTGGCTTGCGACGACGGCGCCGCCGCCCGACCCCGCCCGCATCATTCCGGGCGTGCTGACCGTGTGGAAGCGGCAGACGCAGGCCCAGCGCTCCACCATGGACGACTTCAACAAGATGAAGAGCGTCTTTCCCGACTCACTCGAACGCCGGCTCGAGGAGGTCGCCAAAAACTTCCACCGCGGCGGCACGGGCCCCGGAGTCTATTTCCTCAACGACACGCAGCTGCGCCCGCTTCTGCCTCCGGCGGAAACCGAGAGGATGACCCGGCTCCTCGAGGACTGGCGGTTTGTTCGGGTGCCCAACCCACAGCCGAAACTTTTGACGGAATGGGACAGCGCACTTCTGGCCCACCTTGATGTTTTCGCCGCACGGGCGTGGCGCCGTCCTCTTTCTGAGGCGGAGCGGCTCAACCTCAAGCAGGTCTACCAGGCCGGGATAACAGCGGAACTCGACCGCGAATCCGCGGCGCGCGAGGTGTTGGTCCGCGTGCTGGTCGCTCCGGATTTTCTCTTCAAACTCGAACAAAACCAGGGGCCGCCGGTGCACCCGGTCACCGCTTGGGAACTGGCTTCCCGGCTGAGTTTCATGCTCTGGTCCTCCGTCCCGGACGAGACACTGGCCCGGGAGGCGGCCTCGGGCGAACTGCTCAAACCTGGAGGTCTCAAGGCCGCCGCGAGCCGCATGCTGCGGGACGAACGCGCCGGAGCGCTTGCCCGGGAGTTCGCCGCCCAATGGCTGGAGTTCCACCACTTTGACGCCCACTCCAAGGTCGACACCGGCAGGTTTCCGGAGTTTACGCCCGCACTTCGCGCCGACTTCCACAACGAGGCGGTCGCCTTTTTCTCGCACATCGTGCGCAACGACCGGCCGGTCCGCGAAATCCTTTCGGCCGGGTACACCTTCCTCAACGGTCGGCTCTCCAAGCATTACGGCATCGCGGGTGTGGAAGGGGACGCCTTCGTGCAAACAGACGTTTCCCAACACGGCCGCGGAGGGATTCTGGGCATGGGCGCGCTGCTTACCAAAACCTCTTATCCCCACCGCACCAGTCCGGTGCTGCGCGGCAACTGGCTGCTCCAGGCCGTCTTGGGCACGCGCATCCCGCCGCCGCCAAACGACGTGCCCAAGCTCGACGAAAGCGTGGCCTCCGCAAAATCGCTCCGCGAACGGCTCGAACGGCACCGCGCCGACAAGGCCTGTGCCTCTTGCCACGACAAGATGGATCCGCTCGGCTTCGCGCTGGAGGCCTTCGACCCGATCGGCAGGTTCCGCACCCAGGACGAGGCGGGGATCGCCGTCGACACATCCGCCAAGACCCGCGACGGGCAGACCTTCGAAGGGGTCGGCGGCCTTCGCTCTTACCTGGCCACCCGTGACGCGGAGTTTCTTGCAGTCTTCTGTCGCAAGCTTTTGGGCTACTCGCTCGGACGCGTCATCCTACCCACCGACCAGCCGCTGCTTGATGCCATGAAGCTCAGGCTCCAGAAAGAAGACGGCACGTTTTCCACCGCCTTGCTCTCCATTGTCGAGAGCAGACAGTTCACCCAGAGGCGCAACGATTAACCTCCAGCACCATGCCCAACCCCTCACATTCTTCTCAGGCCGTCGGCTCACTTTCCCGCAGGCACTTTCTGCGCGGTGCTGGTGTGGCCCTCGGCCTTCCGTGGTTTGAATCCATGAACGCGTGGGGGCAGTCCCTCGCCGGCAACCAGGCGGCAAAGCCCTCAGCCGCCCCGCGCCGGATGGCGGCTCTTTTCATGGGCAACGGAGTCAACCCCCACCACTGGGGCGCGGAACCTGACGGCGCCGGCATGCGCCTCAAGGATTCACTGCGCCCGCTCGAGCCCTTCAAGGACCGGTTGCTTGTGTTTCAGGGGCTGTGGAATCCAACAACCGTGGAGGGGCCCGGGGGGCACTTCCCGAAGATGAACGTGTTGGCCGGAGTGAAGGTCAAGCAGACCACGACCGACGTCGAGGTCGGCGTCACAGTGGACCAGATGATCGCCCGGGAGGTCGGCAAACACACCCCCGTCCAGAGCCTCACCCTCGGCACTGAGGGACCGGGTTACTCCACCGACAGCGGCTACACCTCCCTTTACTCCGCCTATATTTCTTGGGCCTCGCCCACCGCCCCGGCCCCCAAGGAAATCTACCCCCAGCAGGCCTTTGACCAACTCTTTGACGATGGTAGCAAACGCCGCCGCGACAGGAGCATCCTCGACCTGGTCCGGGGCGACGCGCAGGGTCTTTCCAAAAACCTCAGCCGCCGCGATAACCTCAAACTCCAGGAATACCTGACCTCGGTGCGCGAGCTCGAACAGCGCATCGAGCGGGCGGACGCCTTCAGCAAGCAGGAGACCGGCGGCCTCGGCTGGCAGCCCTCGGTCAAGGCGCCCACCTTTCCGCGCCCCGCCTCCGGCATCCCGGCCAACCCGGGCGAACACATGGGCCTGATGCTCGACATCCTCACGTTGGCCTTCCAGATGGACCGCACCCGCGTCGCCACGCTGATGCTTAACAACGACCTGTCCGGGATGAACTTCGGATACCTCGGCGGGATTTCCGGCGGCCTGCACGAGCTCTCGCATCACGCCAACGATCCGGCTCGGCTGGCGATGTATCAAAAGGCCAACGAGTACCATATGCAGCTTCTGGCCGGCATGCTGGAAAAAATGCGGCAGACCAACGAGGGGGAGCGCACCCTGCTCGACAACAGCATGCTCCTTTTCTGCTCCAGCCTCATGGACGGGAACGCACACGACTCCAAACAGCTTCCGGTCCTGCTCGCGGGCGGCGGCGGCGGCTCCCTGCGCGGCGGCCGCCTGCTCGACTACAGCAAGGACCCCAACCGCCGCCTGTGCCGGTTGCACCTCGCGCTGATGGAGCGGATGGGAATGCGTCTGGACCGGTTCGGCGACGCCGACTCCGCCCTCACCGAGCTTTCCTAGATCCGGAGGGAGTCAAGAAGGGGTTCGGAAGGGGCCTATTGCTGCGCCCGGGGTCCGCTACTGTGGCGGTTTCTGCGCGCCTTCGCGCGCGGCCCCGGCGGCCTCGGCCTCGGCTTGAACGCGTTTGACGAGCTTGTTGTATTGGAGCGTCAGCGCGTTGAGTTTCTGGGTGAGGCCGTCGCGCTCGGCGGCCAGCTTTTCGATCGCTTGGTTGGCCTGTGTCACGGCGGCGTTTGATTTGAGCAGGGCTTCCTGCTGGTCCTTGAGGGCGGTGTTCTGTTTCAACACTCCCTCGCGCAGGGTTTGTGCTGCGGCCAGCGCTTCGTCGTACTGTACCTTGGCAACAGAGGCCGTCTTGATCTCGCTGAGCGTTTCGGTAAGGCGCAGAATCTCGGCGTCCCCCGCTTTTGCGCGGGCGGAGTTTTCTTCGAGGGCCTTCCGCAGGTCCGTGTTTTCGGCCAGTTGCCGGCGGGTCAAATCGCGGAGCTGTTCCTCGCGGTTCCACTGCCAGGCGCATAGGCCGCAGAGACCCAGAAGCAGGAGCAGGAGAATCCCAAGCGGTACCGGACGGCTCACCGGACCTCCACGGGTTTGACGTTGAATCCGACCTTGGTGACTCCGCAGCGGCGCACGTAATCCAGCACGGCGACCATGGCGCCGTGGGGCGTGGCGGCGTCGCCGCTCAGGTACACCGGCAGGTCCCGGTTTTGGGCGAGTTTGTCGCGGAGAAGTTGCTCGAGCTGCTCGAGGGTGACGGGCTGCTTTTCAAAAAACACGTGGCCCGCGGCGTCCACGGCGAGGCTGATGGAATCTGGCTTGAGGGAGGTCTGCGCGGAGGAGGCCGCCGGTAGGTTCACACCGACGGTGCGCTGCTTGGTCATCGTGAGGCTGACCATCATGAAGCTGGCCAGCAGGAAGAACATGATGTCGATCAACGGCACGACTTCCAGACGCGCCTTTTTGTGCGGGAGCGGGGAGACGAGCTTCATTTTTTCTGGGCGGTGAAGACCTCCACGTTGTTTGCAGCCGTCTCGATGTCGTGCTGGAGGGAGGCCACCAGCGAGTGAAACCAGTTGTAGGGGACGAGGGTCACGATCGCGATGCCCAGCCCGAAGGCGGTGGCGATGAGGGCCTCGCCGATACCGCCGGTGACCTTCTCCACGGCCAGTTCGGAGCTGCCGATGCTCGAGAAGCTGCCCATGATGCCGGTGACCGTGCCGAGCAGGCCCAGCAGGGGAGCGAGCGTGATGATGGTGTCCATCGCCGTCAGGAAGCGGCCCGCCCGCTTGATCTCGACCCCCGCGGCCGCCTGCAACGCCCCCTGGAGGCTGGCGTGGCGGTGCGTGATCCCGGCGCTGATGACGCGCAGCACCGGATCTGCGGAGCCTCCACAAAGTTTAAGCGCCGCCGCAACGTCGCCCGCCTCCAGCGCCGTGAGGACCATGTCCAGCAAGGCTGCGTTCCGATTTCTGGAGAGCAGAAACCACCACCAGACGCGTTCGACGATCACGGCAACCGAGAAAAGGGTGAGGAGCGCGATGGGCCACATGATGGGGCCACCCTTGAGGAAGAGCTCCACCAGGGCGTTGGATAGAAAAGGGGCGGGAAGGATCATTGGAGGACAAATTTGATGGGTACGATGAAAAGCCGGGACTCTCCGGAAGGCCACCGCCAGTTGCGACGCAAATGGTCGCGGGCGGCCGTGTCGAGCAGGGTGTGTCCGCTCGAGGTGCGGATCTCCACGGAGGAGGGCACGCCGCTGGATTCGACGGTGACGAGCAAAATGACGGTGCCGTCAATGCGGGCGGAGCGCGCGGCGGAAGGATACGAGGGCGAGGGAAACCGCCCACCGCCGGCGGCGGAAAAAGGAACGGGCTGGGTACCGCCCGGTGTGCCGCCTGTGCGGGCGGGTCGCGCGGTGGAAGGGGATGCGGAGGCTTTGGCAGTGGTTGCCGGTGGGGCGGGCGCCGGCGCGGGTTTGGCTTCGGCAGCGGGCGCGGGCTTCGGCGGTTGAGGTTCTGGCGGGGGCTGCACGGGCGGGGGGTCGGTGAGCGGTTCCGCCGCTTGAAGCTCGGCCATTTCCGGCGGTTGCAGGGGCGGGGTGACCACCGGCACCGGCGGAATGGAAACCTCCACCGGAGGCGGGGTTTGGGATTGCTCCAGGGCCGGCGACTCGGGCGAGGCTTCCTCGGGGGGCGCCAAAAACTCCTGCACCTGCACCAGCGGGGAGGAGGTTGGCTCCCCGAAGGAGAGCCGGAGGGGCGGGGAAACCGGAGTGAGAGAGCCGCCAATCCCAACGAGCAGAAACAATCCCGCCACGCCACTCACCCAGGCAGAGGCCAGGGCAAGGGGGGCTTGGGGTGGGTTGCGGATCATGCGGGTTGGGCGGCGAAGGCCGCGAGGCGTGGGGACGTTAAAATTGGAACGACAGTCCTGCGTACACGTTGCGGCCGTAGCTTGGATCAACGCCCTGTGCGGTTACGCGGGAGAAGTATTGGCGATCGAACAGGTTGTTGATGCCGGCCATGACGGAGACCCGGGGGTGAACGGGGATTTCAGCGGTGAGATCCCAGGTGACAAAGGAGGGTATTTCAAAGGCGGGATCACTGTTGTCCTGGGCGTTGTGCTTCCCCATGAGCGTCCCAAGCATCGAAACCTTCGCCTTCCGGAAACCGTAAATCAACCCGGTGCGCAGAAGGTAGGTCGGGGCATACATGGGGGTCCCACCGTTGCTGGGGCCGCCGTGTAGGCCAGCCTCAAGAAGGGTCAGGCTGCCGTACAGGTTGAGGTTCCCGCAGCTGGCGTTGAGGTCGCGGCCGGTCCTGGCGGCGAGCACGCCAATGAGGTCGACTTGAGCAGAGGCGTCCCAGCCGTAGTTGATGCTCCGGCCGACGCTGGTGAGCTGGCTGTTGGAGACGCCGAACCGGTTGTCCAGGTCGATGAGGAAGAGGCTGGTGTCGTAGGTCAGCCACGGGGTGGGCCTTCCACGCACTCCCAGCTCGTAGTTCCAGCCAATGTTGGGGCTGGCGTCAGTCGCTGCCATGCCGGGCGCGGCCACGATCGACTGGCTGAAGATCGTGGGGCGGTAGCTCTGCGAAACGTTCGCATAGATCTGCTGCTGGCGGGGCAGTTCGTAGGCCGCGCCCAACCCCACCAGAGGCTGGTAGTCGATTTTCGTCACCTCAGAATGTTTGAGTGATCCAGTCGCACCTCCAGTCCACTTTTGCGAACTCACCGACTGGCGGATCCCTTCAAAGCGGAAACCGGGTGTGAGGCTGAAGTCGCCCCAGGAAAACTTGTTCTCTGCGAAGGCGGATCCGTAAAACACGCGGCGCATCGAGTCCTCGGAGTTGAAGAACCGCGAGCCCTCAAGAATGCCCTCCAAGGCGGTTGCAGACTGGCCTTCCCTGTCGCTGCGGGGTGAGCGGAGCCCGTACAGCTGGAAGCCCGCGCTAAGGGTGTTGCTGGCACCCAGGCCTTCCCAGTCGTGCCGGAGTCGGGGTTCAAACCCAACGCTCTGAAACCGTTGGTCCTGAATAACGTTGGTCAGCGCTGCGGCGCCCGTGGGAACGGTTCCAAAACCGCCCCCCTGCTGCCGCCAGCTTTGGCGGGTGAGATGCGCGAACCAGACCTTGAGGGAGAGGTCCGTGCCCGGCTGGATGTTGTGCTGCAGGTCGGCGGCAACCGCGTACCGGGACAGTGCAAAGTGGTCGTTAAAACGCGTGGTCTTGCGCGGGTTGGAACGGAAATCCGGGAGGCTGAGTCCCCCGGGTTCGCGGTGTTTTTCCTCATATACATCCAGCGAGAGCACCAGCCGGGTGCTTTTGCTGAAGGACTGCACCAGCTTGAAAAGCCCCCCATCGAGGCTGTAACGGCTGTTGGCCTCCCGGAACCCGTTGGATTCCCGGTGGTTGAAGTACCCGTAGTAACCCGTCGAACCGGACGTGCCCGAAAAGCTTGTGTAGTTGGAGTAGAAGTCGTCGGTCCCGAAAACATTCTGCGTCCGGAAGGTGAACGGCTTGTCGGTGACGGGCATGTGCGTGACGTAATTCAGCGCGCCCGCGGGCTGCGCCCCAAACATGAGCGCTGCTCCCCCGCGGATAAACTCTAGGCGGTCCACCACATCAAGGGGCGGCATGTAATAGGCCTCCGGATAGCCGAAAGGATCGCTGTGGATGGGAATGCCGTCCTTGAGCACCTGCAGGAACTGGGCTCGGTCGGGAGTGCCGATCCCCCGGAAGCCTAGGCTTACCAGGGGCGTCGTTTCCTCCGAGTAAAGGAGCCCCGGCGTCAGGGCCAGCGCCTGGCGGTAGTTGTTGGCCTGCACCTTGGGCAGCGCGTCCAGGTCGATGACGGTGGCCCGCTTGCCGGAGAAAATGCGGTTGTCTTCCACCGCCTCGGGAAAGGGGTTCTGGATGATGCTGTCATTTTCGGACTCCCCGTAGACGGTCAGGGTGTCCAGCACCCGGGGGGAGGACTGGGCGAAGAGCAGCCCCGGGAGGAGCACCGTGCAGAGGACGGTCCGGGCCAACGGGGAGGGACGAGACGGGATTTGCATGGCGAATCGAGCGGGGACAGGGGCTGCGGTTTTACTGAGACTGATTCTCAATAGCGGATCCCGACCCTGCCCTTCCGTTGCTACCCGTTCAAGCGTTTTGTTGCGACTCAGTCTCAAAAGGGCCGCCGTGCCGCGCCGCTCCCTTGAATAAGAGGCCGGCTAGAAGCTGAAGTTCAGGCCTACTAGCGAGTAATGGAACCGGCTGAACGTGTAAACGGTGTCGCTGTCGGCGCCCCCGTCCAGAACCCGGTAGCCGACCCGCACGGAAAGGCGGTCGGTGGCATGCCATTGCAGCGCCGCGGAGGCGTCGACGGCGTGGCCTTGGGGTGCGCCGAGCGCGTCCCCTTCGGAGAGGAGGCTGAAGGGCTTCGAAAAACGCCACACCAGACGGTAGTTCACCAGAGGCACAAAGCCGGTGCTCGAATCGTTCGCGGTCTTTCCGCCCTGACTCAGGCGTACTTCGGCGTCGCGGACCTTGGCCGTGATGCCCATGCCGAACACGAAGTCCTCGGTTTGGATGAAATTGTATCGGTAGGTCAGCCGGTAGGAGTCAAAGCGGAAGGCTCCGTTGGTGGCTGCGCCGGCGGCAAAGTCGGTGCCTGCAAAACGCACGGGGCGGTTGAACTGGCCGCGGAAATCCATCTCCAGCGGGGCGTAGAGCAGGGAAATGTCATGTCTGGCCCCTGGGTGCCAGGTGAGCCGGCCGCGGAAATACGCGTTTGGATCGCTGGCGCTCAGGTCCTTGGAGAGGGAGAAGAAAGTGCCCCCTGTGTTTGGAATGCGCACATCGGCTTTTGAGCTCCAAACGGCGCCCGACTCCAGGTCGAGGTCGAATTGCGCGGCGGAGACTGCAGGGCAGGCGGCGGCCAAAAGCAGCGAGGCTACAAGCAAGGAAGCGGTACGGCTCATGGGGCTGATGCTGTTGCAAACCCGGGTGAAGCGCAACCGTGGTGTCTGATTCGCTTGGACTCCGCGGCGCAAAGCCGCAGCCTCGCGGGACGGGCCACCCCGGTTTGGCGCAGCCGGGTCTGGATGATTGGATGGCCCGCCCTAAAGTCGCGTTCACTGCCCATGCCTGCTTCCGACCGTGTCATCCTTCCCGAGATCCTGGATTCGCTGGATCCCGCGGATCCGCGCGCCCTACGGAGCCGCAGGGATTTGCGCTGGATCGACCTGTATCTGGGCAACTCGCGCTGGATTGTCAGCCGGCTCAGAAACCAGGCGCCTGCCCCGGGCCATATCCTTGAGATCGGCGCCGGGGAGGGCGGGCTTTGCCGGAAAATCAACGCGGCGTTCTCCTCCGCTACCGTGACGGGCCTGGACCTGCTTGGGCGGCCAGCCAGCCTGCCGGGCGACATCGGCTGGGTGAGCGGGGACTTTTTTCACACCCTGCCAGGGGCTGGCGCGGACGCCTGCGTGGGCAGCCTCATTCTCCACCACTTTCCGGACCGTGCGCTGCGGGAACTCGGATCCAGTCTGCGCGCGTTTCGGACCCTCATCTTCTGCGAACCGCTCCGTGCGAGGCTGCCGCTGGTGTTTTCCACGCTTTCGTCCCCGTTTGTGGGGGAGGTCACGCGGCACGACATGCCGGCGAGCATCCGCGCGGGTTTCCGTCCGGGCGAACTGCCCGCGCTGCTCGGGCTGGATCCCAAAAATTGGAAGATCACCGAATCATGCCACTGGCGTGGGGCGCTCCGCTTGATAGCCTCGCGTCTTTGAAACACCCAATTTCGATTGCGGGCGGGGGACTGGCGGGGCTTTCGCTGGGCGTCGCGTTACAGTCCCGCGGGGTTTCTGTGACCCTTCACGAAGCCTCCACCTACCCGCGGCACCGCGTCTGCGGCGAGTTCATCAGCGGAGTGGGGGAGCAAACGCTTGACGCTCTGGGCATCGCCGCTTGCCTCGAGGGGGCGACGCGCCTGCAAAGTGTCTGCTGGAGCGACCCGGCGGGCAAACTCGCGGAACTGCAGGCGCCCGGACGGGGGATCTCGCGCTGGAAGCTGGACGATCTTTTGCGGCGGCAGTTCCTTGCCCACGGGGGGACTCTCCACACCAACTCGCGCATTCCGGCGGCCTTGGGCGTCGTCTGGGCGGCGGGCCGCCCCCGGCAACCGTCGCCCTGGATCGGACTGAAGTGCCACGCCCGAAATCTGGCGCTGACCCATGATCTGGAAATGTTCACCTCGCCGGGCGGTTACGTGGGCCTTGCAAAAATAGAGGAGGGAAAGGTCAATATTTGCGGGCTTTTCAAGCAGCGCCGCTTCACCGGCGCCAAAGGGACCGGCCTTTTACTCGCCGTCCTCCGGGGGGCGTCGCTTCACGCGCTTGCCGACCGTCTCGAAGGGGCAGACCTCGAGGAGTCCAGCTTCTGCGGGGTAGCCGGCTTTCAGACCGGTGCGCAGGAGGGGCCCGCCTTTCGGATTGGGGATGCTGCCGTCATGATTCCGCCTTTCACCGGCAACGGGATGAGCATGGCCTTCGAGTCTGCCGAGTGCGCGCTCCAACCCGCCCTAGACTACGCCTGCGGCCGCACCTCCTGGAGGGAAGCTGGAGCCGCGGCCGCAGCCGCACAGGCGGACCGCTTTCGCCGGCGCATGACCACGGCAAACCTCCTGCACCGCTTTCTGATGAACCCCGCCGGGCTGAAGCTCATCGGCGCGCTCGCGCGCAGCGGGTGTCTCCCCATCCAAGCCATCCTCCACCTGGTCCGCTGATGTACCTCCAATCTCTCGCCACGGCGTTTCCCCCGCACGCGTTCAAGCAGGTTGAGTGTTTTGAGGCACTCAACAGTTCCGGAACGCTGGAAGCCTTGCGGGGCCGTTCCAGAGAATTGCTCGAAAAGGTGCTCACGGGAGATTCCGGCATCGATACGCGTCGTTTTTGTGACCCAGATTTGCGGAACACCTTCGGGCTGGACGCGTCCGGGTTGCATGGCCATTTCGAAAGGCACGCTCCCAGACTCGCTTCCGAGGCGGTCTTAAAGGCCTGCCAACAGGACGGTCTGAAGCCCTCGCGCATCGACGCCCTCCTGGTGTGCACCTGCACCGGCTACCTCTGTCCGGGCCTGAGCAGCTATGTTTCCGAAATCCTCGGCCTCCGGCCGGATGCCTTTCTTCAGGATCTGCTCGGCCTCGGTTGTGGGGCCGCCCTGCCGCTTCTAGAAACCGCCCGTGGCATCCTGGCGGCAAACCCGCACGCCACCATCGCGACGGTGGCCGTGGAAATTTCCTCGGCCGCTTTTTTTCTAAACGACGAGCCCGGCGTGCTCATCAGCCTGTGCCTCTTTGGCGATGGCGCCGCCGCCGCCATCTGGCGGGGGCAAGACCGGGGCGGCCAGTTCCGCTTCCAAAACTTCCGCACCCTTCACAGGCCGGAGCACAGGGAGAAGATCCGCTTCGTCAATTCCGGCGGACGCCTCAAAAACCAGCTGCACCGCGAGGTGCCCGCGCTCGCTGCCGAAACCGTGGCGGAACTCTTCACAAGGAGGTCCGCCGAGCCGGATCGTCTGCTCGCGCACACGGGTGGACGCGATGTGGTGGAGGCGCTCGAGCAGGCTCTTCCAGGGCACGCGCTCGTTGAAACCCGCGGCGTTCTACGGAAATACGGCAACATCAGCAGCCCGAGCGTCCTTGCGGCACTCGAGGATTCGCTCCTCAGCTTCCCTGAAAGCGAAAGCCTTTGGCTGACCGCCTTTGGGGCGGGCTTTGCCGCCCACTGCGGCGAACTCAAACGGGAGCGTTGAGGGCTCGCGGCCGCACGGGTTCTCCGAGGGGCGCGGCGGCTACTGGCGGCTGAGCGCGGAAGCCATCCGGCTCAAAAGGGAGGAGAGCGCCTGGGACGCGCCCCACTCCTTGACGGGGCGCTCGATCCGCTCGCTCCAGTTTGAATCGGTCACGGCCCCGGGCACGTTGAACCGCTGGCTGGTGCCGAACAGGTCCGTCACCATGAAGATGGAGATCCAGGAGTTGCAGGCCAGCAGTCCGCGCAGCAGAGCCTCGTGCACCTGCTCGAACTCCATGATCCGCGGCACTTCAAAGCCCGCCCACGTCGCCAACCGGCGCACTTCCCACCACGCACCGTCTCTTGCGTGGGCGTCGGCGACCTGGCCCGATTCGCCCTGGGCGATGATCCGCATCCAGCGCTCCCAAAGCACCCGTAGCGGTTCGTGGTCGTGCGTGGCGTACGTCGCCACGGAAAGCCGCTGGTAGCGGTCCCCGGGCGTGAGCCGCGTATCCCATTCCAGTTCCCACATCGGTACTTTGAAGCCCGCCATCTGCAGCGACTCCATGCTCGGGCGCACGTAGGGCGGCACCGTTCCGAGGTCCTCGCCGATAAGCCGGTACGCGCCGGTTTCTTCCAGCAACGGCCGCAGAAGCTCCTCGCCGTGTTGCCGGTTGGCAAGGCGCTGCGGGTCGGTGTCGTCGGGGTTGGGATGGAACCGGGGCAGCTCCCCGCCCGTCCGCTCCTGCGCCACGCCCGCATCCAAGGGGGCGAACTCCGCGTTGCACTCGGGCCGCCACGGGAAGCCGTAGATCCGATAAAAGCCCAGCACGTGGTCGATGCGGAACAGGTGGAAGACCTCGCGCACCTTGCGCACCCGCTGGCGCCACCAGCGCAGATCCTGTTCCTTGAGCACATCCCAACGGTATAGGGGCACTCCCCAGTTCTGGCCCCAACGCATGGTAAAGAGGTCCCCTTGGAAGGCGTGCTCCGGCGGCGCGCCGCCGCTCCACTGACTGTCGAAGATCTCCGGCTCGCAGAAGTAGTCGGCGCTGTGCAGGCTCACGCCAAAGGGGATGTCGCCCATGAGCGCAACCCCGAGGCTTTCCGCGTGTGCGCGCACCGCGGCCCACTGGCTCCAGGCGACCCACTGCACGTACATGACTTCGCGCTGCCTGAGCTCCCAGTCCTTGCGCACCTTGGCGGGCTGCTGCGCCAGCCACGCCTCCGCCGTCAGGCGGGTGCGGCACCGCTCGGGCCACGCGTCCCAGCGTTCGGTGCCGTGCTCGGCCATCAGCACCCGGAAGAGCGCAAACCCCGGCAGCCACCCCTCCTGTTCCGCCACCCACGCCTTGAAGGCCCGCGAGCGCGCCGTCTTGCGCTTCCACTCCAGCTCCAGGAACCGCTCGAAGGAGCGGTGCAAAACCGCCCGTTTCAGGGGCTTCACAATTTTGTAAAAGACCGGCCCCTCGGTGGCGCTCCGCATGTAAAAGTGCGCCCTTTCCTCCTCGAGAATCTCCGCCGTCAAGTCGGGCAGGGTCTCCGGCGTCAGCTCGATGGTCAGGGGATCCAGCGCCACGGAGGAAATGGCGTTGTAGGGGGAGTGGTCGTTGCCGGTTTCGTTGACCGGCAGCAGCTGGACCACCCGCAGGTTGTGGGCGGCCGCCCAGTCGACCAGCTCCCTCAGCGCCCCCACGTCGCCCACCCCCAGGTCGTTCGAGCCCCGGAGCGCGAACAGAGGCGCCAAAATCCCTGACAGTTTCTGCTGCGGCGACAGTTCCATGGAAGCTGATGATAAAGGCCGGTGGGGGCCCCTCTGGCAAGCCGTGCGCGCGGGGTTGGGCCGGAACTCGACACCATCGGCCGCCCAGTCGAGAATCACAGACATGTCTGAAGAAATGATCCTCGTCGTGCCCCGCACCGAACTGGACCGCCTTGGCGACTTCCAAGGACTCCACTTTGAGGTGGAGCGTTATCTTTCCGCGTTCTTCACTCCGCCCGCCCCCCGGTTCATGCCGCGCTCCGCCGCCGAGACCGATCCGAGCTTCAAGCAGATCATTCCCTACGCGATTTTCACCCACGCGGGGCGGGTTTTAAGCTATGTGCGCGGCGGCAAGGGCGGCGAAAAACGCCTCAGCGCAAAGCGTTCCATCGGCATCGGCGGCCACATGAACGACACTGACGGGGCGGGGGCCGCCTTTGACATGGCGGCGTACGAGCGGGCGCTGGCGCGGGAAATCGGGGAGGAGCTGCGCATTGAAACGCCCTACCGCCAGCGGGCCGTGGCTCTGCTCAACGACGATTCCACCGACGTCGGCCGGGTCCACATCGGCGTCGTCCACGTCTTCGAGTGCGAGACCGACGCGGTCGCCTGCGGGGAGGCGGTCATCACCGAACTGGCCTTTCACGAGCAGGAGGCCCTCCGGCTCGAGCGCGAACGGATGGAGACCTGGTCCCAGATCTGCATGGACCAGCTCCACCTCCTGCTCGGGCGACCCTATCTTTCCTGCCCGGGCCACTAACGAAGGGCCCCATCGCAGGGTTCACCTGTTGCCGCTATGCTCCCCCGTCTCCCTTCCTCTGCTGTCCGCCTCCTGGCGCCCTTTATCCTGAGCGGCTCCGTCGGGGCCGTTGCGCATGGCGCCCCCGTCGAATTCAACCGGGACATCCGCCCGATTCTTTCAGACAAGTGCTTTGGCTGCCACGGCCCCGACTCCGGCCACCGGAAGGCCGGCCTCCGGCTGGACGTGCGGGAGGCCGCCCTCAAACCGGCCAAAAGCGGCGAGATTCCGCTCAAGCCCGGGGACCTCGAAGGCAGCCACCTGTTGCAACGCATCCTGAGCACGGACGCCGACGAGGTCATGCCGCCCCCGGAGGCCAAGATGGCGGCTCTCACCCAGCGGGAGAAGGACCTCGTGAAACGCTGGATCACCGAGGGGGCAGCCTACCAGCCGCTCTGGTCCTTCATCGGGGTTAAACCCGTGGCGCTGCCCCCGGCCCCGGCCGGCGTTTCTCCGGAACACCTCCGCAGCCCGATTGACCGGCTGCTCTTTGCCAGGCTCGCCGCGCGCAACCTCCAGCCCCGCCCCGAGGCGCGCCCCGAAACCCTCCTGCGCCGTGCCTCTCTTGACCTGACGGGCCTGCCCCCCTCGGCGGAAGCCGTGCGCGTCTTTCTCGCCGACAAGGCCCCCGGCGCCTATGAGCGGGCCGTGGACAAGCTCCTCGCCTCAGCCGCCTTCGGAGAGCGCCTCGCGGTGGACTGGCTCGACCTCGCCCGCTACTCCGACAGCTACGGCTTCCAAGTCGACCGCGACCGCGAAGCGTGGCCCTGGCGCGACTGGGTTGTGGACGCCTTTAACCGCAACCTGCCCTTTGACCAGTTTGTCACCTGGCAGCTTGCGGGTGACCTGCTGCCCAACCCCACTGAGGAGCAGGTGCTGGCCACCGCCTTCAACCGGCTCCACCAGCAGGAATCCGAGGGCGGCTCCATTGAGGAGGAGTACCGCGTCGAATACGTTGCCGACCGGGTCCAGACCTTTGCCACCACCTTCCTCGGCCTCACCTTCGAGTGTGCCAAGTGCCACGACCACAAGTTTGACCCCATCACCCAGAGGGAGTTCTACCAGATGTTCGCCTTCTTCGATGACATCGACGAGGCCGGCCTCTACTCCTTCTTCACTGGCGACGCCCCGACCCCCGCCATCCGTCTGCTCTCGGCCGACGGCCGCAAACAGGCCGACACTCTCGCCCGCACGGTCGCCGAGGCGGAGGCCCAACTGCCCCAGCGCACCCGCACCCTGCTGGAAGCCTTCCCCCAGTGGCTCGCCCAGCGGCCCGCGGAAATGCCCCTGCCCGGGGAGTTGATCCGCCTGAATTTCAACGAGGCCAAGGCCGGCAAAATTCCGAACGCCGCCGACCCCGCAAAGCCGGCGAGCCTCAGCGGCGAAAACAAACTCGTCCCCGGGCGCACCGGCCAGGTCCTGCAACTTTCTGGGGACGACGCCTTCAACCTGCCCGCGGGCAGCTTCAACCGGCCCGACCCCTTCACCGTTTCGCTCTGGCTGCAGGCTCCGGAGCTCAAGGAGCGCGCGGTGGTTTTCCACCGCTCCAAGGCGTGGACCGACGCTGCCAGCCGCGGGTTCGAATTGCTGCTCGAAGGCGGGCATTTGAAGTGGTCGCTCATCCGGTTTTGGCCGGGCGACGCGGCCTCCATCCGCACGCTCGCACCCGTCAAACCCGGTGAGTGGCTGCATGTCAGCGTGAGTTCGGACGGTTCCGGAAAGGCGGCTGGCCTTCAGATTTGCCTCAACGGAAGGGCCGCCGCCACCGAGGTGCTCAAGGACAGCCTTTCCCGCGACCACAATCCGGGCCGCGACAACATCACCATCGGCGAGCGCATGCGCGACCGCGGCTTCAAGAACGGGCTTGTCGACGAGGTCCGGGTTTTTAACCGGAGGCTGTCGGACTTGGAACTGGAGGCGGTCTTCGCGCCGGCTGCGGCTGCCGCGCTCTGGCGGAAGCCTGAGGAGGCGCTTTCCGCGCAGGAACGGGAGCGGCTGCAGGGGGTGTACCTGGGACAGCACGAGGAACACGCCAAGGCGCTGGAGACCGTGCGGGCGGCGCGGGCCGAGCAGCTCAAGTTTCTCGAGGGCCAGAAGGAGATCATGGTCATGCAGGAGCTGCCCAAGCCAAAGAAGGCGTACATTCTGGGCCGGGGCGAATACGCCCAGCGCGGGGAGGAGGTCTTTGCGGGAACGCCTGCGGCGTTGCCGGCCTTCCCCAAAAACGCCCCGCCCAACCGGCTGGGGCTCGCGCAGTGGCTCACCGCACCCGGCCATCCCCTCCTGGCGCGCGTGACGGTCAACCGCTTCTGGCAGGGTCTTTTCGGCCGGGGCTTGGTGCGCTCCGCGGAGGACTTTGGCAGCCAGGGCACGCAACCGGAGTATCCGGAGCTGCTCGACTGGCTGGCAGGAGAGTTTGTCCGTTCGGGCTGGGACACCAAGGCGCTCTTTAGGACGATCGTGCTTTCCCACGCCTACCGGCAGGAAAGCACGGCCGCAGCCGATCTGGTGGCGGACGATCCGGACAACGTGCTGCTGGCGCGGGGTCCCCGTTTCCGGCTGTCAGCAGAGGCGCTGCGCGACACCTTTTTGTTTGCGAGCGGTTTGCTAAGTCCGAAGATGGGCGGCGCGCCGGTGAACCCGTACGAGGCGGCGGACGCCTTCCGTCCCAACGCCCCCGACAAGGGCGAGGGCAGCCTGCGCCGTTCGCTTTACACCCGCTGGCGGCGCACCTCGCCCCCGCCTGCCATGATGGCCTTCGACGCGTCGCGCCGGGCCGTCTGCTCGGCCCGCCGCGAACGCACCAACACGCCGTTACAGGCGCTGGTGCTCCTCAACGGCCCGCAGTACGTCGAGGCCGCGCGCGTTCTGGGAACCCGTCTCCACAAGACGCATGGCGGCAATCTGGAGGCGATGATTGAAGAGGCCTTCCTCGCCTGCCTCAGCCGCCCTCCGGATGCGCGCGAACGCGAAATCGTCCAGGGCCTCTACACCGACCAGCTCTCGTATTTCCGCGCCCATCCGCAGGAGGCCGCCGCCCTGCTCAAGGTGGGACAGGCACCCGCCGAGCCAGCGGTGCCCGCACCGGAAGCCGCCGCCGCCACCGTGCTCGCCCAAGCCCTCCTCAACCACGACGCCTCAGTCGTCAAACAATAGACGCCATGCTGGACTCCCTTTCTCTTCCGGAACATACGCTTCTGCCCAGACGCCACTTCCTCCAATCCGCGGGGCTGGGCCTCGGGGGCATCGCGCTGGCGGAAATGCTGGGTGACGGCCGGGCTTTCGCGGCGGCCACGGCAGCGGAGCCCCCAGCCGGCGGGGAACCCATGCTGGCGCGGTTGCCCCATTTCGCCCCGAAGGCCAAGCGGGTCATCTATCTGTTCATGTCGGGCGGTCCCTCGCAGCTGGACCTGTTTGACTACAAGCCGGCCCTTGTGGAACGCAACGGCGAGCAGCTTCCCGATTCCGTGCGGGGCGGCCAGCGGCTTACGGGGATGTCGGGAAACCAATCCTCGATCCCGATGGTCGGCTCGCCCTTCAAGTTTGCGCAGCACGGTCCCGGCGGCGCCTGGATCAGCGAACTGCTGCCTAACACCGCCGAGGTAGCCGGGGAGCTGTGCGTGATCCGCTCGATGTTCACCGAGTCCATCAACCACGGACCGGGCGTGACCTTTTTGCAGACCGGCTCCCAGATCCCCGGCCGCCCGAGCATGGGCGCCTGGTTGCAGTACGGGTTGGGCAACGAAAACAGTAACCTTCCCGGTTTTGTGGTGCTCATCACCAAGGGCAAGGGCGGCCAACCCCTGGGCGCCCACCTGTGGGGTGCCGGCTTTCTCCCGGCCGAATACCAGGGGCTCCAGTTTCGGCCTGCCAAGGATCCCGTCCTGTATTTGAACAACCCGGACGGCGTTTCCACCGAAAGCCGGCGGCTCATGCTGGACCGGTTTTCCGCCCTGCACGCGCACGCCCTGGAGCAGGCTCCGGAACCCGGCATTCAGGCGCGCATCAGCAACTACGAAATGGCCTTCCGCATGCAGAGCAGCATCCCGGAGGTTACCGACCTTTCCTCCGAAACGGAGGCCACCTTCGAGCTCTACGGGCCCGACTCAAAGACCCCCGGCACCTTTGCCGCCAACTGCCTGCAGGCGCGGCGCCTCGCGGAAAAGGGCGTGCGGTTCATCCAGCTTTATCATCAGGACTGGGACCACCACGGGGGCCTGCCTGGAGCCATTCCCAAGCTCTGCAAAGAGACGGACCGGGGTTGCGCCGCGCTTCTGCAGGACCTCAAACAGCGCGGGATGCTGGAGGAGACCCTGGTGGTGTGGGGCGGCGAATTTGGCCGGACCAACTACTGCCAAGGCAAGCTCAGCAAGAATTTCGGCCGCGACCATCATCCGCGCTGTTATAGCGTGTGGCTGGCGGGGGGCGGGATCCGCGGCGGCATGGTGTACGGGGAGACGGACGAACTGGGGTACAACGTGGCCGCCGACGGGGTGCATGTGCACGATTTGCAGGCGACGATCCTCAACCAGATGGGCCTGGACCACGAGGCGCTCACCTACAAGTTCGCGGGGCGCCGCTACCGGCTCACCGACGTGCACGGAAAAGTGGTCAAGGCCGTGCTCGCCTGAGGTTCCGACCCAATCTTGCCGAAGGGCGGTCCGTGTTCTAGGGTGAGAGCATGTTTCCCCGCCTCCAACGCCCCTGGTTGCTGGGAGCGGTGCTGGCGGCGCTGGCGTTGCTTCCCGCTCGGGAGTCCTGCCGCGCGCAGGCCCCCGGCGCCGCACCCGGGGACGCCTCGGGGACGCTCCAAAAACCGGATGCGGCCACCCGCAAAACCGGCATGTCACCGTTGCCTCCTTTTCCAGGCCAGATCACCCACAGCCCGGCCGCGAAAGGCTCCGAGGAAAGGCGCAGGCGGATCCCCCCGATCCTCATTGCCTTTGTTTTGTTGTTCCTCATCACCTGGGTGCGTGCGTATCTGGAGCGCCGCCGGCTCCGCGCCAGTTTCCGGCAGTCATGCGAAATCCCACCCCAATAGCACCTTTGAAGCGCCGTGTTTTTCTAAAGGCGCTGCTGCTGCTTGGCATAGGGAGCCCTTTTATCCCGCACACCCCTAGTGGGGCGGCCGCCCCCGCGCTCCGCATCGACCTCAACCAGGCCCTTCAGGCCGTTGGCCACAGCTTTGACCCCAGAAGCGACACCCAGTGGGGCGCTCGGAACAAACCCATGCCCGGTGGGGAACAGGCTTGGATGGCGCGCCACGCCTTCAACGCCGAACGGATCCGCTCCATCCTGACAGAGGTTTATTACAAGGGCCCGCAACGGCTGGGCAACAGCGGCGGGGCGCTGTTGGTCATCGAAGCCGGCCGTTCCAAAGGTGTTGCCGAACTGGATCTGATGGTCTCCAAAGCCGCCTTTGTCGAACTGCAGCGCACACTCAAGGCCCCGCCCGGCGTGCGCCTCCTCTTCCCGGAGCCGCAGGATTTCAAGGAAGAGTTCCGGGTCAGCGTGCGCTTCGAAAGCAGGTAGTGCGTCTCTTGGGTGCGGCCGTTCCCGTCAGGGCAGGGCCACCCGTACCGGTTCGAGCGTCTCATTGAAGTTGCCTGAACCCAGCTGGCCGTCACGGTTCTCGCCCCACGCCCAGAGCGAGCCGTCCGAGCGCAGGCCGATCGTGAAGGATTCCGAGGCATACACCCCCGCCCAGCTGCGGCGCGGGAGGATCAGCGTGGGCGCTTCCTTCTGGATGGAGCCTGAAAGCCCCAGGGAGCCGTTGGTGTTTTCACCCCAGGCAAACAAATCGCCGTCGCGCGTCAAACCGAAGGAGCGCTGCCCGACCGCCTCAACCGCCACCCAGTCGCGCCCGCTTCCAGATTGGGCAACCGTCCGCCGGTTGCGCCGTCCGCCGTCACCCAGCTGGCCTTTGCCATTGTCGCCCAGGGCCCAGAGCGTGCCGTCCGTACGAAGAGCCAGCGCGTGGGTGTTTCCGCCGCTCAAAACCGCCCAGTCCGAATCCGAATCCAGACGTGCCGGCCGGGA
>JBIKSY010000160.1:0-9071 GCA_044348365.1 Chthoniobacteraceae bacterium
ACCCAGGGAGCGCAGCCGTTGTGACTCTATGCAGTCTTTTGTTGCGTTTGGTATGACTAAATGTAAAGTGTGATTTCATGATTCGCAGGGAACTCTGGCTTTCGCGCATCCACGCGCACTGGGCGAAAGCCCCCATCGTTTGGCTCTCGGGCGTGAGACGGGTTGGAAAAACAACCCTCGCCAGAAGTCTGCAGGAAGCAGAATTCATCAACTGCGACCTTCCCTCCGCGCAACTCCGGTTGGAGGATCCCGAGGCATTCTACCGCGGCCTTTCCAAACCGCTGCTGGTTCTGGACGAGGTCCATCAACTGCCGGATCCGAGCCGCATTTTGAAGATCGCAGCCGACGCATTTCCCCACCTGAGGCTGCTTGCAACCGGGTCTTCAACCTTGGCTGCCACCAAAAAATTCAAGGACAGTCTGGCGGGAAGGAAGCGCAACCTCCACCTCGTGCCCGTGCGCCACGACGAACTCCATAACTTTGGCATCCGGGATCTGGCGCACCGTCTGTACCGTGGGGGCTTGCCGCCGGCGCTGTTGGCGGGGGACTACGATCCGGGATTTTATGCGGAATGGCTCGATTCATACTACGCCCGGGATGTTCAGGAGTTGTTCAGGGTAGAAAAGCGGAGCGGATTTCTAAAACTGGTGGAAAGCGTCCTCCGCTTGAGCGGGGGTCAGTGGGATGCCACAACCATGGCAAACTTGTGCGGATTGAGCCGCCCGACGGTCATCCACTATCTGGAGGTTCTTGAGCTGACGCATGCCGCCGTCTTGGTGCGTCCTTATTCCGGTGGCAGCCCGCGCGAGATCGTCCGCCAACCCAAGGTCTACGGCTTTGACACCGGTTTCGTGGCGTTCGCGAGGGGGTGGAACGACCTGCGTCCCGATGACTGCGGAATCCTTTGGGAGCATCTCGTCTTGGAGCGGTTGATTTCCGACCCGGGGGAGTTACCGGTCATGTACTGGAGAGACAAGGCGCATCACGAGATCGATTTCGTCCTGGCCCGAGGCAGGGGAACAGTGGACGCCATTGAGTGCAAATGGGATGCCTCCCACTTTGATCCCAGAAATCTCAGGGTGTTCCGGTCCCTTTATCCTGGGGGGAAAAACACCGTGGTCTGCAGCCACGTCGCGGAGCCCTTCACCCGGCACATGGCCGGGATGGACATCACATTCACAGGACTGGACGGACTCGCCGTATGAGCCGGCCGGCGCGGGGGGGTGAGGAGCGTTGGGGCGGGCGGTTTCACTACATGTGGACGCGGCGATACCGCGGTCGCTGTTTCGCCCAGCCGGCATGCCTCTGGTTTGCAGCGACTGCCCCTGGAACCGGAGCTTGTCATGAAAAGGCCAGAAAAAAGAAACGACTTCGGCACGCCTGTGCTAAACTCGACCTGTGCATTCAAATCGGACCGACATGCAAGAGGTCACCTTTGAAATACGTGAAGACGAAATAGATGGGGGATTTGTGGCGACGTGCCTTGGGCATTCGATCGTCACGCAGGCGGAGAGCGTCGAAGAACTCAGGGAGATGATTAAGGGCGCAGTACACTGCCACTTTGGAGACGGGGCGGCTGGACAAATGCCGGGCCTCATTCGACTTCACTTTGTTCGGGACGAAGTGCTCATCGCCTGAAAATTCCACGAGATATTGCAGGCTGAGAACTGGCCCGAGCCCTCTCCGTGTTGGGCTACCAGATTGTGCGCCAGAGTGGTTCGCACATACGCCTGATGACTACTCAAAACGGGGTGCATGGGTTGACGATACCCCACCATAATCCGTTAAAGGCGGGACTTTTATTGGGGGGAGTATTAAAGCCCGTGGCAGCTCATCACCGTCTATCGGTGGACGAAGTTCTTTCCCTTCTGCGTTTGTGATTCGAAAACTCCTGAGTTCATACAGAGCGAGGAACCGTCGCCCTCCCTGCTCCTAAAAGGCCGCCACCGCGCGCACGATCCGCTCGTAGGCCGCGCAGCCAGAGTGACGGAACAGACGCGCCGCCGAAACACCGGCTGTGCTCAATCCGGTCAAAAAGGGACTCCTATGCCCTCAGCTTCGGCGAGTTTTTTCTGGTTCGCGTCGAAGGTCAGGAACCGGTCATGGGCTTGCCGCCAACCCTTGGGTGGGCCCTTTTCGTCCACATGCGGATGTCGATGGGTACAATTCCGGCCTCTGTCTTTACAAAGTTTTCATCACGCACATCTCCGACCCAAATTTCGATGTCGTCTACAGTCGTCTTCCAGAGGAAGCACTCGACCTTGACCGGAATCATCCCCGCTTCGCTCATAAAGGAATTCACCTCGGATTGGCTGGGCAGATCGCCTGCGATGAATTTTTGCCGTGAAATGATTTGTCCAGACTCCGTGACCCCTAGCGGCGTGGTGGGTAGTCCGAAAATATCCAACAATCCCATCCGCGTGAGGTACTGGTACGGGGTACAGGCAAACTGCGAAATCCGCCCGCGCTCCATCTCGTAATAGTCCCCGTAGACACCGAGATGCGTGACTTTGAAGACCTCAGTCGGGCCTCGATCATCTCCGGGTACCTTGTAGACAGTATGCTCTGAGCCCTCGGCAACCCAAGGGAAGGCGTCCTGCCTGAGCCCTCCCTTGTGCGCGCAGCTCGCACACCATGATACTAGCTTATCTCGTTCAAATCGAATGAGTTGCTCTATCTGCTCGTTTACTGGGAGCGCACTGGCATGGTTTGAAACCTGCGGATTTGTTCCGTGACTTGCTGTAAGGAAACTGATCGGGGTTGCGCCCGCAGCGCATTGAGAACACGGCCACGGACGCCAGCGAACTTCTCCACCGGGATCACCACTCTCTGATAATCTATGGTCTGACTCCATTGGGGTACGGAGGGCTGCGATCCTTGGTGGTTCATAAGTGTTCCATCGACTTCGGTGATCTGCAAATTTAACTCGGAAACACCGGGGTAGCAATTCGTTTCGGGCGCGGTTCCCTTCAACGAGGCGGCCTGGATCGCGTACCTGTGGAGCGACGATGTGAATCCAAATTGCAGGAGTTCCCGTGGCGCCCCACGCCACACGCTGGGGGAACAGCCGGCGCAGTCTCGCCGCGAGACGGGCGGCGTTTTTTTGCGCAGCTCGTGATCCCACACCCGGACGACCTGCCTGATGGTGATTTTTTCCAGGACGGAGATCTAGAACGGTCGCTGTCTCCATTGCAGCACATTGGCCTTGCACACTTGGGGTCTCTGGATGACTTCCGCGTGGTGCGCCCCCCGCTCGGGGAGGCGCACTGACCTTGCAACGCTACGCCGCCTCTCTCCGCGGCGAGACCCCGTCCCCAGCGTCTTTTGGAAAGACGCTGGGTTCCATCCATTCGAGCGCGTCTGAATGGGGGGCTCCACACTCATAGTCTGCACACGACCCTTCTCCCGGGATCTGCGCGCCATGGTCCATCAGAAAGTCCCCGAAGGACATTCCTTCCTCCGATTGCCCATGAGGGACATCGAGGGAAACAGGGTCCCACTGGTATTGCTCCAACCGCGCAGCCTCCTGAAAAGGGATGCCCAATTCCAGAGCCACTTCGACATGGCTTGGGGGCCTTCCCAAAACAATGTAGAGCTCCTCCTGCGTCCTGTTGTACTGCCTGATCTTCACCCACAGATGGTTGGGAATCCTGACTTCATGGCCGAAGTTTTCCATGGCCCTGATGAGGTCTCCCTTGATGACTGGGAACGCATAGGTGGAGAACTTCGCTCCCTTGGATGAATCAAAGGATTCCACAGCCTTTTGCAGGCTGATGGCCCCGTGCTGCAGGAGGTCTTCCCAATCCAGGGACTGGAGGCGAAGTTTGTTAATCACCGCAGCCACCAGACGCAGGTTTCTGGTCACCAGAAAGTTGCGCTTTTTGATGTAGGCATTCTCCAACGTTTTGAGCCGCGCGTGGTAGGATTCCCACGAACCCTCCTTTGCCTGGGGAGTCAGGGTTTCCTTTTCCGCCCTGGCATTCCGAGCAATTCCTGCACAGTCCGAGTAGAGGGCCTGCTTGCCTCCCAGCGCATGCAGGGCCTTGGAAAGGGACTCCTGATTTGCTGGTTGGGTGCAGTCCTTGAGGTTGCTTTCCGTAAGGCCCCCAGTGTGGAAAAACTTTTTGGCTTCATTTTTGGAGCCTTGCCGCCCTGAGGCGGCTGCCCTGGCCTTGTCCAGGATATGACTGGCCACCTCTGCGCATCCGTGCAGATGCGTGCGCAGGGCGTACTGCGCAGCCGCGAGTTCTGCAAAGGCTTGGGTCTGCTCACTCTCTTCCAGGATGGGAGACAGGGAGATTGTGTTCATGTACCAGGAGTTTTCAGTGTGATGATTTTCTTTCATGGGCTCGGTTTTACTTGGGTTGTGTTTCGATCTTAAACGGCGAGACGCGCATTCTCCAGGGGTGGAGCAAGGCGACAAGGGATGGGTTGACCAAATAAATTAATGCAATTTCAGACATTAATTTTGCGACAAAAGCGCCTTCTCGGGAGACACCCTCCCAAGAGGGGAGGGGATATGCCTGTGATGAGGCTGGAACGATGCGACCCGCGGAAGCGGGTCCGTCAGAAGGCCGCAACCCTGAGATCCAGGGTATACAGGAGGTGCAAAGAAGTTTTAACGGTCTTCAATCCACGTTTTGGATTTATGGAATGTTGAAGAGGGTTTATTTGCACGGTTTGGACAGTATCAGTTTCGAGAAAATTTGTCAAATGCAGAATGCCGTCAGACCTTTAATCCGGAGGACTCTTTATTCCTCAGAGCTCGTCTTTGGGGACGCTGCGTACAGAGTATTTCGGTATTCCTCGTAAATCCTTTAGAAAAATCTGACCGCAACATGCATCTAGGCTCACCGAATTTTGTATCGCTTAAAGCCGCCGGCATCCAAAACGCTTTAAATCGCGCGGAAAACTACTGCCCCAAAGGAATGCCTGGGATCCCAGTGTTTTTCGGAACAAACTTTATAGGAGTTGCGAAGTGTGTAATAATAAGGCGGGCCACCTTCCTCCTGACACTGGTGAAGCGGCGACTGGGGAGCGTGCCGCACTCATCAGGGCCGGGGTGCTGCTGCCTGAGGCAGTGCGGGGAGAATTCCCATCCGGATGTGTAACAATGGTGCAGGTGAAGCTTCCGTTCTCAACCGGATGTGGCGGCCGCAGGGTCCTTTTGCCTTGCCCGGATTGCGCGCAGGCTTCCCCTCCGTCGCACGGCTTGATTCGATTCAAGCATGAGGTGAGGATCTCATTTAATTCCGGAAAAACATGGCCATGAGCAAATCAGACACACCCTCTCCCAGCGACGACTTGTTCGAGCGCCACGCCACCCTGCTTTGCCCGGACACCATTGGAGAAATCCGCCGCAAGTTTCAACTGGACTGGCTGGGATTTCACGGTGTGACGCACTGGGCGAGGGTCCTTGAGAACGGCTTGCATTTGTGTTGTGGGGTGCCGGAGGCCAGGGGCGATGTTGTCGTGTTGTTCGCCCTGTTTCACGACTCCTGTCGTTGGAACGAGCATCGGGACCCGAAGCACGGAGAGCGTGCCGCCCTGCTGGCGGAAGCGTATTTTGAAAAGGGCAGGCTCGCCGTGGACAGGCTCGGGTTGGAGCTTCTCACCGAGGCCTGCCGCGGGCACGACGAGGGGCGCGTTTCAAGCGATGCCACCATCGGAGTCTGCTGGGACGCGGATCGACTCGATCTCGCCCGAGTCGGCATCCGACCCTCTTCACGCTTTCTTTCGACGGAGGCGGCAAAAAACCGGGATCTCCTTGAGCGTTGCGTCAACGCCTCCCGGTCTGGTGAATTCCCACGGCGCGCCCACTGGGATCCCGTCGCCTCCAAGCACTCACCCTAAATCCCAAAAAATAGACGGGGCGCCTTTGCCCTACCCCCCTCGCCAAAACAATGAAGTTCGACATTATCGGAGACATCCACGGGCGGTTCCAGACGCTGGAACGGCTCTTGAAGAAGCTGGGATACGCGCCAGACGCGGGCGTTTGGAAACATGAGGAGCGCCGGGTGCTCTTCCTTGGCGACTATATTGACCGAGGCAGCCAGTCGCGCGAGACGCTGCACTTGGTCCGCGGCATGGTGGACGCCGGGCGGGCGGTCGCGCTCATGGGCAACCACGAGTTGAACGCCGTCGCCTATAACACATTGGATTCCAGCGGAAATCCACTGCGCGAACATAGCGACCACAACAAGCAGCAGCACGCAGCGACACTGAGCGCGTTTTCGGGGCATGCCTCCGAGTGGTCCGGATGGCTCGACTGGTTCAAGGGGCTACCGCTTTTCTACGAAGTGCCGGGCCTCCGGGCGGTGCACGCCTGCTGGTGTGAACGGTCGGTCGAACGCGTGCGCCACCGTTCGTTGCGCGAGATGGATTTTCTGCTCGAGGCCACCGAAAAGGAGACGGAGGCCTGGGAGGCTGTGGAGACGCTGCTCAAGGGACCCGAAATCAACGTCGGGCGGTACGGCCTGACGGTCCACGCTCCCGGCGACCGGAAACGGCAGGAGATGCGCGTGAGGTGGTGGGGGTACGATGCGCCCTCGTATGCCTTGCCTGAGATTTCGATGCCGCCGGGTGCCTTGGAGACGGAACAGCGTTTAGAGCATGCCGAGATCCGCCACCTCCCAAACCTCAGCCCGGGTGGACCGCCCGTGTTTTTCGGTCACTACAAGATGCCTCACCACAGAGGTTTCGCCCCCGTGGACCGGGGAATCTGTTGTCTCGACTACGGTGCCGGAAGCGGGGGAGCCCTGGTGGCCTACCGCTGGGATGGCGAGCAGGAACCGGAGGCTTGCAGGTTTGTGGCGGAGCCCGATCACGACGGCGGTATCTAGGTCGGCTTCAGCGGAGAGGCGGGGTGCGATGTGACCGCGCCCGCCTAACAAACGGGCGCGCGTCACCCTGCACCGGGGGTGTGTAAGACTAGCCTTGGCTTGCGATTCTTGAGCGCGCGGTTTTGAGGGCGCCCCCGGAGCGGATGGCACAAGGGTTTCCGGAACGGCCTCAACAAGGTCCGCCCAACCGGATACCCGCAGCCGCCACTCCGCCATGAAACAACGCATCCACAACCAAAAGCTCCTCAACTGGCACAAACCCCTTCAAGCGGGGGATTGGAAATCGGCATTCCTGCGCAAACGTGCGGACTCACCTCGGGGAGGAAGGGATTGGCTTGGCGGGGCCGGCGAGCCTCGGGATCGATGCCTTCAATGCGGTGACCTAGACTGCCTTGATAATCTGGTGAGTCCATTGCACTGCGCCTGGCCCGAAAACAGTCGCTACTACCTATGGAAAGTGGGCGAAGACGAGGACGGGCTCGATATCTATGAAACACCAAGGGAATACATTCTCAATGTCAGCGAGCGGAGCGTTTTTGGGCGCCTGTCGTTCTCGAACCAGATTCCACTGCCCATTGACCTCGTTGACGACGCGAAGGTCGAGTTGTCGGATGACGATGGTGGAGATCGAATCAGCGAGGAGGCGCTGGCGGATTTTTTCAAACAACTGCTCCAACCAGATTGCGGACAGGAGAACAGACTGGGTCTTGGCCCCATTGCTTTTGAACATGTTAGCTGGGCGCTGCAGTCGCCTTCCGGGGGGCGCACCAGCGGAGACCTGCCTTTGGAGGAGCAGGATTATTTGACGCGTCTGCTGGCGTTGTTCTCAGCTTATCGGAACAAAGGGCTCGCGGCCTGGCGGAAGTACTCGGAGTCTCCAGGCAAGGCGATCGCAGGTTTGGCGCGCCATCTTTTTTGCAAGTATCCAGTGCCTGCGTGGATGGATGCGGTGTGGGGGGCGTCGAGTTCTGTAAAGATTTTGACGATCGAGCGTAGTCTCAAATGGGCCTGCTGGTTCGTCTGCATTGGGAACGGAGGGAGTTTGCGCAAGCTGGCGAGGCTCATGGGAGTCAGGCTGACAAACGGAGCGGTTGCGCATCTTCAGGAGGCGCCCGCCCATCTGATGCCAGAGTTGGCGTGCATGTGGGCGGAGGCGATGGGGATCACGGGAAAAAAGCGCGTCGCGGACTGGCTGATCAAACACCAGGGGTACTATCTCGATCCAACGGTTTTTCCTCGCGGACAAAATGACGTCCAGTTCGCGCGGTTCTGGCTGCAGACAGTGCAATGGTTTGCGCGTCACGAGGACAAACTCACGGACGAGCAGGCGGCTGAACTTCTGGAGTGGGGTTGGTTTAAGTTTGATCATTCGCAGAAGGAGGGAGGCAGGCTTTTTGCGTGGTCTGGGAGGACGCCTTGGAAGTGTCTGAAGGAGGCACCAGCTTACCTTGAGAAAGCGTTGCGCGCTCTGGGCGGGAAAACCAATGAGTGTTGGGCGGCGGCGGGCGTGAGTTGGGAGTGCTCACAAGATGATTCGGAGGGGACCCCTGAAGTATGGCGGTTCGAGGAATTAATCCAGAGCAGTGAGCTTTGGGAGGAAGGGGTGGCCATGCGTCATTGCGTGGCGAAGTACGACAGCCAGTGCCAATGGGGTCGGACGGCTGTGGTGTCCTTGAGGCGCAACGGTGAGAGGGTCTTGACCATCGAATTGAAGGGAAGTGCCTTGGTGCTTGGACAGGTGAAGGGGCGTTTCAACAGGGAGGCGACCGCGGAGGAGTCTCAGTTGGTGCAACGTTGGGTGAACGAGGTGGTGCGCAGTCGCGTTGGTCCGCGACAGCGGTGAAAAGCGCTGCGGGCGTCTCGAATAGCCGGAGTTCCACTTCCACTTTGGCAGCGCATGAATGCGTAAGGGGTGCGAGCGCCAGCACACAAGATTCGCACCGCAGAACACAGCGATAGACGATCCTTACTGTCCGCCGAGGATCTCCAGTTCGCCTTGCACGGCAGCGCGCTGTTTCCAGAGGGTCTCGAACTCCTGCTGCAATTTGCCGAACTCATTCGCGTACGAGGCAACCGCTTGGTGGTAATCCTGCTCCAGTTGTCTCCCCTTTTGCACGAGTGCCTCGATGCTTCTGCCCACCAACGCATTGACCTTGCTTCGTAGCGCTTCAGGAAGAGCCCCGGAGGCGTCGAACTTAAACTGCGCTTCACACTCCTGACGCCACGCCA
>JBIKSY010000415.1:0-2712 GCA_044348365.1 Chthoniobacteraceae bacterium
GACCAAGAGAGGTGCCTTCGGAGGGAAGCGAGGATTCGGCGCCGGACGCGTCGGGGGAGGGGCTAGGGCTGATAAAGGGCATTGGATTGGATCAGGGCGCGGACGGATTCGGGCACAAGATAGTGTATCGGAAGCCCTCGGGCAATGCGTTGTCGGATTTCTGTCGAAGAGATATCGATCCGCCGCTCCAAACGCAGGTGGTTTCGGGGGGAGACGGCCCTGTCTTTCTCGAGCGCACGCCCAAAACAGACAAATTCCACCAATTCCCTGAGCCGCTCGATGCGGTGCCAGGTGTGCAGTTTGGCGAGATTATCCTCCCCGAGTAAGAGAAAGAGGCGCGCCTGCGGCCACCGCTCTTTGTAGATCTCCACCGTGTCCACGGTGTAGCTGGGG
Source organism: Chthoniobacteraceae bacterium (assembly GCA_044348365.1). GTDB lineage: Bacteria > Verrucomicrobiota > Verrucomicrobiia > Chthoniobacterales > Chthoniobacteraceae > Chth-196. The sequence goes on from JBIKSY010000415.1 coordinate 394, forward strand.
CCGGTCCGTTCCAGTTCCAGCGGATCGCATTGGAAACAGCGCACCCCGGCCGTGGCCGCCTCGAGCATTTTCAAACGATGGAGGGGGCTCGCCGCAGGTTCTTGCTGGACCTTGTGCGGATTCACCCCGGCGGGGATGAACACCAACCGATCCAACTCCAGTTGCTCCACCGCGTCCTGTGCGAGCAGCAGGTGCCCGTGGTGCACCGGATCAAAGCTGCCTCCAAATAGAGCGATACGCATGGGGGGGGATTCCAAAAAGGGAACACGATCAACCAGGCGCGATTTTTGACCCCGGCCGTCACACCGCCGGTTTAGTCGACCGGCTGGTGGGCCCAAACCGTCTCGCAAGCAGTTCCCTCTGTCCGCTCGATCTGACCGAGCCAAATCAGCCAGAGATGGGCTTTTCTCCCCGGACCCGGCCCGAGTCGGTCAGTCTGTCTCCGCCGCCGGTGGAGGACTCAGCTTGCGATTGTGTTCATTTCTACCGGGTCCACTTTGACCCCCTCGCTCTCGAGCCATGCGATGGCCTTGGTGATTTCGTCCGCCTCTCCCTCCAAGGAAAGGGAAACGATGCCCACCTCATCGGTCACGCTGGCTTGTCGAATGTTTGGTACCACGGCGAACTCCTTGGAGAGTTCCCAGAGGAGCGGCCGCGTGATGAGTTGCGGCGGGAAGTTCAGCCAAAAGCGAGTGTGTTGAATGGCCATGTCTGAGCCTAGCGGAAGACTAGCCTCCTGCAATAGCGGGAACGATGGAGATTTCGTCCGTTGGTTTGACGGGCGTTGCCGCCTCCTCGAGGAAACGGATGTCTTCGTCGTTTACGAACACGTTGACGAAACGGCGCACGTTGCCGCTCTCGTCGCAAATGCGTTCGTTCAAACCTGGAAAGGCCTGTTCGAGTGAATGGAGCACCTCTGCGATGGTGGTGCCGGCTGCTTCAACGACTTCCAGTTCGCCGGTGAGCTTGCGCAGAGGGGTGGGGATTCGGACTGTGGGCATAATTTATGGTGGGGTGTGGATGGGTGGAAAAAGGGTGCCTTTTAGAAGGCTGCAGCGGCGAGGTCAGGTGCGTAGATCTTTTCTTCAAACTCCCTGATGTTCGGCGCGATGAGCCGGGGGTCGCCGCATTTTCCAATGATCGCCTCCTGCGTCTTGAGCCCATGCCCGGTGATGCAAAGCACTGCGCTGTCATCCTTGCCGATGTGGCCCGAGGCGATGAGCTTTCTGGCTCCGGCCACGGTCACGCCCCCTGCGGTTTCGGCAAAGATGCCGGCATATTCGGCCAGCATCCGGATCCCCTCGACGACCTCCTCGTCGGAAACATCCTCGGCAGAACCGCCGGTTTGTTTCATCGAATGGATCGCGTAGTAGCCGTCGGCCGGGGTGCCGATGGCAAGCGACTTGACGATGGTATCGGGTTTGGAGACGGGCTTGACGATGTCCGTACCGCGCTTGATGGCGTGGGAGATCGGAGCGCAGCCCGTGGCTTGGGTGCCGTGTACGCTGAAGGGCGTGTTCTCCACCAGGCCGAGTTGGGCGAACTCCTTGTAGGACTTGTGGATCTTGGTGAGGAGCGAGCCCGACGCCATCGGGATGACGGTGTGCTGCGGGATCCTCCAGCCCAGCTGTTCGCAGATTTCAAAGCCCATGGACTTGGAACCCTCCGCGTAATACGGACGCAGGTTCACGTTCACAAAGCCCCACCCGTACTTGCCGGCGATCTCCGAGCATAGCCGGTTGACCTGGTCGTAGGCCCCCTGGATCGCGATGACCTGCGTGCCGTAGATGAGGGAGCCGAGCACCTTGCCCTGCTCCAGATCCGCAGGGATGAGCACGTAGCTTTTGAGTCCGGCGCTCGCAGCGTTGGCCGCAACTGAGTTGGCGAGGTTGCCGGTGGAGGCGCAGGCCACGACGGTGAAGCCGAGTTCCCGGGCCCGGCTCAGTGCTACGGAGACGACGCGGTCCTTGAAGGAAAGAGTGGGGTAGTTGACGGTGTCGTTCTTGATCCAAAGCTCCCGGATTCCAAGCAGCTTGGCGAGGCGGTCCGCCTTGATCAGGGGCGTGAAGCCCACCTCCTTGCCTACGGTGGGCTCGCCGTCGATGGGCAGCAGCTCGCGGTAGCGCCACATCGTGTGTGGGCGGGATTCGATACGCTCGCGGGTGAGGACCCGGCCGATCGCCTCATAGTCGTAGGCGGCTTCCAACGGGCCAAAGTCGAAGTCGCACACGTGGATCGCCTGCTTGGGGTAGAGGCGTCCGCACTCGCGGCATTTGAGATTGCTGAAGAAGGGCTTGGATTGCATAGGGATGTTGCCTT
>JBIKSY010000161.1:0-9032 GCA_044348365.1 Chthoniobacteraceae bacterium
CCGTCGAGCACGATGGACACCTCTACATCGGCTACACCCACAAGAGCCACATCGCGAACGAGCTTGCCGTGGTGCCCGTGGCCAGCCTCAAAACCGGCCACTGAGGGTGCGAGGCCCGCAGGGAGGCCGGGTGTTTTGCACACTTTTTGAAACCTTTTCGCCACCGCTTCCGTAGCGAAGGGCATATGTGCAACTCCTTGGAAAGCCACACAGAACAAACCTCCTTCATTGACGAAGGCGCGTCGAGGTCAGATACAATCTCGAATCGGGCCCCTGCGCATTCCCCGGCGGGCGCGGAGTGCGGACCGTGGGGGGCGGGAGGATACGGCTGCCTGTCTCCCAAAAACAACTTCCCCGGGCCCGTGAGAAACGGCCCGCGCCCAGGCGCCCCCCTCACCGCCCACCGGCCTCAAAACGGGAGCCACCACGAACCAGGCTTGAGCCCCTGAGGCGGTTGCTGAGCTCGGCACTGCTGTTTAAGCCCACAGCGCGGTAAAGCCGCTCGATGCGCTGTCGCACCGTCCCCACGTAAATCCCTAGCCGGGCCGCGATGTCCTTGATCGCGCAGCCGCAGTAGGGGCGCCGGTTTCCACGGCGTTGCCGTGGACGCTCATCGGCGGGCCCGTTTGGGCCGGACCATTTGGGTAGGACGGACCCTTCGCGCGGGACGGTCGGGGCGCACCGAAGGTGCATTCCACTCGCCAGCCCACGGCAGTTCCGTGGCAATCCCGCCACCCACAAATAAGCAGCACGGCAAGAGTGTCCCAAACGCCCCTGCAATTCAAAGGCGCACCTCCGTGCGCGGGAGCAGGAGGGCTAGAGCCCGTGGCGGATCTTGCGCTTAAAATCCTCCGCAGGCAGCGCTAGCAATTCGTCGTACTGGGTGCCGTTGATCAGGCCCATGGCCAGCATCGATTTGACCATGGCCTCCTGACCCTGGCCGCTTTGTCCGTCCTCCCCTTGCTCGCCAAAGAGAAGCACCATGAGCGTCTTGCCCACAATGTTCATGAGGATCCCAAAGAGCACCAACCCCAACAGCATGGTGACGCCGGCAACGACCCGGCCGCCGAAGCTGACCGGATACATGTCCCCGTAGCCGGTCGTGGTCAGCGTTACAATGCACCACCACATCGCCGCTGGGATCGAGGTGAAGAAGTGTTTGTCCACTGGCACCGGTTGCCCGCCGACCGGGTCGATTGGAACAAACTTCCGCTCCTCCTCGGGCAGTTCCTTGGCGGTGGGATCCTGCGCCAGCTTCGCGTCGAGTTCCGCCTGCCCCGCTTCCATGACTTCCTTGGCGTAGAGCCCCCCCTCAAAGTGATACATGAGGGTACTCGAAATCATCATGACCGAAAAAAGCGCGATCAGGTAGATCCGTAGGTTGGCGACGATAGGATTGCCCTTGTTGCCGGGAATGCTCATTTGCTGAAGCGCCATCCTTGCAATCTTTAGCACCCGCAGCACCCGCACCACGCGCAGCAACCGGAACACCTTGGCCCCGCGCAAGGCGGTGAAATCCACCAGCAGCAGGTAGCTGGGCAGAATGGACAGCAGATCCACCATCCCCCAAAAACTGAAGAAGTACTGAATCCTGTCCTTGGCGAAATAAAGGTTGGCCAGATAGTCGAGGGTGAAAAAGGCGACGGCCACGACCTCCACCCCCGTGATGAACCAGGCCTGCTCCGTGGCGAAGGGTTGGACCGTCTCGAGCGCCATGGTGACGCAGGAGGCAAAGATCAAAAGGTTGAGAAAGCCCTGCCAGCGCAGAAAGTTGGGATCCGTGTACCGGGTGAACATCGAGCGGAGGGACGACTTCTTAGAGGCGGCGGTGTCACTCATGTGGTAGTTTGTCTTTGTTACGTGAAAGGGCGGGGGCGCGGGCTACCGAAGCAGCGATCATGCCAAAATGCGGCCCGTGAACACCCGGGTCGCCGGGCCGGCTCAGCCGCGGGCAACCGCCACCGCTTGGCGCACGAGGCGCTCGATCTCGCCAAACCGGCCCGCTCGGATCAGCGAGCGCTCGATCATCCAACTGCCCCCCACCACGGCAACACCGGGCAGCACCAGATACTCCGCCAGATTGCCAGATCCCACTCCGCCCAGTGGCACAAACTTCACGCCCGTGTGGGCAAAGGGGCCCGCCAGTGCCCGCAACATCGCCTCCCCCCTGCGGCCACCGCCTCCCCGACATGCTCCGGCGAAAGCACCGTTCCTGCCCCCACGAGCAACTGGGGCCGCTCACGGCGCAGCAACCGGATCGCCTACAGCGCGGCGGGAGTGCGCAAGGTCACCTCCACCACGGGCAGTCCTGCCGCCAGCAGTGCATCCGCCAAAGGCAGTGCGTCTTCGGGCGCATCCACCACCGCCACCAGCACGATGCGATACTCTGTAACTCTGGCGATCATCGGTTGCGGGGAAGGTTCTCGGGAAGTGCCTGGGGGCTGCCCTCGGGAAGCGACTCGCCAAGCTTGCGCAAAAAGTTTCCGCAAAGAATCGTCCGGATGTCCGTAGGCGAATAGCCGCGTTCTGCAAGCACTGCGGGGAGCCGCGTCAGGTCAAAGATGGTATTTAGATCCTGGGGCGTCTGTTCGGTGCCAAAGCACCCGTCCAAATCCGAGCCGATACCCACGTGCAGGGCGGAGCCGACCACCTGGCAGATATGGTCGATGTGGTCGGCCACTGTCTGGAGGGTCACCCCGGCTGATTGGGGGGTCGTCTGCCCCCGCACCCAATCAGGAGAGAGCATCCAAGCGTCAAACGCCACGCCGATGACGGCATCGCGCCGGGCGAGGGCGAGGATCATTTCATCACTGAGCTGTCGATTGTGCGGCACAAGGGCCCGGCAATTGTGGTGGCTCGCCCAAACCGGGCCCTGATACAGGTCCAAAGCTTGGAAAAAAGCGTCATCACACAGGTGGGTAGCATCCAGAATCAACCCGAGTCCCGCCGCCTCCCGCAAGAGGGCGCGCCCCTTGTCATTAAGGCGTCCCGTGGCGTCGGTTCCGTTGGCGTACACGCCCGGGCCATAGTGGGCAGGGCCGATCGCACGAAGCCCGTTGGCGTGGGCGCGGTGCAGGTGGTCCAGCGAGACGAGGGAATCAGCCCCCTCCAACGAAAGCACATACCCCACGGGCAGTCCCAGGTGCGACCCGTCCTCGCGTTCCAGTGCGGCCTCCCAATTGGCGACCTGCGCGGCAAGGGCAGCTGCATCCCGGATCTGGACCATCTCCCCGGCCTCCTCCATGGCGCGGTACCACGAAAGCTGGGCCTGCGTCATCGCCCAGGCCTGCGCCTGAGACCGCCAACCCTTGATAGGACTCCACGCGTCCAACTCAATCCGCGCCAACTGCGTGGCCACACACACACCAATCCCGGCCCGCCGCAACTCCGGCAGACTGACCGTCCCTCGGCCGCGGTCCGGTTTGTCGGTAAGATGCGCCTCCGTCGCCCGGATCGCTTCCACCGGACAGGTAAGGTCCCGGTTCCACTCGATGGCATTGATTCCGAGGTCAAGATGCGCGTCAATGAGAAGCATGGCTGGAAGGGCGGAGAGAACTGAAAGGGACGAGGGGAGTAGATTTTGAAGGCCTTCGAGGCAGGGCGCGGCGCGGCTAGATGTTGATCCTGCGGGCGCGGGCAACCACCGGCCAGGTGTCCGAGGCAAGCCCGGCGCGGGCGACAACCACCTCGCTGTGGAGGGCGACCGTCGGACAGATGTGCCACGGAATGCCGTGCACGACGGTGCCCACTGGGAACTGCGCGGCGCGGTCGGTGTCCAACACCAGATGCTCCTCGCTGTGCATGACGGCCCGCGCGTCGGGCAGGTCGGGGAAGACCACCCGGGGGTGCGGCATTTCGCTGGCGACGGCTTTGTGCCCCAGGTCCAGGCAGAGCCTGGCCACCCCGGGCCGACTCACCACCCGGGCCAGGAGCGTGGCGGCCGGAAGAAACTCCAGGTCCGGCAACTTTCTGGCGTAGCCCGCGTCCCAAAGCACCGTGGTTCCCGGACTGCATTCCACGCCTTCGCGGCGGGCATGCATCGGGAAGGTGGGTGTCCCTCCGGCAACCACTTTGGCGACCGAAAAACCGGAGGCGAGAAGCTGCCCGCGGAGCCATTCCACCGCCTCAAAGGAGCGGTTGCAGGCCTCGGTGCGGTCACCGACGTCGCTTTGGTGGAGGTGGCCGTCGTAGGCGTGGAGGCCGCCGACGTGGATTCCGGCCAGTTCGCTCATCTCGGCGTAGAGGGCGGCGGCAAGGTCGCCGCGCAGAATGCCAGAGCGCCCCATGCCGACATCCAAGTCGAGCAGTGCCTCGATTCTGAGTCCGGCCTCGAGGGCCGCCTGGTTGAGCTCGGCCGCAACCGATTGGGAATCGACGATCACAGAAAAGTGCACGCCGGGAAAGGTGCGGATCAGGTGTAAAAACCGCCCAACGGCGGGCCCCACCGGCTGCATCGCCAGCAGGATGTCCAGGGCGCCCGCGGAGGCTGCCATCTCGGCTTCCGCGATGGTGGAGCACTTGCACTTGGTGATGCCCATGGCTACCTGCATCGCCACGATCTGGGGGAGCTTGTGGGTTTTCACATGGGGCCGGAGGGTGGCCGGACCGCTGCTCATGGCCAGCATCTGGGCCAGGTTCCGCTCCACTCTTTCGATGTGCAGGACCAGCGCCGGCGACGGCACCTCGTCTTCATTCTCCAACCGCATCCAATCAGTCCAGCGCGTCATACAAGTTCAAAGATTACTTCGATTTCCACCGCGATGTTTCCCGGAAGGGGCCCCATGCCGACCGCACTCCGCGCCCCGATCCCGTGTTCCTCCCCGAACACTTGGGCAAACAGTTCGCTGCAACCGTTGATGACCTTGGGGTGTTCGAAAAATTCGGGGGCGGAATTGACCATGCCCAGTACTTTCACCACGCGCGCAATTTTGTCCAGTGAACCAAAATGGGCCTTGAGCGTGGAAAGAATCGCCAACCCCACCTGCCGGGCCGCGGCATAGCCCTCCTCAAGAGTCAGCTCCGCCCCCACCCTGCCTTGGATCAGGCTGCCGTCCAGACACACGGGGCCGTGGCCCGAGACGTAGGCCAGTTGCTGGCAGACCACCAGCGGCCGGTAGACGGCGACGGGCTTTGGCGCCTGCGGAAGTTGAAGTTGAAGACTGCTAAAACGCTGTTCGTGGGTCATGATGAGAATTTGCAATGGCGGCCTCCCCGCGCGGCGGCCGGCTTACGGGCCCGCGCCCGAAGGCAGAGCAGGTTCCGGGCTAGGGAGGAAGGCGAAAAACCACCCCCTCTGGAACCAATTGCCCCGCCTCTGGCGTTTACACGGTGAAGCGGATTCGCAAACTTTAACGCTTCACACACATGAACGACCTGAGCCAACGCATCGCCGAAGCCGTCCAAGCCGGCAACCTTCTGGAAAGCAGCGCAGCCAATCTGCAGACAATGCTGTCGACCTCCTCCGATCCGGTCGTCCATGAGAGCGTGGCCGAGTTGGTCACCGCCGGGGCTTGGGCGGAGCTCAACGACCGTTTTTTCCGCACCCTTGCCTTCGGCACCGGCGGCTTGCGCGGGCGTACGATTGCCCGAACGGTCACCGTTGCGGAGAGGGGCCGGGAGCAGGCGCTCGGCCGGCCGGAACACCCCTGCGTAGGCACAAACGCCATGAACGGGTTTAACGTGTCACGCGCCACCCAGGGACTGGTCACCTACGTCAAAGAGTACCACGCCCTCTCGGGACGGCAGGGCCGCCCCGCGCTGGTGGTCGCCCACGACACCCGCTTTTTCTCGCCCGAATTTTCGGCGCTCACCGCAAAGGTGGCTTCTGAAAACGGGGTGGATGTCTTCCTTTTTGCCGGGCCCCGCTCCACCCCGCAACTTTCCTTCACGGTGCGGGAGCAAAGCGCGCAGGCGGGCATTGTCCTGACTGCAAGCCACAATCCGCCGCACGACAACGGGTACAAGGTCTACTTTGACCAGGGCGCACAGGTTGTCGAGCCCCACGCCGGCGGGATTATCGCCAAGGTCAACGCACTCGACACCGACAGCTACACCCCCCTCCCCCTTGCCGAACAGGGCACCATCACCGTCCTCGGACCCGAGGCAGACGCCGCCTACATGAACCGGCTGGAAAGCCTGGTGCTGGACCCCTCCCTGATCTCAGCCGCTGGTGCGCTCAAGTGCGTCTACACCTCCATCCACGGCACGGGCGGCACCATCATCGGGCCCATGCTCACAAAACTCGGCTTCCACTACTCCACGGTGGCGGCGCAGGAAGTAGCCGACGGCCGTTTTCCCACGGTTAAAAGTCCCAACCCTGAAAACGCCGAAGCGCTCTCGCTTGCCATCACCCAGGCGAAGGCAGAAGGCGCGGATCTGGTAATCGCCACCGACCCAGACTGCGACCGGATGGGAGTGGCGGTGCGCAACCGGGCCGGTGAAATGGAGCTCCTGAGCGGCAACGAAATCGGCTCGCTCATGGCCTATTACCGCGTGCTCAAGCTCAAGGAACAGGGGGTTATCACCACCGAAAACGCAGGCCGTTGCGTGCTCATCAAGACCTTCGTGACCACGGACCTCCAGAAGCAGATCGCCACCGCCAACGGGCTGCGCTGCGTGGAGACCCTCACCGGCTTCAAGTACATCGGAGCCAAGCTCGGCAAGTACGAACAGGCACTCCCCGCGGAAATCCGCGCCGAGTACCGCGCGCTGCGGGAGGCCCGGACTTGTGCCGCGAGGCTCGAGCACTCCAGCTACTACGTTTGCGGTGGCGAGGAAAGCTACGGTTACAGCGCCGCCGACTTCGTCCGCGACAAAGACGGCAACGGCGCCACCATTGTCTTTGCCGAGGTGGCTGCCTACGCGCACTCCAGGGGGCTCACCCTTCCCGAACTGCTGGACGAGGTGTACGCGAAACACGGCTACTTCAAGGAGCAGAACGGCTCACTCACTTTCGAGGGCGCGGAAGGCGCCGCGCAGATCGCGCGCCTCTCGGCCTCTTATGCCGGGCAACCGCCGCTGGAAGCCGACGGCTCCAGCGTCGTCGGGATACGCAACTTCGCGACGGAATCCTTCACCGACGTGGAGGGGGATCCCATCCCCAAGGAAAACATGCTGATCCTCGAGCTTGCAGACGGGCGTCGGATTGCGGTGCGTCCTTCGGGGACGGAGCCAAAGATCAAATTCTATCTATTTGCAAAAGCGCTACCCCCGGCCGGTTGCAGCCTGAGCGCGGAGGATCTCGCCGCATTGAAGCCTGCCGTGCGCGCCCAGCTTGAAAGCCTGTGGCAGTGGATTCAACAGGACGCCGCGGCGCGCTTGGGGAACGCCTGATGCAGCCCAAAACCGCTCCGCTGCCCGATGCCTTTGCTGCACTGGGCCTGCCCGTCCGCCCTTGGATCGAGCGGGAAACCCTGCAGTCGCGGTTTGTCGAACTCGCCGCCCAGTGGCATCCCGACACCAATTCAAACCCGGAGGCTGTAGCACGGTTTCAAGAACTGGTCGGTGCGCATCTGCTGCTACGCGACCCGGTCAAGCGACTTGAATGCGCCCTCCAGTTGGAGTGCCCCAACCGCGTGGCGGCACAGCCCGGGGCACAGATTACTGACGAGCTGACGGAGCTGTTCCTGAGCATCGCGACCTTCAACCGGCAGTTGCAGGCCTTCCACGCCCAGCAACCCTCCACGCAATCCCCCCTGAGCCGAGCGCTGTTGCAGTCAGACCGCCTCGCCCTCGGGCACGATTTGGAGCAGCTTAGCCGGAAGGTCGAACACCACTGGCAGCGTTGCGAAAGCCAACTCCGCGCGGCGGACACAATCTGGGAGCGGCGTACGCCAGAACTGCTCGATTCCCTGGGGAAGGTTCTCCGTGAAATGGTCTTCCTTCAGCGCTGGCGGGTCCAACTGCGCGAATCCAGGGTGCGCCTTGCCCAGAGCGAGTGAGAGCTGGGGGGCGCGTGTTTTCGTTCGTGCCGCTTGGGCGCACTGCGTCTAGGGTCGTGGGATGATCGTTCCCGGCAAAACGTGGAGTCTCACCGCCCTCAGAGAAGCGCCCCCCGGCCTGTACCTAGACGGCCTCAATCTGGGTGAAATCCTGCTGCCGGGGGCCCAGATCCCCGCCGGAACCAAGCCGGGCGATTTGGTGGAGGTTTTCGTGCACCACGACTCCGAGGACCGCCTCGTCGCGACGGTCAAAAAGCCGCTCGCCCAACTCAACCAGGTTGCCGGTCTGGAGGTCGTCGGCGTGCGACCGGGTATCGGTGCCTTCCTGAACTGGGGGCTGGACAAAGACCTGCTTCTCCCGCTGCGCGAACAAACCCGCACCCTGCGCACCGGCGAATGGGTGGTGGCCATCGTCCTTCTGGACAAGGTATCAGGAAGGTTGGTCGCCTCCTGCCGGCTCCACCGGCACATCCACCTGAGTTTTCCTGAATACACAGAGGGCCAGGCCGTTTCGCTGGTCATTGCCGAGGAAACCGACCTCGGCTTTAAGGCGGTGGTCGACCACGCCCACTGGGGACTGCTCTACCGCACGGAACTCTCAACCGACCTCGTCCCCGGGGATGAGATCGAAGGGTTCATCCGCTCGGTCCGCGACGATGGCAAGATCGACCTGCGGCTCGACCCGGCCGGCTACCAGCGGGTGGCTCCCCTCGCCCAGGAAATCCTGAACGCCCTCACAGCAGCCGGCGGCACGCTGCCATTCGACGACAAAAGCACGCCGGAAGCGATACGGGACCAGTTTTCCACCAGCAAAAAGGCCTTCAAACAGGCCTTGGGCGTGCTGCTGCGTAAGGGCCGCATCCATTTTGTCGAAGGCGGCTTCGCACTCGGCAAGAAGTAGCGCGACAGGCCGACACCACTGCGGTCGCAACCGCTGGATCGCTTCGCGCCGCGCCGTGGGCCGCAGCGCTTCCCGACGCGCAACTTCCGCAAATTATTAATGCGCTGTGGGTTTAACCTCAAATCAACCGGGCTTTGCATCGGATGAAAGAGGCAAGGGCCTCCTGCGCCGTTTCAAGGTCAGGATTCACG
>JBIKSY010000416.1:0-2699 GCA_044348365.1 Chthoniobacteraceae bacterium
GACAAGACGCTCCAGTACCTGGCCGAGGCGGGAGTGGACCTGGGGCGCGAGCAGGTCACCCTTGGCGCCCGCCTTCAACTGGACGGCGACAAGGAGGCGTTTGTTTCAAATCCGATGGCCAACAGCCTCCTCACCAGGGTGTACCGCGCCCCGTTCGTTGTGCCCGGGGAGGCGGTGGGATGAGCGGCTCGATGCTGCGGACTTTTTTGGGCATCGGCGCAGTTTTGTTTTCGGCGTGTTGGCCGGTTTGTGGGGCGCCTGCCCGGTTTTCTGACGCCTTCGCAGTGTTGCCCGCTTTGAGCGGGGGAGTGCCTCCGGGACTGCTGCTTGAGGAGCAGTTGAAGCAGGCGGCGTATCGCGCTCTGGAAAAACGGGAGGCAGCCTACGAACAAATCAAAAGTCCCGCGGATGTGGCCCTTTGGCAGGAGCAGCGGCGCGCGCGTTTTGTGGAGGCGCTGGGCGGTTTTCCGGAGCGAACGCCCCTCAACGCGCGGGTGACCGGGCGGCGGCAGTGCGCCGGTTACCGCATGGAAAAGGTGCTGTTCGAAAGTCAGCCAGGCTTTCTGGTTTCGGGGCTGTTGTACCTGCCCGAGGGAGCCGGCCCCCATCCCGCGGTGTTGATGCCCTGCGGGCACACACCGATTGCCAAGGCGGGGGAGGTGTACCAGAAGGCCTCTATCAGCATGGCCCTCGCGGGGATCGCCGCGTTTTGTTACGACCCCATCGGCCAGGGGGAGCGGCGCCATTACCGCAAGGAGGACCGCACGCCGGAGTTCCCCAGCTCCACCAGCGAGCACCAGTTGCTGGGAATTTCCGGGATCCCCCTTGGGACGGGACTCGCCCGTGCGATGATCTGGGACGGGATGCGGGCGCTGGACTATCTCCAGAGCAGGGGCGACATACGGGGCGACCGGCTCGGGTGCACCGGTGTGTCGGGGGGTGGCACGATGACCAGTTTCCTCATGGCGCTGGACGGGCGGCTTTCCGCGGCGGCGCCCGCTTGCTACCTGACCGGGTTCAAGCGGTTGCTGGAAACAATCGGCCCCCAGGATTTTGAGCAGAATATCTTCGGCCAGCTGGAGGTGGGTCTGGACCACGCCGACTACGTTCTAGCGCCGGCTCCCAAGCCGGTACTCATCATGGCTGCGACGCGGGACTTCTTCGACATCCAGGGCACCTGGAACGTTTTCAGGCAGGCCAAGCGCATCTACGGGAGGCTGGGTTTTGCAGAGCGGGTCGAGCTCATCGAGGCGGACACCAAGCACGATCTGGCCCGTGAAATGCGGGAGGCCTCAGCCCGCTGGTTCCGTCGCTGGCTTGCCGGGCGAGACGATGCCTGGAGCGAGCCGGCCTTCGAGATTCTTCCCGAAGCCGAGGTGCTTTGCACCACGGAGGGCGACGTCCTCAGACAGCCCGGGGCGCGCTCCTTTTTCGACCTCAACGTCGAGAGCGCGGACCGGCTTGCCGCGGTGCGCGGCGCGTTCTGGCGGAATGCCTCCATTCCGGAGAGGCAGTCCAAGGTGCGGGAAGTGGCCCGGATCCGGCCGCTGGCGGAGGTTCCCCGCCTGAGCCGGGAGCCCGGTCCGGAGGGCGCCGTCGTGGAGCGGGGCCCGGTACGCATCGAGAAGCTGCTTCTGCGCAACGACGAAGGCACGGCGCTTCCCTGCCTGCTCTTTCGGTCTGCGCAGTCAGGCGGCGGGGTGCGTCTGTTTCTGCACGCAGAGGGCAAGCAGGCCGGGGCGCAGCCGGGCGGACCACTGGAGGCCTTGGCGCATGCCGGCGAAACGGTGTTGGCGGTCGATGTGCGCGGCCTCGGCGAACTGCAGCCGGCCGGGACGCGCGGTGGTACTGACCCGTTTGCCGCCCCGCAGTGGAAGGCGGCGACGCTCGCCTATTTGCTGGGCCGCTCCCTCGTCGGGATGCGGGCCGAGGATGTCCTTGCCTGCGCGCGGTTCGCCTCGGAGCAGTGGAACAACGGCGGCCCGGTTCGCCTCACGGCCGGCGGGGAGGCGGGGGTGCCTGCGCTACACGCGGCTGCGCTGGAGCCGCAGTTGTTTGCCCGAGTCCATCTCGAGCGCACGCTCCGGTCGTGGGACTTGATGGTGCGTTCCACCCACTCAAAAAACCAGCAGGCCGGTGCCGTCCATGCGGCGCTCAGGTTCTACGATCTGCCGGATCTGGCGGCGGCCCTGCCGGGGGAGACGCTGAGTCTGGTCGAGCCGGTGGACGCGCTGGGTTCGCTCCTGCCTGCGGAGTAAACCCAAGTTTTGAAGGCAACCGGATGCAGGGACGCTGAAGGAAGAGTTGACGCCAGAAAACTGTACGGCATCCTGTCCATATGAACGCGATCACGTACACATCTGCTCGTGAGAACCTGGCGTCGACCATGGACCGGGTCTGCAACGACCACTCTCCAGTCATCATCACCAGAAATAGGGATCAATCCGTCGTCATGCTCTCCTTGGAAGACTTTGAGGCACTCGAAGAAACGGCGTATTTGCTACGCTCGCCCGCTAATGCAAGGCGTCTTCTCGAGTCCATTCATTCCTTGGAAAACGGGAAAGGCATCACACAAGCGATTGATCTTAACTCTTGAATCTAACTTTTTCTCCGCAGGCTTGGGAGGACTATACCTTCTGGCAATCCACGGATCCAAAGATCATCAGAAGACTCCACGAACTCCTAAAAGATATCAGCCG
>JBIKSY010000162.1:0-8953 GCA_044348365.1 Chthoniobacteraceae bacterium
GTTTTCAGCTCCCTAACTCAATTCCCAGTTCGGCACGCAATCCTGCCATGTCTGCGGCCAAGCGTTTGACCAGTTCCTCCAGTTCGGTCACGCGCCTTTCCAGATCAGACGGCACCGGCCGTACAATAGTATCCGGCTCCGATTGAAGCGCTGGCTCGCCGGTCAGTAACTGGACCCACCGCGCCTCCTTCTGACCGGTCTGGCGGGGCAACTTCTGTACCAGGGCGCCAGATTTGCGGGCCGCCAGCTCCGCCAACAAAGCCTCAAATTCAGCCGAGCCAGGCTGCCGGCACAACCTTTCACTGTTCGCCCGGAGAGATGCAGCCGTCTGGGGCCCGCGTACGAGCAATTCGCACAACAACGCTCGGGTTGCGTCCTCCATCGGAAAAACCTGCTCCAGCTTGTGCTTGTACTTGGGCACGCGCGAATCCGCCCCGGTGAAAATCACGGCGAGCCTCTGGACCCGCAACTCGTCAAGTCCCGCAACTACGTCTGCGTCCGAGAGGGCCATCACCGGTTCGCGATTGCTGCGCTGATTGCACGCATTCGTCAGCGCGTTGAGGGTGAGAGGATAAATATCTGGGGTGGCAAACTCCTTCTCAATCAGACACCCAAGTGCACGGGCAGCCACCCCCGAAAGTACGAAAGGAAGCCCTCCCTGTTCGGCCGGCGCCTCCGCCGCTTGAGTTTGAATTTCCATAGTGGCCTCAACACTGCACCAAACCCCGGATAAATCAAAGCCGCCGCCTCCCCTGCCTAGCGAAGGACGCCCGTTTCGCGCAAAATCAGGCGGATCGACCGCTTCTCCTCTGGCGGCAGATAGGCAAACTCGGATGGCGCCCCCCTCTCCTCAAGCGCCAAGGACAATCCCCTGAGCACCCTCTGCTTCAACTCGCTGGGAAGCGATGAGAATCCATGAGTATAAATCATGTAGCTGCAACGGTTTACAAACAACCGCGTACTCAGCTCCAGGTCTCTTAAAGAACGGCCCGAAGCTCCGGCTAGGCGCCTCGAGGAAAAGGCCTCCCGCAGCTCCGGGTCGGGCCGGAGCCCACCGGCTGGCAGAACGGCCTCCCCGCTAAAGAGAAGGTAGCGCACCAGCCTCCACGCGATCTCATCCAGTGCGGCGCGGTCCTCCGAACGGATGGAGCCACCCCCAGCTTCCAGGGCGTCCCGAGTCCTGTAGAGCCCGAAGGTGACAAGATTGTGAAAGCCGATCTGGTGCTCATGCAACAAGTGGGCGAACAAATCGCTGGTGCGGGCGGGATAGCGCCCCCAGTCAAAACGGGTTCCGGGCGGGTTGGCAACCTTGACGTAGCCACCCTCGGCCGCGGCCCCCAGCAGGTTGCCCAAATGCTCGCCCTCCTCGTGTGCGCCCGTCACATGCCAGCCGCCGAGCCGTTCTGCAAGCGGGATGGTGTGCCCGGCTAATTCGCGCCTAAAGCCATCCAGACTCGCGCCTGAGCCGGCTGTGGCGATAACCGATTCGGCAACCAGCCCAGGCACCCCCCAGCTGGTGCGCCCGGCGTGGCAGTTCATGCAGCGCTCCGTCCGCTGCGCCTGAAGACGACCCGTAGCATCAGTTTGCGCGAGATAAAAAACCGGGCCCAAAACAGGGTCAATGGCGGCCACTTCCAAACGCCCACCCGGAACGTAGCCAACGTAGACCTCCTCGTTGAAATAAATGGCTCGAGGGTTGGAGGGTAGGATCAGACCACTTTGCAGACTGGTCGCGGAGTAGGCCAGGAGCTGGGAGCTGTGCGGGACCTGCAGCGCGCGGAGCAGGGCCACCAACTGCCCCTGAGGATCCCCGGAGAAGGCCGCCAACCGCCCACTTTGCTGCCTTGCCAGAAGCGCGGCAAAGGCATCGGTGGGCGTGCGACTCCAGTAGGAATGAGGCGCCTCGCGAAACCGGTGGACCGGGATTTCCGAAAGCGCATGCGCTGAAAAAAGGCCTCCCACAAGCCAGATGACAAACCGTATGGAGCGCAGGAACGGGGTCATGAATTAGAAAGCGACCGATTTACCGATGAAACAAAAAGGGGCTGCCCCGACCCACTGGTCTTGGCAGCCCGTTTTGCGAGGCGCGTTCTTGGCGTGGCCCCGGAACCAGAGAGCCTACTTCTCGGTGCCTTCCTTCGCCTGCAGCCAACCGCTGATGCCTGCAGAGAGGTGCTTAACATTGGTGTAACCCAGCTTGGCGGCTGCGTTCGCAGCGCGCGTGTAGGCGTTGCAGGAAGGTCCGCCACAGTAGGCCACGATCAAGGCGTCCTTGTCCTTAGGAAGAGCTGCACCCAGGTCGCCCTGAACCGATGCGAAATTCACTGCGGTCGGAATATGGCCATTCTTGAACGACTCGCCTCCGTTGACATCAATGACGGTGACCTTTTTTTCGGCAATCGCCTTCTTGAGTTCGGCGATACTAATGTCAGGAAACTCAGCGGCAAGCATCGCAATCGGAGCGGCCACAAAAGCCAGCATAGTCACAAGGAATTTCTTCATAATTGAGCGGATTTGGGTGTTTGGGGTGGTTTTTTGTTGGGGAGACCAACGAACACTAACGTGCTCAGTTCCCCGCCAAGGTCCACCCTTTTTTTGTGAACATATTAGTCTGTAAACTCCCAGTTGGACAGCCGACCTACCTCTCTGCAAAAGCCATGACACAATGCGTTCTCCAAATCAAAGCAGGGCCAAACTCCGCAAATGACCAAATCCAAGGCTGGGTCGGCAACAGCCTCAAGGTGCGGATCCAAGCGCCCCCAACCGACGGCAAGGCCAACGAGCAGTTATGCGCCTTTTTGGCGGAAAAACTCTCACTCCCCAGGGGAGCCGTCACTCTGGTCGGAGGGGCCTCATCGAGGCAGAAACGCATTTCGGTCTTGGGCCTGACCGAGGGCCAGGTCCGGGAGAAGCTTGCCTAGTCGATCCCAAGCTTACTGCGTCCCGCAGGCGAGATGCGTTCTGGCCCCCAGGGCGGGTCCCAGACCAAGTGGACATCGGCCTCCGCCACACCGGGAAGCACGCTTAACCTTTCCCTTGCGTCGGCCGCAAGCGAGGGGCCCATCCCGCAACCCGGCGCCGTCAAAGTCATTTCCACCGTCACTTTGCGGGTGTCACCCCCGGCAAGTGGTTCGGCGCGCAGGTTGTATACCAAGCCGAGGTCGACAATGTTTACGGGAATCTCGGGATCGTAGACTTCTCGGAGCGCACCCCAAAGCAGTTCCTCTGAGAATGGCCCAGCCGTGACCTGCACCTGCTCGACCGCTTCCTTCCCAAGGGCATCTGCATCAGCTGATCCGATCCGGTAAAGACCGCCCGGCGACGCATGCACCGTAAAGGTTCCCCCCAGCGACTGGGTGATGCTCACCGGAGTTCCCTCAGGCAGGTGCACCAGTTGTCCACTGGGGATCTGGGTGGCCTCCACGTGGCGCCTTAACAAAATAAAATCATCCATAAAACAAACATCCTCAGCTCCAAACCGGGCTGGCCACCAAAAAGCCCGCGGGCGGCTCGGGGCTCATTCACTAGCCTAATCTTCCTCGCGGGTCACTCGCCAGCGGGTCTCCGGATAAAGATTTATCTCTTCGGAATCGATATTAAACCCGCACGACTCAAGCAGAAACGCAACTCCTTCCTTGGAATGCATTGTCTCCCTAAGGCTTCTGGCAAACAGCTCCACGTACTCCTTGTAACTGTCCAAGGCGAGCGAGCCGTCACTCACAAACTTCGCCAGTTCCGCATCGTGGCTGTCAATGAGCTCCATCAGGGCCTTGCGCAACCGCATCCGCATCACCGGATCTACCACAAGGCGGAAGGGATTCGCAGAGGGATCCGAAGGCATGGGATCCCTTGAAATCTCAAAGGGCAAGGTCGCTAGATTGTAGGTGGAAAGGGCGTCGTCTTCCATGGGGTGGCTTCGATAACCCCTACCTTATCCCGCGCTGGCCGGTCTGCAAGCGGAGCGAAGCCCCTGCGCGTAATTCCACCGCCCGACTGCCCGGCAACAACTCTCCCGCTGCCTACCCAGCCTGTGCGTTCCTCCCAAACCTCAACCCAAGCCCAACCAGTTTCCGAGCGTTCCCTTAACTAAACGGAAACACCCCTTAAAGTCCGACGCAGGCAAGATTTCCCTGATTGTCCCGCACATAAATACGCTTGTTGGCCAGCACAGGTTGCGCCCAGGTACGGTTTTTCAGCACCGACTGTCGCAAAAGCTGTTTGAAACCTCTGGTGGACGCCTCCGCGATGACCAGATCCCCTTTTTCAGACACCACAATCAAGGCGCCGCCCGCAACCACAAGAGCGCCGCCCTTCACGCTCTTTTCCTCCCAAACCCGTTCCCCCGTAGCCGCATCCAGACAGACAAGATTTCCCCCTCCCGTATTTCCGTCGATCCCGTAAATTGCCCCGCCCCATTCGACGGGAGTGTTGATGTGCGCGCGCAGTTTCTTGTTCCGCCAAATCATACTGGCCCCGGAACCGTCCACAGAGACTAGGGCTACCCCGGCGTCGTAGCCCGAGGAGATCAAAAGCCGGTCCGGCCCTATCTGCAATGGAGATGCGGCGTTGACGTCATAGCTGGTTTTCCATGTGTGCCGCCAGAGTTCCCGCCCGTCCGCCGGTTCCAAACCGACTAGAACCGAGGCCTTGAGAAGAACCAATGTCGAACGGCCGGCAAGGTTGAGAAGCAGCGGAGCTGCATAGCCCGCCGCATCCGCCCCCTTTTTCCAAACCACCTCCCCTGTCTTCGCATCCAGACAAACGGTGGAACTCGTCGGCCCGCCGCAATCCAGATAAACCCTCCCGCCAGCAAGCAGAGGCGCTCCGGAAAAACCCCACTCCGGCTTACGGCCTGCAAAGTCCTTCACCAAATGCCGCTCCCAAGCAACGGCGCCCGTGTCTGCATCGAGGCAATGCACGTGACCTTCGTGACTGAGCACGTAAAGAAATCCCCCAGAAAGCGTCGGGGTGGAGCGTGAACCGCCCTCAAAAAGGTTGGGATCCAGAGAAACAGGATGATGAAACTCCCAAACCAAAGCGCCCGTAAGCGCGTTCAAACAGCGTGTGTACTCAGCGCCAGAGGAATGTCCCTGGGTGTAAAGGCGGCCACCAGCAACCACCACTGAGGAGGTCCCAATGCCGACCGAGGCCCGCCATAGCACGGGAGCAGCCTCAGTGGAGGGGAGCTTCGGAGCTTCAGCAACCGCCCCGTTGGAGGAGGGACCACGGTAATGCAACCAGTCCGCTCCCAGCGCCCCGCCGGTAAGACAAGGCACAAACACACCCGTTGAAAGCAGCCTCCAGATGAAACTTTTCATAAAATGATAGCACCTCTGGTTGGGAAGGATGCTTGTCGGACCAAAATCGGAGCTAGGAGGCGGGGTGGCCGGCATGACTGGGCTACCGAAAGCACCCTTACCTAAAATTTAATGGAAAAGGTTACTCCACCGCCCAGATCATACTTCCGCACCCCAGAAAAGGCGGCCTGGGTTGAGTGCCGGAATTCGCTGCTTACCACGAGTCGGAGAGAGACCCTCGGGGACAGCGCAAAAATCGTTGTGATGCTCGGATTCAACGTCCGGTCTTGCCGGTGGCCGCCAACATAGTTTCCACCGATAAACTGGCTGCGCGTGTAACCGTAGTGCGTGAAGCGGAAGGCGGGAATCAGCAAGAGTTTCTCCACCGGCGCCCAGATAAGAGAAACGGAGGCGCCATTTTCCAAGTTGTCGCCCGTTTTGCGAGGATCCCTGTCATCGACCACGGGGCTGGCGGAGTCCGTGTTGGAAAAGTGATAAGCCCCGTTGTAGCTCAAAGACAGGTTAAGCTTGTCAGAAAGACTGATGTTCCGGGAAAGCGACCAGTTGGGCTTGTACTCGACGTAACCCTCCGACCAGTTGCTCGGATCCAAGGGACGATGTGCCAAATCCCAATCGCGACCAACCTTTTGAAAAAGCAAACGGTTGTAATCCATTCCCAAACTGGCATTCCAGTTGTCCTTGAAGCTGAAATTGGCCCCGACAAACAGGGTGCTCATCTCAAAGTTCTGCAGATTGAGCGGAGCGCTGCTGTTGCTCACATCGTAGATGTAAAACAGGTGACGGTAGCCGACACGCAAACCAAGCTTCCCTCCAGCAAGCTCAAACGGTTCCGGGGCCAGTGCCAGCGAAAGAGTCTCGGCCACCGCCCCCGTATCCTGACGAGCATTTCCGTTCGCGTGCCTATCTCCCAAGGCGTTTGACGTCCACGTAAACATCGTGTCGGTGGAGAACTCGAACAAGGGCTTCCGCTGGGGCCCGCTTTGTTTGAGGAGCATCTGTGGACCAAGATCCGCATTTTCGCCCGGGTAGGTCTCGGGCACCTCCCCATCCTGGGCCGCAGGCTTTGCAACAGCCTCAGCCTGCTGCTCGCGAGCAACCTGATCTCGCTGGACCGACTCCACTTGCCGAATGATGTTTTGCGTGGCCTGCGCCAGTCCAGAGCTTGGAAGGAGGCCAAGCCCGCATGCTGTGAGCGTGGCAAGGGAAAGGCACCCAATGCGCGGGCCGGTGCGCGACTGGGACGGAGAGCTTACAATATTCATGTGGGATGGGCTGGGGGCGTCCACCGCTGACGGCGACTCCCCTAGGATGGGCAATTAAAGAGAAACTTCTAGAGGGCCTCGGCGCTACTTGTCTGTGAGCACCCAGGAACCGTTCCAGTCAGGCTCGGGCGGGTTTTGAATGTAGTGGTCGCACCGCTTGTGGTACATCTTGCAAAGGTAGTCCTCGCCACCCATCTCCTCGTTGACGGCGTCAAAAGCGGCCTTCGCCGTTTCAAACTTACGCTCATGGAAAAGATCCAGTGCGGCGTGATACTTGGCCAGCCATGCCGGCGGGTCCATTGCCTCTCCCAGAGGAGTGAACACGGCGATCGGAAGGGTTTTACCCTTGAAAACCGCCAGATCCACCCGCCGGTACACGACTTGGTCCCGCGTCAACTTCTCCGCCTCCTCAGCCACCAAAATGTCCACGCCAAACTGTTTTGTGGCACTTTCGAGTCGGGCGGCGAGGTTGACTCCGTCGCCCAGACAGGTGAACTCCATCCGTTGCGGGTGGCCGAGTTCGCCGACAACCACATGGCCGTGGTTAATACCCACTCCGATGCTCAACTGTTCCCGGTCTGGATTGAGACTCCAGCCTGCGTTCAGCTCCGCCAAAGCGACGCGCATCTTCAAAGCGGCTCGCACCGCCCCCATGCAGTCTACAGATGTCCCTAGGGAATGGGTGTCTCCCCAGACCGCCATGATGGCGTCCCCGATGAACTTTTGCAGAGTTCCCTGCTGGCCTAGTACGCGGTCGACCATTTGCAGGAAATATTCATTGAGCTGCTCAACCAGCTTTTCTGGGGTGCGCGATTCCGAAAGCGTCGTAAAGCCGCGAATGTCGGAGAAGAGGACGCTCACCGCCTTATTCTGTCCGCGCAGGGCTTGGTCGAACGAATCGCCTTGGTTAATGACCATGCTCGCCACGTTACTGGACACGTACTTGTCCAGCACCCCGCGCACATGGGCTTTTTCCAGCTGTTCGATGGCGAAATCAAACATGGTGATCACTCCTCCCACTGCCATCACGGCCAGCAGCGGCACAACCACCGGCAGCATGACGTGCTTTGTGGCAAAAATGATGTAGCTGGCCGCCACATATCCAAACACAACGGCGACACCGATCCCCATCCGAAGAAGGACCCGCTCCAGGGCCATCAACAAAACCGCGGAGACCAGCAGTGCTCCCACCAACAGCCACAGCTCTTTGTGCTTCGGAAACTCGAGAATCGGTTTCTCGTCGATGAGCGCAGCGCCGTAATGGGCGTGGATCTCAACCCCGGGTTGCGTGCCAAGCGGTGTACGGTGCTCGTCGTGGAAGGTTTCCGAAATCGGGCCGAGATAAATCAGCTTGTCCTTGAAGCGAGCGCCTCCGTCGTAACGCGGATCGCTCTTTAGGATCGAATCGCTAAAGAGTTCCTCGATGGGCAGAACCTCAAAAGTGCCTGCTGCACCGCGATAATTGATGATCTCGCTCTGCGGCTTGACCTCCTTGCCTGTAAATTTCTGTACACCAAGGGGAGAAAAGCGGAGCCAGTCGTCAGGCCCTGACTGGAGGTGCCCCATGTTGCTTTCCTTAAACTGAGAGGTAAAGCTGTCGACACGCCGCACCACACCGTCCGCGTCGGGTTGGAAGAAGGCATACCCGAGACCGTCGGTCCCCAGCGCTTCAGTCAAAACGGAATTGGGCTTGAGAAACTGGATTGTGGCCTTCCCGTTCTCGTCGGTGGATTTGTTGTTGGAAAAGGCTAGGACGACCTTGCCTTTGTGGCGTTCCAGCGTCTCCGCGAAGGGTTCGTCTCCGTCTTTCACCCGTTTACCTTCGCGCTTCAGGATTTGTTGGATCCGGGCCATCTGGGCATCATTGAGCTTGAGTTGGCTCTTGGCTGCTTCGAGCCTCTGCAATCCGAGGTAGACGGCAGGTGTCAAAGCCCCTTCGTCGCCCAACACCGCTTCCAGATCTCCGATAAGTTCGTCGGAGATACCGACCTCCCCTTTTGCCTCATCGATCCGGTCCAGCGCTGCGTTCAACCGCGGGTCCAGAGAGGTCTGGGAAGAAACATACAAAATGTCGATAACGATGGTCTTTGCGCCCAGTTCAAAAAGGCGCTCCAAAGCATAGGAGTAAACCGCTCTGGGGAGGGGCCAGCGCCCCTTGCCCATCAACTTGAGGGCATCACTGTACTTTCTCTCCGGGGCTGCCTCTTCGACAGGGAGGGATTCAGGGGCCGGCGCGGGTGCCTTCTCAGCAGCGGGTGCCGGGACCGGCACGGGTGCCTTCTCAGCAGCGGGCGCAGGGGCCGGTGCGGGTGCCTTCTCAGCAGCGGGCGCAGGGGCCGGTGCGGGTGCCTTCTCAGCAGCGGGCGCAGGGGC
>JBIKSY010000417.1:0-2657 GCA_044348365.1 Chthoniobacteraceae bacterium
GGGCGTTGCGCAAATACGGCGCCCTTCTGCTTCCGATACACACCAACCAAAACGAAAAACAACTAAACCCCAGCGGAAAATTTCAAGCTCAAGCTTGACCAACCTCATAGCAGAAATTGCTTTTCACCCCCCGACACGATTTCTTCAGCCTGGACGCGGGAGCGTTAAAAAAAGACGACGAAAGACGTCCCGGTCGTTCATGTCATGAAAGACATGTTTTAGGCTAAATTGGCCATTCAGGTGCCTGGGGCTTGGCGTTGGATGAATGAAGCAGAGGAATAGAATGCCAGACATTCATTCTCGCCTCACTTTGCCAGAATCAGCGTCTTCCAGCCGGTGGTGTCTTTGAAGTTGGCGCCTCCGGGGCTGAAGGACCAGCCGAGAGTGTAGTCGGCGTACGGGGTTTTTGGGTCGTCGCGGTCGTAGAGGAGGACCGAGAGCTTCAGGGGGCGGCCGGGTTGCCAGTCGCCGTCGGGGAAGTTTCTCAGGGTGAGGGGTATTTTCATTTCGACGGTGTATCCGGTGCTGGTGGTGCTGGAGGCGACGGTGAGGCCGCGGAGCTGGCCGGGGGCTCCGGCAGCCCAGGTGGTGAGATTCGGCTTTTTGGCGTCCGGGCCGGGGGCGATGGCGATGTGGTAGCAGCCTTCAGTGGGCGGGGTTTGCCAGAGCATGTCGCCGCTGCGGCCATCGATGAAAACCTCGACGCAGTCGCCATTCCAGGCGTTCGCGGGGGCGGGCAGGCCGAGGACGTGGTCGTCAGTGACGATGACGGCGAGGTGCAGGGCGTAGGCGGTCCATGAGGCATAGACTTTGCCGCTGAGGTCGTCGCGGCCTTGCCAGGCTTCGCGCTTACCGACGACGAACTGGTCGGCATCGCCGATGAGCGCGAGCGGTGGTTTGCCTGCCTTGATGTCGGGCCAGTCGTCGAGTTGGCCGTCGATCTGGAGGTCGCCGTGATGGGTGGGCAAAGTGCCGCCGGATTCGCCGATGGAGAACAGGGTGATGCGGCTGATGGACTGCCCGCCGACGGTGGCGCTCAGCCGCACATTGGCGGAGCCGCGCCGCTGGGTGCCATCGGGGATCAGTTCGGCGTGAATCTCGGCGGTGCTTCGGGCGGCGACGCTCTTCGGTGTGCTGTCGGTTTTGACCGTGAAGCCGGGCGAGACGCTGAACGCGGCGGTGAGGGGTTGCTCGGTGCCGGTGTCATTCGGCAAGGAGGCAGTGAGGTTCACGTGAGTGTCCGGTGGATTGAACGGGTTCACCTGGAGCATGGCTGCGGGTGTCTGCTTCACGGTGCCGGTGATGCCTTTGAGATAAACCGGCTGCCAGGTGACTACGAGGTCGAGCGTGCGGCCGGGCAAGGCAGTTTTCGTCGCGCGCAGGTAGGCGTCCTCGACGATGACTTCGTCCTGTTCGAGGGCGAGGCGCACGTAGCGGCGTGCCATGGGATGGCTGGTCCAGAGCATGAGCGTCTTTTCGCCATCCACGTCGAGGAACACGGCTTTCACCTGCGGATCGCTCAGCGCGAGCGGCTCCTTTTTGGGGGAACGAAACACGCGGCCATGAGCGATGCAGGCGACGGGGCCATCGACGAGGCCGAGGGTGTGGACTTCGGCGCGGCGCTGCATGGGCAGGTCCCAGCGCGGGCGTTTTGACTCGGCCCAGGCGGGCAGGTTTTTTGCAGTGCGGATGTCGATGGACTGCGAGTGCGCATCGCGACGCGAGACTTTTTGCCAGTCGGCAAGGACCGGATATTCACCCGCAGGATGCCGCATCAGCGCCGGGGTGCTGCGCACCTCGCACTTGGGCGGTACAGAGAAAATGTTGTAATCGGACAAGTTGTTAATGAATGGGTCCTTCGGTCCCGGTGTGCCGTAGTCGCGGCCTTCCCAGAGAGTCGTCTCGTTGTCGAACAGCAGGTTCTCCCAGAGCACGCTGTTGTTGCTCATGAAGGCAGGCACGGCGCCGTGATACTTCAGCCAGCCGCTCATGATGCGCTCGGTGGCGCTGGGGCTGAGGTCCGGGATGCGCTGCAAGCCCTCGCGCATTTTCTTCTCGGCCTCAGCGGTGTAGCCCGCGCCGTTGCTGCGATTAAAGACGCCGCGTATGAAGCCGCCGATGTCGTTGTTGAAGACGACATTCCGCCTTGCGACGCTGCCGGGCGATTCGGCGATGACGAGTCCGTAGGCGTTGTTGTAGGTGACGTTGTCGAAGAAGTTTTCGTCCCAATTGCACTCGGAGAAGAGTCCCCAGGCCGTGTTGTCGTGCGACACATTGTGCTCGATGACGTTGTTGCAGTTCCCCCAGTCAAACCAGATGCCGGAGCCTTGGTTGAAGGCGAAATGATTGCCGCGCACCACGGAGTCAAAAGTGAATGCCCACTTGGATCCGCCCACGCCCATGGAAGACGGGTCGTTGCGCCGCCAGTTGCAGTATTGCACGCGATTGTTCTCGATGGTCAGCCCGGTGTTCCACCCGCCCACCATGCCGCCCTCGCCGCACCACTCAATGAGATTGCCAAGCACCACGCCCTGGCTGGTGTGCTTCATGCCGAGGCCGGAATAGGTGGACCAGAGGATGTGATTGTCCTCCACGTGCCAGCGCCGCCCCTGCATGAGGATGGCATGTTTTCCGCGAAACCAGATCGCATTGTGCCG
>JBIKSY010000163.1:0-8825 GCA_044348365.1 Chthoniobacteraceae bacterium
GCCTTCCAAGCTGGCTAGGAGGGTTCGATTCCCTCTACCCGCTCCACCTCTGATTTCCAGAGATTTACAACACCAAAAGCCTCAATGTGAGGCTAGACGTTACACAAACTGTGACAACGTCCCCATCTCGGGTACACGCCAAAGTTTGGGGATGGGTGTTTCGTAAGTTGAAGGTTGAGGTGGGGCGTTGATTCAAGGGGGGAATGGAGGGTTTATCCGCAAGCAGCGATGACTCGCAGGCGGTAGTTTTCAAAGTTTCTGAAGCCGTAGGCGCGCCTTTGAATGAGCTTCATCTTTCGATGGAAGCCTTCAGTGATGCAATTGTTTTTGGTGAACCGCCACATGGCCGCAATTTCAAGGGGGGAACCAAGGGTTATCCGCAAGCGGCGATGACTCGCAGTTGGTAGTTTTCGGGTCAAGGGAGCGGGGGCGCACGGCAAGCATTGGACATTATATGTCATACCCTATTTCTCCACTACTTTAGCGGAACCTCCAGCATCAACCTCCGTTCATCCCCGACAAATCAAGCTCTTCGGGGCTCCTCGCCCCTATCCCCTATTGGAGGCGTTACCTCCAAACCTCCCCTACGCTCCGTCGCAGAGACTCGGTTGGGGATTTAGCGCGCCCCGCGACGATAAAGCGCGGGAGAGTTGCGGAAACGGAGCGAAAAGCGAATTGCCAATTTATGCCCCGTCGCGAGCGATCTCAATAACGCTGAGGCCGCGGCGCTGCCGCGCAAAAGTGGTCTGCTCCGTGGAAACGGAGTGGGGAACTAGAGGTCAGTGTTCATGTTCCTTCATTTTCTCAACTAGCAATACTCCAAGCCATATCGGAGCCTCATCAGAAGCAAATGACATCTGTAATTTGTGACGGAAAGAAAGTGACCCCTGACCCCTATTTCCCGTTTTTAGGATCAAGGGTCTTGTACACGCTGGGAGGAATGGCCCGGGTGCACCATTTCCGCAAAGAGCAGCTTGCACGGGTCTGGCGGATGGAATCACAACCGAGCGAGGAGGTGTAGGTGGGCTTCGACCTGAGACCACCTAAACAAGCACGCCCCGGGCGTAGGCTCCTCGCTTGGAACGACTGTAAGCCAACAATACATTCTTGAGCGAAACATCCCCATCGAGCACCTCCCAGTGGACCCCCAGACCCTTTCCGATTAACCGCCTCTGTGCCCGTTCAGGGGAGTTGCAAAGTTCAATTTTGGAAAGAACTCCATGGGCAACTCGATGTACCGGCGTCGGAAAACTCCACCTTGAAGGTGTGGTCTGGGAACGACACAGATTTGATGCTCAGATCATTCATGTCTGTAAGGCTCCGAAAGCAATGCACCACGCCCTCAGAAACTCGCCGAGGTGGGCGTTTGCAATCCGCAGAATCTCGTTACATTCGTGCTCGCGAAATCCTTCAACAAAGCTGAATTCGAGAGGATCAACCCAAACCCTCGCGGAGGAATCGCCCTCGAGGGACGCGCTACAGCGGCTAACCTTGAGCGGCGGTCGATCGTAGCCGGTGATCGTGATTTGCGCCAGAAGGAAGGCGTCCATGTGAAGATCACATGAATCGCGTAGAGTCATTTACATTCAAACCAGGCACTCTTAGAAGTCGACCCATTGTGAGTGGTTTCCGCCATACATTCCCCTTCGACCCGACTTACGGGTACACGCTCGAAGATCTGCTGCGGATCACTCCGCCACCCATTCCCTCCGATTTTAAAGCGTTCTGGCGGCGGCGTTATGAAGCAGCCCTGACCGTGGAGCCACAACCCGCGTTAGGACCCGGAGCACTCATCGATGCCAAATGGACGGTGCAAGACATTCAGTTCAATTCCACCGGGGAGTATAAAATCAGCGGTTGGCTGCTCTTGCCCCGCGATGGGGTGATTGAACGCGGACTCGTCGTGGGACACGGCTACGGCGGGCGCTCCGGGCCCGACATGGACATGCCGCTGGACCGTACCGCGATTCTTTTCCCGTGCTTTCGGGGGTTGTCCCGAAGCGCGCACCCACCGATTTCGCAAGACCCGACCTGGCACGTTTTGCACGATATTCAGGATCGGGAACGGTACATCCTGGGAGGCTGCGTGGAAGATTTGTGGCTGAGCGTCTCGACGCTACTCCAACTGTACCCAGCACTCACAGGTCGCGTTGGATATATGGGCACCAGTTTCGGCGGAGGCGTTGGTGCGTTGGCCATGCCTTGGGACGAACGCATTAATCGGGGGCACCTTTGTCTGCCCACCTTCGGACACCATCCCCTGCGGCTGCCCCTTGCCTCCCTCGGGAGCCTGTCCTCCGTGCAGAGCTACAACCGGCGGCACGGCAATGTCCTCGACACCCTCCAGTACTACGATGCCGCCACGGCAGCCCGCTTTCTTCACCAGCACATTCACATCGCAGCAGCCCTCTTCGACCCGATGGTGCCCCCCCCCGGCCAGTTCGCCATCTACAACGTCATCCCGGGAAAGAAGACGCTTTTTGTCTTTGATGGCGGTCATTTTGAATACGAGGGCCTCAGCAGTCAGACCCTCCTCCTGAAAACACAGCTCGTAGATTTCTTTGCCAACCTATGAATAGGGAGTACCACCGGTGGCACAGCCCAAGCCTCAATAGAGACATGGAAACGTTAATCTTTGGCCACTCCGGTGCCAAAGTTCTGGTCTTTCCCACCCGAGATGGGCGTTTCTGGGAATACGAGAAAATCGGACTCCCTGCGATCGCCCACAAGATCCGTGAGGGACATCTTCAGCTATTCTGTGTCGATTCAGTCGACCACGAAAGTTTCTACTGTTTTTGGAGCCATCCTACCGGCCGGATCCGACGCCACATCCAGTTTGAGGAATACATCCTAAGGGAAGTGTTGCCGCTTATGGCCTCGAAAAACCCGCATCCATGCACGATTGCACACGGTTGTAGCCTCGGCGCATTTCACGCGGTAAACATCGCGTTTCGCCACCCTCACCTCTTCCAAAAGGTGTGCGCTTTTTCGGGGCGATACGACCTGACGCTTTCGGTGGAACATTTTCAAAACTTGTTCGACGGCTACTACGATCAAAATGTCTACTTCCACACTCCCAGTCACTTTTTGGGCCAGCTGAGTTGTAATGCACGGCTGGAGTGCCTACAGCGTATGGATATCGTTCTTTCCATCGGAGCCGACGATCCGTTTCTGGATAACAACCGGCACCTCAGTCGACTCCTAGATTCCAAAGGGATCCGGCACGCGCTCCATGTGTGGGACGGACGCGCGCACAACGCCCGCACCTGGCGGCAAATGGCGCCAATCTATCTATAAAAGCTCCGCCTACCCGGCATACGCTCCCTTTGCCAGGCGCAACTCCCGCATCATCGATTGCTTCTTGCTCTGGTGCCCCTGCATTCGGTGCAAAATGCCATCCAGAACCCTCACCGCAGCCACCACCTGCGGGCCTTTGTTAAGCATCACACATTCAGCCCGCTGCGCCACCGCCGCATCGGTGATTTCCGCCCTCGAGGGAATCCCTTGCTTCGCGAGCGTCTCCAGCACTTGTGTGGCCCAAATCACGGGGATATGAGCCGCCTCGCAGATCCAGAGAATCTCCTCCTGAACCTCCGCCAAACGCTCAAACCCACATTCGACCGCAAGATCGCCCCGCGCAATCATCACGCCGCAACTAGGGGATTGCATTGCCGTAAGCAACATTCCGGGCAAGTTTTCAAAGGCACGGCGTGTCTCAATTTTTAAGACAATAGCCGGGATACTACTTTTCATCCGTGCCAGATGCTCTTGCAGGCAGGCCACATCGTTGGACGAGTTGGCAAAGGATAACGCCACAAGGTCGGCATGTTTGGCCACAAAGGTCAGATCCTCCAAATCCTTCTCAGTCATTGCCACCAGCTTCAGATTGCTCTCGGGGAGATTGATGCCTTTGTCTGCGCGCAAACTGGCCCCTTGCGGTCGTACCTGGTTGATACGCACATGGATCTCTGTTGGCTCTACCCTCTCGAGGACACCACCGATTTTTCCATCGTCAAAGTATATGGCCTCTCCCACCCGCACATCGTCAAACACCTCGGGAATGGTACACCCAATCCTCGCCGGACTCAGCACCAAGCCCCCACTGTCGTAGGTCGCGGGCTGTCCTGGGTTCAAGTCCCGCGTGAGAATCAACTCATCCCCTTGATGGAGCAAAATCCCATTGTCACCGGTCGGCAACTCTTTGATCGAAGCCTCTCGGTGCTGCTTTTTTACACTGCCCCCCGCGTGCCGCAACACCGTGCCCGGCACGATATAAGCCGTCTTGTTGGACTCCGCCCAGCATCCTGTTTCTGTGACGTCTACAATCACAAAAGTGCGATGGGACTGCCGCGCGTCTGTAAACGTGACACACTCCCCATGACCCAAGCCCGCCAGCCATTTGTCCGGCACCGCCAGACACGCAGTGGCCTGCGACGGCGGTGCATGATAACATGTCTCCGACGTAAACCAAATCCGGGCAGGAGCCGTTACCACGCCGTGGCTATTTCGGGTCGGTCGAATACGCAATACAGCCAGCCCCTTTTCGATGGAGCCAGTGCGTAGCTTTGGACCTGCCAGATCCATCATGATTCGGCAGGAACGCCCCAATGCCTGCTCAGCTTGCCTCAGGTGACCTACCATTCGCGCCCATGCCGCAGGCTCATCATGAGCACAATTAATGCGCATGCAATCCATACCCTGCTGCAACAGATCACACACGAGGTTGTAATCGTTCGCCGCCTCACTCGGCATGGTCACCATGATCCGGACAACCCGTCCCTCAGGAGCGGGGCCAAGCAAGAGATCCGTGTGTTTTATTAACAGACGCCGACCGCTCGTGAAGTCTGTGACGGGAAATGCAGTTTTCGGGCGCTTCCAAGTGCGGCCCTCCAGACGATGCAATACCTCCAACACGGCATCCACGGTAGCGAGCACATGCGCCTCAGTGCGGCCAAGAGAGGAAAGCCCCAGAATGCCCAACCGCAACTGCAATGGCCTCAGGTCCCGTCGACGCAACGCAATATAGTGCAGCAAGTTGCGCGCACTGTCGCGATACCCCTCATGCACCGCCTCAAATTCCGCATTCACAGACGCACACTCCGCAACCATCGCCTCCCGGAGCGTCGTCAACTCAATGAGACTCTCGCGGATGGCTCTCTTCCGCCTTAGAACACAACTGGCAGTCCTTTTGGTTTTCATAGGCCCCGTTTAGCTCCAACCCTCTTCACATCCTCCCTCGCTAAAACGCATGCCGCACCGCATTTTAGCGCGCCCCGCGACGCCACCGCGCGCGGGAGATGCGGAAGTGGGGTCAAAAACAAAATCCTGCGATGAGGTTGATCAAGCTTGAGCTGACAATTTCCCTCTGGGGTTTGTGTCTTTCTCGGTTGTTTGGTGTGCGTAAAGAAGACGGAGTGCCCAGCTTTTCGCTCGAGCGCCACGGTGTGCCCCCAAAAGGAGGGGTTTGAGGAACCGTGGTTCACTATTCAACCGACGACGCAGCTGCTGGTCGCTGGCCGTTCCGGCGCGCGCGACTCCGTGCAAGGGGATATTTATCCGGTACCCCATCTCGGCCTCCAAGACGAAACCGTCCTTTGCCTGCCCCCGCGACCAACAACGAGCGCTTTGCGTGGGAGTGCCACCGCCGCTTTGTCCAGTTGTACGACGAAGTGACTCTGGGCGTGCAGAAGCGCAAGGGCGAAAACCACGGCCCCTTCATTGGTAAGTATTGGTATTGAGAGAATGCACTTCTCGCCGCGTTTCCGCAGCACGCTCGCGCGGCCTCGCAGCGTTCCCTTCCATACGTACGTAGAAATGAGATGCCTGCTTCAAGAAAAACCTTTCTCAACGTGGCAGGAGGCCCCATCTGCCCCGTCTCCAGCCGAGGCGGCTATGTTGCCATTTGTGACGACCTCGCGTCACCGCCATTCAATCTTAACAAACAATTGCCGCTTGATAGGTTGCGTTTGGGACTCCGGGTGGTTTCCTTCTCACACAAAGACTTGAGCCTCTCCATTTTCGATGAAGTCCCTTCACACCATCGTCATCAAACAGACACGCGCGTACCGGTCCGTCAGATTGGAAAGCGATGCTGAAGACACCTTTCTGCCGCTTGCGGAGAAGCTGGAGGAATATGTGCAGCGGCTCGGGTATTCGAGCGCGCACACGCTCGGCGTGGTTGTGCAGTTGCTTACGGTAGGGAAGATCCGTTTGGATTTTAAAGACTACTCAGAGCGCCTGCAACTCCAGCGCCCCGAGGATCTCATGATGCGGGTCGAGGCCATTGCCGTGGTGGAAGAACACCTGGCTCAATTCAACCCGCCGACAGAATCCCTACCGGATGATGGTTTCACTCAGAAAATCATCATCCAGCCCCCGAGGCGTTGAAACGTTTTTTCCAAGGTCAGTCTTGCATGAGGAGGGAGTAGCGGAACCCCGGATCCGCGCAGCATTTGAGCCTGCTTTTAAAGATCAGGACGCTCGCCCCCAATTGGCCCGCCGTCCAAACCGTAAGATTTCCATGGGTGATACTGAAGAAAACGTTGTGAAAGTCGGGCAGGCCTTGTCGAACCGTTACGAGATTCGAAAGGTGCTCGGCCAGGGTGGTGCCGGCGAGGTGTATTCCGCGTGGGACACGCAGCTTCGCAGAACAGTGGCCATCAAAAGAATCCGTCAAGGAGGGCTGTACAAGGACCCCGGCCTGACTGAAGAAGCGGCGCGGAGCGCGTGGATGGAGGCCATGTGTTTGGCGGCCGTTCGCCATCCGAACATCGTGGCGGTGTACGATCTGGGAATGGACGAGAACCTTCCCTATCTGGTGATGGAGTTTGTGGTGGGGGAGACTCTGGACAAACGGGTCCAGCGGGGAGTGCTCGATGTCGATGAATTTATCGAGGTCGCACGCCAGACCCTCAGTGGGATGGTCGCCGCACACCAAACGGGTCTGGTGCACCGCGACATTAAACCCGAGAACCTGATCCTGACGCAGATGGCTTCAGGGCATCCACAGGTCAAAATTTTGGACTTTGGGATCGCAAAGTATCTCCATCAACCGGAGGTGCAGACGATGGATCTGGATGGAGCCATCAAGGGCTCCGTATATTGGATTTCCCCGGAGCAACTCAATGGCGATCTGGTCGATGAGCGTTGTGATGTTTATTCGCTTGGGTGTGTCTTTTATTTTTTGCTCACGGGAAAGCCGCCTTTCGGAACCGGAAACCCTACCACGGTGATTACGGCCCACCTGATGCACCACGTTGAGCCGCTGCATTCCCTGCGCGCTGATCTGCCCACCGGATTGAGCGATTGGTGCATGTGGATGATCCGACGTGAACCGGGTGAGCGCCCGCAGTCGGCACTTGTAGCTTTGGATAAGCTCGAAACCTTGGCGGGAATACGCCGTCCCGGGCAATATCAGGGCCAGGCGCAGGAGGGAAGCAGTGCGCGGGTGGGAACGGATGCGACCGCCACGGCAGAGACGGAGTTGATTCAGATGGGCAACGCTCCCACGATGCGCATTGAAATGGCAAAGGTTGAACCAGAGGAGAGTGTGGTTTCCGGTCCAACAAAGGGTGGCTTATCCCGCGCTGCGTGGCTCCGGATGGCGGCAGTGATAGTGTGTGGTTCGGCTGTCGGGGGGTGGGCACTGCTTGGGAGACGCCGCGAATACTTGCCCGCGAAGCCAATGGCGGTGGTTCCGCCTGTCCACCAACCCTCCGAATGCGTGATGCGTCTGCATGGCTCCAACACCATCGGCACCAAGCTCGCTCCGTCTTTGGTGATGGAGTACCTCAAAAAGAACGGTGCGAGAAATGTCCGCATGGTCACCGGCGCAAGCCCCGTGGAGCGACGGGTGGAGTTTCTGCCAGCCCACTCCGAGCGGCTTTCGCATGTAGAGCTGTTTGGGCATGGTTCAAAGACGGCGTTTTCTGGGCTGGCATCTGCCGCCTGTGATCTGGGTATGACTTCCTCTCCCATTTCAGAGGCAGATGCAAATCATCTGGAAGAAAAGGGCCTTGGAAAACTGAGAACCCCTGCGTGCGAGCAGGTCGTGGGATTGGATGGGCTGGCGATTCTCGTGCATCCCTCCAATCCGCTGTCACAGCTCACTATCAAGCAGGTCTTTGAGGCGTTTGCCGGCAAAGTCAAAGACTGGGAGGAATTGGGAAGAAAACCGGGTGGTCCGATCCGCCTGTACGCTCGTGATGAGTCCTCGGGTACCTCCGAATGTTTCCGGTCGCTGGTGCTGCTTGGCCAAGCGTTATCTGAGCACATCGAGCGGTTTGAAGACAGCATCGTCCTTTCCGATCGAGTCGCACTGGATCCAGACGGCATCGGCTTCGCTGGCCTGCCGTTTGTGCGCAACTGCAGGGCCATGGCCATCGGCGACGATGGGACGCAGGCTCTACTTCCCCCACGTTTCACCATCGCCACGGAAGATTATCTGCTTTCACGTCGCCTGTACTTTTACCACTCGGCAACGCTGGATCATCCGATGGCGCGGGATTTTATAGAGTTTGTGCTGAGTGACGAGGGGCAGGAAATTGTCAGCGATTCAGGCTTCATTAAGCAGTCTGTCGAAGTGCAGAAAGTCGTGATTCCCGAGAATTCGCCCGCAGAATACCAGACCTTGGCGAATGGCGCCGAACGGCTGAGCCTCAGTCTCCGATTTACCGGAGAACAGGACCGGTTGGATGGGAAGGCGGAGCGCGATTTGGGCAGGATTTTCAAGGCCATTGAAAGGCCCCGACTCAAAGGCCATGTCCTGTCTCTAGTGGCATTTACCCACAGGGGACAGAACGAAGAGCTGGATTTAAAAGCATCTC
>JBIKSY010000025.1:0-27592 GCA_044348365.1 Chthoniobacteraceae bacterium
GACCTTCTTGTCGCGGGTCACCTCAAAGGCGTGGGCGCCTTTGCCCTCCTGTCCCCGGATAAAATTGCCGACGAGGAGGTTGCCGTTTTTAAGCTGCTGTACGCTGGAAACCCACGTGATGTTCAGCTCGGGCGCGTCTTCGGCTTTGAACTCCCACGCAATCTGTTTGTCGGGCGTTACCTCGATCAGACGTTTTTGTGTCCCGCAGCAGATGAGGGTGTTGCCGTTGGCCAGACGCTGGGCCTCGCCGGTGTTGGTTACGCCGGTGTATTCCCACACCACGTTGCCCTGCGGATCGACTTCGCGTACGGCGCCCTCGCCTTCGTGTGCCGCGAGGATATTGCCGTTGGCCAGTTTGTGCACATTGCGCACCTGCAGGTGAAAACCCTTCACCTTGGTGGTGAGGGGGGTGACGTGCACCGCCTCGCCCTTGGGGTTAACCTCCAGTGCCTGGCACGGCTCCTGTTCGGCCACGAGTGTGTTGCCGTTGGCGAGACGCTCACAGCCGAAGACCTGGTGGGACTTGCTGACATAGTCAAAGACCGTCTCGCCGCGTGAAGTGATCTCGCGCACGCCTGTGGGTTGGCCGCCGTAACCGAAGAGGATGTTACCGTTGGGGAGCGTCTGGAAAAGGACCGCGGTGCTGGGTGTTTTCCACTCCCACACGAGTTTTCCTTCCCCGTCGAGTTCTACAAATCGGTTTGGACCTTTTCCGTATTCCGTGAAGAGCAGGCGGCGTTTCGCGGGTGTGTCCGTGGCGAAGATCTGGGTCGTAAACCCGAGAGCGATGAACAGGATGGTAATAAACAGGCGGGGGGGCGTTTTCATGGTTGGATCTGCCTCTGGGGCTTTAGGTTTGGAGTTAATAAATGGCCTTCACGATGAGAACCGCCGCAGCGGGTTTTTCGCGCAGCGTGATGTCATGGCCGCGCATGAGCTCGGCCCCGGGGAGGACTTCTGCGGCTCCATCGAGGTTTTCGACTTGATAAATCTGCTCCGGAACAAGGCCTTGAAGTTTGACACTAATCGTCTCACTCGAAGCATCGGGACGGCGGAAGACTTGGACGACACCTTCGCCGAGGTCTGCGCGGTGGAACTGCCATGCGATCCACGACGTGGTGTCGAGACTGTGGGGTGTGAGCGGGAAGTAGTCTCCGAGTATGAGCGGGGCGATTCGGCGGCACTCTGCGTAGCCTTTCCGTACTGCGGCTACAGACTCCGCTGTCTTTTTCCATCCACCGGGGATGATCATCCCGAAACCGGTGAGGAAGTAGCTGCGCACGGCGTAGCTGTCGGTGAAATGCACGCCTGCTCCCTGCCATGGCAACCACGACGAGAGGCCATACGTTTGCGATTGACTGCCCTCGCGTTGTAGTGGCGAATCCTTGAACGGCATACACGACCAGTCGCTCCGAAGCAAAGGAACGGCCCGGCGCATGGTTTCGAGGTCGTTGCGGCGCCCGCCGGAAGCGCAGGAGTCGATACGCAGGTTCGGATTTCGGCGGCGCAGTTCATCCCAGAAGGTGAGGTGTCCCTGCACATGGAGATTCTCGGTGATGCCCTGACGGTCCGGCGCGTCAGCTTTCCTCCATGCGGTGGCGTAGCCGTCACCGTTTAGGTCTTCGCGATACCAGTCGAGGCCATCTGATTTGACCATGCCGTCGATGTGTTCAATGAGCCACTTCAGGGCATCCGGATTGCCGAGGTTGAGAACATCGCCGGCGCTGTTCCCCGGTAGAAGCCAATCGGGATGGTTCTTGCCGAGCCAAGAGCCCGGATCTCCGACGCGTTCGGGCTCGAACCAGAGCAAAAACTGCATGCCATTCTCCCGCGCTTTGTTGCTGAAAGGTCGGAAACCCTGCGGGAATTTGGCCGAATCGGGTTCCCAGGTGCCGGTGTTCAGCCATTCCGTCTTGCGCGGTCCGACGCTGGGATACCAAGTGCTTTTGGAATCCGAACCTGCGTCGCGCCAGAGGATGTCCGGCCTGATTCCCTCATCGAGATACGCCTGCACGCCAGGCCATGTGGCGAGCGAACCGCCCACTTGAATTTGAGTGGTGGGCGGCTGTGGCACGCCGCCGATGCGTGGCAGAACATGGGCCAGATACCAAGAGCGCCAGAGGTTCTGCGCGCGCACGAGATCGCTACCTTGCCAAAACAAAAGCGTGCTGGATGGGGTGCGAATCTCTTCCCCCGGCTTCAACACGAGATGCGTGAGTTGCTGCCCAGCGCTCATGTGCAAAGAACCGTGTTTACTGCGGTCAAACTTCGCTTCCCACTGCCCAGGCCAGCCGACGGCGAGAATCATGCCGCCTCCAGGTGTTTGCAGATTCCAATAAGGCCAGCCATCCGGACCGTCGGTGGATTTGCCGGATGCGTAGCCGCCTTTGACTGGAGGGGAGAAAACGTGACGCGCTCCGGTTTTCAGTTCGCGTGTCCACGGCTGGAAACTTTCGGCGACGCAGGTGTCGCCGCGGATACCATGGAGTGAGAGCGCGTCTTTCTGATTTACTGCCAAGGTGGTGTTAAGGCCTTGGATGTTTTCAACGAGCGGCGTGTCATGGTTGCCGGCATTGCGCAGCCACACGGTCCATTCGACGACGGGAAAGTCCGCGTACTTTGTAGCGACAAGCCGGACCTGTATTCCTGTCACCTCATCCATCCATGTGCTCGTGTACTCCCGGCGCTTTTCATCCAGTTCACGGCCGGAATCGGTGCGCTTCCATCCACGCAGGAACTCGCCCGATGGTTTCCCTCCGAGCACAAAGCTGAACGTTGAGTGCGCATTGGCACCGAGGAGATTGCTTTTCGCCCATTGCGCGGCGGCAGCGTTTTCCGCGGATGTCGGAGCCGCAGCTTGCAACGCCAGTGCGCTGGACAATACGAGCAGCAATGTGAGTGTGAAATGCATGGCCTGTTACTTATTTTACGCGCTCAGGCAGATGCCGCAGGAGCTTATCGAACAGAGACCGGTGCTCTTTGAGTGCGGCGGCGTACTCGCTGTTGCCTGCGAGATTTTCGCGTTCCAGTGGATCAGTCTGATAGTCGTAGAGTTCGGTGCCTTGTGGTCGTCCCCCAAACACGGGCATGTCTGCGCTGAGATCGGCGGACCGCCACTCGCTGTAGCGGTAGCGGGGTGTTCGGATGGACCAGCCCATTGTTCCATTCTTACCTTTTCCGTGGCTCATCTGCGTGAGCGCAGCCTCGTGCAACAGCCTGTCTTCGCCGCGCATCAGTGGAACCAGGCTTTTGCCTTGTACGTGGGATGGAATTGGGAGGCCGGCGAGTTCGCAGAGGGTGGGATACACATCCAGAAACTCGGTGAGGGCGAGAGACCTCACTCCACCTGGAGACCTCGGCGCTGAGATGATCAATGGCGCGCGGGCTGCATCTTCGTAGTTGGTCACCTTCCCCCAGTGCCCATGCTCACCGAGGTGGAAGCCATGGTCTCCCCACAGGCAAACGACCGTGTTTTCAGCAAAGCCAATTTCATCGAGAGTCTTCAAGAGCAGCCCGACCTGCGCGTCGATGTAGGACACGCACGCAGCGTACCCGTGGATAAGTTCGCGCTGCACAGCTTCAGGGAGCGGCCCGCTTCTTGGCACGCCGTCCCGCTCGCGAAGCTCGCCGGAGTTGCTGTAGAAAGCGTGGTTGTGTGGGCTGCCGGCGGGCAGTTCCTGAAACGAAGCAAGAGGCAGCGCAGACCGGTCGTAGAGATCCCAGTATTTCTTTGGCGCGATGAACGCCAGGTGCGGCTTCACAAAGCCAACAGCGAGGAAGAAGGGGTCTTTGTTTTTCGCGAAGTCCCGGATTCTCTTCGCCGCAGTTTGGGCCACTCCGCCGTCGTGGTAAGCATTGTCTGGGACGTCGCATCCCTCTGTGGCGGGACCGGAGGTTGGCTTGCCTTGCGCGAGGGCCTCGGCAATACGGGCCTTTGTCGCTGGATCCTGATAGCCACCGGGAGCCGGTTTTTCGCCGGGCGCCATTTCCCAAGGGCCGTAGGGTACTGTCCACGAGGCAGCGTCATGCCCTTGATCGACGGTACGGCCGTCAAAGACCTTGTGCAGCGGATGAGTGATGTATCCGTGGTTTTTAAAAAGCTGGGGTAAAGTCACCACGGTAGGCAGGCGTGTGCGGAGGATATCCTGCGGGCTGTCTGGGTTCGCGTACACCCCCGTGGTGTCGGGGCGCAAACCCGTAAGGAGACTGAACCGTGTCGGCGCGCAGAATGCTACCTGACAATAGTTTGCCTTGAAAAGGGTTCCCCGCGCCGCCAACCGGTCGATGTTAGGCGAGTGGATCCAAGGAGTGCCGTAACATCCGAGCAGCGGCTTAAGGTCATCGACGACGAGGAAAAGAACGTTTGGCTTGGATCCGGCGGTCTGCGCTCCGGTTTGGTTGTTTCCCGGCGCAGCAGCGGCGTAAGCTGAATGCAAAAGGAGAGCAAAGAGGGTAAAGGTGAGCGCAGAAATCGAGCAAAGCATCACCATCGCGCGCCCCGCGAATGCCGACCAACCCGTTGAAGTAAAGCGCTCCGCGGTGACTGGGAATCCAGGGATGCCGGGGATGCCGTAGGAATCCGAGCGATTATACGGTGGTTGAGCGACGAAGGAGCGACACCACCGGAATTGGGTGAGGACAGAAGCGCATCCTGAAAGGATGGCAGCGGAGCCGCGTCCAAAGGCGGCGCTTTTGCTGCGATCCCTTTGGGAGCGGCCCCGTTTTTGGGTATGTACCGGTGGTGTCGCTTCGCTCAACCGCTGGCTAATGGCTGCAAACCCTCCGGGTTTGTCGGAGGCGCGGGGAGGCGCGACCACTTTTGAAACCTCGTAAATACAGGCCGCCCTCATCGTGTGCCTCCCTTGGTCATCGCGTTGAGTTGCGAGGCAAGCGTGGGAATCTGTGCCGCGGCTTCGATGGTGCCGGCGAGGTTTACCGTTTCCAGTGGATCGGTTTGTTCGTCATAGAGCTCTTGGCCGACGACGTGGCCCGTCTTGAAATCGCGCCATTCATGGTAGCTCCAGCGGTCGGTGAACAGACCATAGCCCATCACTTGCGGCAGTGCCTGCGGACCGCCACCCCAGTAAAGGGCTGGGCGCGGATGTTGCGTGAGCGCGGCACTTTTCACGGAAGCCGAGATGTCCTTGAGGACCGGAACAAGACTGGTGCCATCCAGCTTCGGAGGTGATGGAACATGGCAAAGGTCTGTGAGCGTAGGAAATATATCGATCAACTCACTGATGGCGCCCGTTTTCGTCCCGCCCTTTCCAACACCCGGAGCACTAATGATGAGCGGCACCCGGGCGTCCCACCCGAACAAGGTCATCTTTCCCCAACAGTCGTGCTCGCCGAGTTGAAAACCGTTGTCGCCAATGACGACAACGATGGTGTTGTCCCGGAGCTTGAGCTCATCGAGCGCGTCCAGCACACGGCCCAACTGCGCGTCGGCGAAACTCATCGCGGCGTAGTAGCCGTGGCGGATCTCGCGTTTCGCTTCCTCATCGAGTGTGCGGGGAGCGGTGGGCTCGCCGAGAATCTCGTGGTTTGCGTGGAAGGCGATTTCGGGCGCGTTGCGAGGCCGGGTGGGCGCTTCAATCGACGGAATGTCCTCGCGCCGATACATATCCCAGTAACGCTTTGGTACCTTGTAGGGGGTGTGCGGCTTGAAAATGCCGAGTGCTAGAAAGAACGGCTCCGGCTTCTTCGCCAGCGCGCGCAGTTCGGTAATGGCAAGGCTGGCCGAGACCGAGTCAAAACAGGCTTCGTCAACCACATCTCGATTCTCGCAGAGCGGGTCCCGCGCGAGGTTTGGCGGCAAGGCGGTCCCGTTCAGCAAGGTAAACTCATCCTTTGTTTTGCCGCCAGTGCGCCTATCCGGAACGCTTAGCGTCTTGAAGTCAGCTTCCTTGCCATAGCCTCCAAGCACCTTCCCGATGCTCATGGAGGAGTATCCGTGCCGCATGAACCATTGCGGGATCGTGACCGCATCAGGATGCAGGTCGTAGAGGTACTTCGTCATGCTCCAGATGCCCAGTGAGTCCGGCCTGCGCCCACTCATGAATGAAGCGCGTGAGGGCCCGCAAATCGGCTGCTGGCAGAAGTTCCGGGTGAACACCGTGCCCCGAGCCGCAAGCCTGTCCAGGTTGGGGGACTTCGCCACCGGATCGCCGTAGCAACCCAGCCGGTTGTTGAGGTCGTCGAAGACCACGAAGAGGACGTTGGGCTTTTTGGATGAAGCGGCATCGGCGGCCTTGGCGACTGGGCATGCCAGACCAACGAGAAAAACAAACCGCATGAATGAGCGCAGGCTCATACCTCCTCCAGCATCAGCTTTCCATCGCCGAATGCCTTTGGGCGAACCTCCATCTTGTCCATCATCGACATGAAGAGGCGGCAAAGCTGGCGGTCTGGCTTGTCCTTGTAATCGAGTACGCGGCCGCCCTGGATGCGGCCGCCTCCGCCGCCAAGGAGGATGACCGGCAGCTGGTCGTTGTCGTGTTTCGCGCCGGCCATCATGCTGGAGCAGTGCATGAGCATGGTGTTGTCCAGGAGCGTGCGCGGGCCCTCCTGAATGGCGTTCATCTTCCGCGC
This sequence comes from Chthoniobacteraceae bacterium, assembly GCA_044348365.1. Taxonomy (GTDB): domain Bacteria; phylum Verrucomicrobiota; class Verrucomicrobiia; order Chthoniobacterales; family Chthoniobacteraceae; genus Chth-196. The sequence continues at coordinate 6,592 of JBIKSY010000025.1, forward strand.
GATATAGGCGGTCTGCTCCAGGAAGAACTGGTTGACAGCCAGCCAGTCGGCCGCATCGGAATGCGAGAGCAGGTGGTGGATCATGTAGTCGATCCCGTTGCCCGGCTGCTGGATGCTGGCGAGGTTGGGGAACCGTAGCGCGCTATGGTCGTTGTTGAGCTTCAACGTGGTGATCCGCGTCGTGTCGGTTTGGAAGCCGAGGACGAGAGTATCGCACATCAGCCGCATGTGTTCGGCGATGTCCTGCGGCACGCCGTCGGCGGGACGCTTCATGTTTGGCTTTTCGAGAGTCGGCCGCCAGCCCTGCAGCTCGCCGCGTTTACCCGCGTTCTCTATGCGCTTTTCCACGTCGCGTACCGAGTCGAGGTATTCGTCGAGTTTGCGTTGGTCTGCGGTGCTGATGTTGCGGCGCAGGCTTTGGGCGTCGGAGAGGACCGCGTCGAGGACGCTTTTGTCGCCGAGTGCCACTTCGTCCTTAAAGAGGCGGTCAAAGGCAAGAGCGGGATAGATTTCCAGGGGGGTCGGGGTTGTCGGGGAGCTCCACGAAATGTGGGAGCTGTAGAGCATGGAATAGTTTTTGTGCACCGACGGGTTGGCTTGTTCGCAGCCGAGGACAAGGCTGGGCACCTTGGTGGAGCGTCCGTAGGTTTGCGCCAGCAGCTGGTCCATGCTGGTGCCGGAGCGAATGTCGCCGCCCGAGGCGATCGGACTGCCCGAAAGCATGTTACCCGTCTGGGAACTGTGGATGTTTCCTTTCCTTGCCTCCTCGTGGTAGAGGCCGCGGACGAAGAGGAGTTTTTCGCGGAAATCTCCGAGGGGCTCGAGGACCTTGCCGAGTTCCATGTTCTTGCCCTCCCCCTTGGCCCACCATTCCTTGGAATGAAATCCGTTGCCCGAGAACAGGACGGCGAGCCTGACCGGCGCTTCGCTCGCGGGTTTGGTGCGGCCGGGCGTGTCGCCCCAGACGTTGCGTGATTCCAACCAGGGAAGGGCCATCGTGACGCCAAGGCCACGGAGAAAACTGCGGCGGGAGAAGCGGTGTGATTGCATGGGAGTGGGGATGTTTCTGGGGATTTAATTTCCAGCGAGGGTATCGTGGGAACGGCCGCGCACTTCGCGGAACTGGGGACTGGTCACAATGAGTTCGATCACGTTGCCGACCTCGTGCCGGCTCGACTTCAGTTGTTCGAGCATCCGGGTGAGAAGCGGTTTGTCGGAAAGCTGCACGCTCCGGCCGAGGGCGTAGCCGAGCAACTTCCGGCAAAATTGGCGTTCGAAGTCGTCGGAGCGTTTCGTGAGGAGCGCGTCCCGCAGACCTGCGAGGCCGTTGATGGCGGTGCCGTCGGGGAGGGTGGTGGCTGTGTTGATGGGGAGGCCCGCCGAATCCATGGTCCGGGCGCGGCCGATGGCGTCGAATCCCTCGAGGGCGAAGCCCATGGGATCGATCCGTCTGTGGCAGTTTGCGCAGGCCGGGTCGGAGCTGTGTTTCTCGATCAACTGGCGCTCGGTGAGGCCTTTTGGAGCCTCCTCAGGGAGTATCGGAACCCCTTTGGGAGGGCGTGGGAGCTTTTCCCCGAGGACCACCTCGCTCAGCCAGTTGCCGCGCAGAATGGGGCTGGTCCGGGAGGCGCCGCTTTGTTTGGCCAGCGTGCTGCCGAAGCCCAGAACGCCTCCACGCCCCATGCCACGCAGCCCCTCCACCCGCCGCCATTCCGGTCCCTCTGCCTCCAGCCCGTAGTGCGCGGCGAGCTCTCCGTTCAGGAAGGTGTGGTCGGCATCCAGCAGCGAAAGCACGGACCGGTTCTCCGAAAAGAAATCCATGAAGAACAGGACTGCCTCTTCCTGCAGCGCGCCCCGGACGGAGGCGAAGGAGGGAAAGTGCCGTTCGCTTTTTTCATCCAACATGGCAACGTCACGGATGTGCAGCCATTGGCAGCCAAACTCCGTGGCCAGCCTCCGGACGCGCGCATCCTTCAGCATGCGCCGGGACTGGGTGGCAAGCACCTCGGGCTTGAGCAGCGAGCCGTCCTTCGCTGCGGCGAACAGAGCTGCGTCCGGCGGTCCCGACCACAGGAAATAACTCAACCGGGTTGCCAGTTCCCAGGCATTGACTGGAGCCGCTTGAGAACCCTCGCCTGGATGTTCTCCCCGGTAGAGGAAGGCGGGTGCAACGAGGGTGCGGGCGAGCACCATGCGGATCGCTTCCGTGTGGGAGATCGACTGCGCGCGGAGGTTTTTGTACAGCGTGTGGAGCGAGTCCTTTTCCTCTGCGGTGATGGGTCGCCGCCAGGCGCGCCCTGCGAAATCGACGGCGGCCTCAAGGTGGCGGGGTTCGGTATCTACGAGGAGTTTGCGGAAGGCCGCGGCACCCTGCATGATCGGCTCACGGAGTGGAGCCAGCCGTTTGTCGCCGTTTGGTTTGTCCGGGCCGTCCTGGGTGGAGAACTGCCAGATTTGTTCGAAGGCATCCACGAGCGTGAGCGCGCCCTGGCTGACAAAGTGCAGCTCTTTCCAGAGGCTGTTCAGCTTGGCTTTGTCCGAATCGTTGAGCATCAGGCGCACCAGCGGTTCGTCTTCGCGGTGGAAGAGGGTGAGGGTGACGACCTCGTCCGAGGGCACAATCTTGGTGTAGCAGAGTGCGATTGGAAAGATTCGGCGGAACTCCGCGAACTCCTTTTCGAAACGTTCGCGGGCGCGGCTGGCGTCATGTACCAGAACAGGTGCGTCAAAGGCGACGGCCGTCTTGCTGGCTGTCCAGGCGCCGCTTTCGGTTTTGGTGTTGGCTGTGCTGGTTTGCAGGCCTGCGAGACTCGTCGGCTTCGCGGTGAGCACCCGCAGTTGGACGCTGGCGTCCGGCCCGCTATCAGGGTGGAGCCTGCCGGTCGCCACCAGTTCCGCCCCCTGTGCCAGCGCTCCCGGGATTTTAACCGGGATCAGGGAAGGGGCCTGCACACAGAGAGCCCCGGGCGGCACTTTGGGACTGGCCGGATGTTTCCCGAACAGGTCCCGTGAGATGCCGAAGCTTGAATGGGGGCCGCTGTCCAGCGACTCCAGCGTCCGGAGTCCGGAAACCAGCAGCGGTCCGTTGAGCGCAAGAAGCTGCTTGTGGAGGGCCGAGTCGGGACTGCCTGCGGGGACCGCCTTTGGTTCCGTCCGCAGGAGTTGTTGGATCTGCAGGGCGATCTCGGTCCGTTTGGTAGAATCCTTCGTCCTGCGCCACTGTGCCGCCAACGAGCCTTGTGGTATGGTAGGCTGGCCTGATTCGGTTTCGGGTTCACTGAAGAAGTACCATACCGACTTGTTGCCATACCCGTCGGCGTGTGGGTTTCCCGCGAGAATGTCCGGGGAAACCTCTTTTGCGAGATCCCACGCGGTATCCCCGTTTTTGATCACGAGATCGACGGCAGTCAGATCGCACGCATGGTCGCCCTTCTTCGCCCCGATGACAACGGTGACAGCATCTCCAGCCTGAATGTGCACATTTTCGTGCGAGCCCAAAGATATCACCTTGTCCCCGTCGCTCGTCCCGCCGGCAAGAATCTCGAGTGTGTTGCCCCGCCGCACTTGAAGCATCCAGGTGACGCCGTTTCCTCCGGCGGTGTGCACGTCTTGGACGCACCCCGTAATGTGCACCCGTCCGTGGACCGGGCTTTTCCATGCGATGACCGAAGCGAATTTGGGCGAGGGATGTGTAGCGATACTATGGGGCTTCATCGTGCCCGGGGTTTTCACAGTCTGGTCGGAGGAATTGGCGATCACGCTAAGGGAAGCGTCACCATTCCATCCCTTAATGAAGGTGTAGTCGGGCGTGCTCAGCATCTTTTTTGTCAGCAGCGGCCCCAGCTTTGCCTCACCCGCCGAACCCAGTCCGAGGTAGTTCAGCCAGTCGGAGAGGATGTCGGTCTGAACCGAGTGTTTGCTCGCCAGTTTTTCGGGTTCCGTCCGTTCTGTGGAAACATCCGCGTCATGTGCGGCAGCCAGGCACCTTGGCGCCGACGCGATGATCTCGGCGCTGCGTTTTGCAAGGTGCTGCATTGCGGCGGGTAGGTCCCTTAGGGGGAGGTCGGGCCGGCCTGGTGCCACCAGTCTGGCGTTCTCCCAAACGGCAAAGTCCTCCGTGTTTCCGTCTCCGGCGTCCCCTGCGGACAGGTACAAGGTGAGGTCCCCTCCGTCTGCGGGCGGGCTCAGTTTTTGGCGGACTTCGTGTTTGGCGACGAGCGGTGAAACGGGTTCCATCCAGGACTTTGGTCCGCCAACCTTGCCGAGGTGTCCGATGCTGTTGAGCTTCCAGAGCGATTTCTGCCACGGCTCGATGTCGGCGGGGGTAAGGGTTTTTGCGGCGTACTTGGCGCGGAGATTGTCAAACACGGGCGAGGGGCTTCCCTGGGCAAAAGCTGCGCGCAGGGTGGCGAGGTACTTGGGGCTGAGAGATCCGGTTTCTGCCTTCCCCTGCAGTGCGGCGAGGTAGCCCTCCAAGGGCAGTCGTCCGCCCGCCCCTGTTTCCATTTTGATCCCTTGCTGGACGGAATTCATTGCGGCGCCCTCGGAGGAGTAGCGGGCATAGAGGGCGCGGATGTTTTCAAGGATCTCGTTGGTCCAGTCCCGCGAGGAGGTGCCTTCGGAAAAGCGGATGCCGGTTTGGGTGAGGACTGCGTGTGAGGCGACGCCCTTGGCCGCTTCGAGATACTTTCCAAACAACGAGGGGGACATCACCAACGCTGCACCTGCGTTGGTGAAGCCCTCGCCGGCCGCACCGTCCACCGGAAATTCCTTGGCGGGGTCGAGAGCCGCGACGCCGGTGAGATCCCGCACCGAGTAGGTGTACTCCATGTTGGAGAGGCGCCGGAGCACGACGGGTCCCGGATCGCCAGCGTTTGAGAGAGCAACGGCGTCGAGGGTGGACTGCATCCAGTTGGTGAGCAGTTGCAACTGCGCCGGAGAGGGTTTGGGCTTGTCCTTCGGCGGCATTTCCTTGTCGCGGATCTGTTCGAGAGCGTGTTCCCAGACGGCGGGGTCGCGGCGGATCTGGTCGAGAGTTTTGAACCGTTCGAGATCCAGATCGCCCTTTTGTTTCTCGGTCGAATGGCACGTGATGCAGAACTCGCTAAGGATGGGCTGCACCGATTTAGTGAAGGCGTCCTCTTCCTGGGTCAACGCAGCCGCCTGTAGCCGGCGATCACTGCTTCCAAGTGCCAGAAAAGAGAACGCAAACAGGAGCAGTCCGCTACGCGTGGAGGGTTGCAAGTTCATGGGGAGATTGAGATGGAGTTGGTTTAACAGTGGATCCGGTGGCTGACGCAGATAAACCGGGCGCAGAAAATTGAGGACGAAAGGTCAGACTTCGAAGCTTTTCTGACATGCGGCTCCTGTGACATCCGCGGCTTAAACCAGAGCGGGCAGGCGTTCGTTGGAGTCGCCAAAGCGGTCGAGTTTGAGGCCGCCCCAGTCCATGAGGTTAAGGAAAAGGCTGCACATGCGGCGGTTGGGTTGGTCGACGTAATCGAGGACACGGCCACCTCGGAGATTCCCGCCGGCGCCTCCTAGCACGATCACTGGCAACTGTTTGGAGTCGTGGTTGCCGTGCAGCATGCTGGAGCAGTGCGTGATGGACGTGTTGTCCAGAAGGGTGCTTTCGCCTTCCTTGATCTCCGACATCCGTTCGCAGAGGTAGGCGAGTTGGGACATGAAGAACTGGTTGAGCGTGACGAGGTCCTGGGGTTGGGAATGCGCGATGTAGTGATGATGGTCGCGGATGCCCAAGTGCGAATGCACGATGGTCGATGCATCGTTGCAGTACTTCATCGTGGCGATCCGGGTGGAGTCGGTGCGGAAGGCGAGAATGAGAATGTCGTTCATCAGCTTCCAGTACTCCGGTAGGTCGGAAGGGATGCCGTCCGCAGGCCGGGGCCGGTCGGGCGCGGTCAGGGTGGGTTTCCAACCGCCCGCCTCCTTTTGCTGACCGGCCCGTTTGATACGGCCCTCGATCTCGTGTACGGAGCCGAGGTACTCCTCGAAACGCTGGCGGTCGGCACTGGAGAGTTTGCGCTGCAGCGAACGGGCGTCCTCGAGAACAGCGTCCACGACGCGCCGGTTGTCCCGGCCGCGTTCGGTGCGGAACAACTGGTCAAAGGCGAGTGCGGGGCGGGTTTCCGTCCATGTTGGGGACACGGGCGAACTCCAGGAGATGTGGGAGCCGTAGAGCAGGGGATGGCCGTCCTGCAGGCCCGGGACCGCGTCCTCGCAGCCGAGTACGAGCGAGGGGATCCGGGTGCGGTCGCCGATCTGGCGCGCCATGACCTGGTCGAAGCTGATGCCGGTGTGCACCTCGGTCTTGGCCATGGTGGCACCGCTGAGCATGTTGCCAGTCTGCATGCAGTGGATGACGCCGTTGTTGGCCTGTTCGTTCCAGAGGCCGCGGATAAAGACCATCTTTTCGCGCCACGGATTCAGCGGCTCGAGGCAGGGCCCGAGTTCCATCGTCGCGCCCTCACCGCTAGCCCACCAGTGTTTCGAGTGGAATCCCATCCCTGTGAAGGTGACCAGCGTGCGCGTGGGCGGCCGGTTTTCGGCGGCCTCGGCGACGGCCCGCAACGGACGCATGCAGTCGAGCAGGGGCAGTGCGAGGGTGGCGCCGATGCCGCGGAGTGCGTGGCGGCGGCTGAGGAGCCATTGGCTACGTTGGATGTTCATTGGTGGGAGGTGGGGTGGGTTTCTGGATTCGCAGTCTTGAGCGGCAGGATTGCGTTTTCCGTGCGGGCGGTCAGGGAGTGTTGGCGGCGGTGGAGGCTGCGGGGCGGATGGATTGGAACTGTTCGCTTCGGACAATCACGAGCAGGGCATCGGACCAACGTCCTCCAGCGATGAGCGTCTTCCCCACGGCATCAACCAGTGCGCGGTCGGAGGGGAGAACTGCGCGGCTGAGGGCATAGCCAGTGAGCTTGCGTGCCAGCGTTTTCAGGAGGTCGGGGCGGCGTGTGCCCACCACGTAGTTGCGGATTTCCGCGAAGCCGTCGACGACGGTGCCGTCGCGCAAGGTGGAGCGGCTTTCGCCCGGCTGGAGTTGGTTGGCGGGGCGCTGCCTCCCGATGGCGTCGAAGCCTTCAAACGCCAGACCATATGGATCAATCCTGTCGTGGCAGCCCGCGCAGCTGGGATCTTCGCGGTGCCGCGCCGTCAACTCGCGGACGGTAAGCCCCTCCGGTGGGGTCTCGGGAAGGGGAGGCACGCTTGCGGGCGGTTTGGGCAGGCGGTCGCCAAGGATGTGGGCGAGCCATGCGCCGCGTTTGATGGGGCTGGTGCGGGCGGCTGCCGATTGTTTGGCGAGGACGGCACCAAGGCCAAGCACCCCGCCGCGACCGTGAGTGGAAAGCCTTTCGACGCGTCGCCACTCGTTGCCTTTCACTCCGGGGATGCCGTAGAAACTGGCCAGTGCGTCGTTGAGAACGGTTGCGTCGGCGGTGAGTAGTTGATCCACCGGCCGGTCGTTGCGCAGGGAGTCTTCAAAAAAGCGCACCGGTTCTTCGGCGAGCAGATCACGCACGGCTTGGGTAAAGATGGGGAAGTCTTTGAGGCTGCGTCCGTGGTTTGCGACGAAGTCGCGTACTCCCAACCAGCGCGCTCCAAACTCCTCGGCCATTCCGCGGACGCGTTCGTCTTTGAGCATGCGTTGCACCTGCGCCTCGAGCACGCCCGGTTCGCGTAGTTTCGAGGCGGATGTACGGAGCGTGTCGTCCGGCAAGGAGTCCCAGAGGAGGAAGCTCAGGCGCGTGGCCAGTTCGGCACCCGAGACCGGCTGCCAGCGCGGCCCGGTGGCTGGCTGTTCGACGCGGTACAAAAACCAAGGCGAAGAAAGGACGCGGGCGAGGGCGGCGCGGAGGGCGGGGTCATGGTTGGTGCCGTCTGCGCGGTCGGAGCGGTAGGAGGTGAGGATGGCTTCGCGCTCGACAGGAACCAAGGGGCGACGCCAGGCGCGTTCCGCGAACGCGAGGATGGCGTCGAGGTGCGTCGACTCGGAAGCGGCCTGAGCGGCAGAAAGCTCAGCGAGCTCACGTTTGACGCGCATCCCCGCCTCTTTCAAATAAAAGTCCATGCGAGGCGCTCCGTTGGGATTGGCGTAAAACTTCATCAGCTCGGCGTGCATGAGCGAGTGGGCGATGGCATCCTCGCGGAGGAAATGGAGCTCGTTCCAAAGACGGTCAAGCTCCCGGCGTCCTGGCTCGTCAAGCAGGAGGCGGCGGAGCGGTTCGTCTTCGCGGTGGAACATGAAGAGGCTGCCCTGAGCGTCCCGCGGAATGACATCCGCGAAGAGGACCGCCGGGGGGAAGAGTGCCCGAAACTCGTTGGCAGGCCGGGCGCGCTCGGCGGCGACCCGGGGATGCGCGATCTGGGCCACACGCGGTTCGGGTGCGTCGGCGACAAGGGGATCGCCTGAGCGCCAGGCGGTGGGAATGGCGCGCCGGGGATTGGGCTTGGTCGGGTCCTTCGGGTCTTTTGAATCGGGTTCTGCAAGGAGGAGAGCCTGAACGGTTGCCGCCTCCGGACTGCCCTCGTCGATGCGGACGTCCGCGCGGAGGAAACGGGGCAGATCGAGAGCTTCCAGTAGGGGCTTGGGAAGGTTTTTGAGATCAATGCGGACCTCGGTTCCTGCCTCCGTGACAAGGGCGGTGGGAGGCACGGCGCGTCCCTGCGGATGGCGTCCGAACTTGAGGCCGGAGGCGGTTTCGATGGCTTGCCGCAGTTCAGGGTGTTCGGCGAGGATCAGGTCGGGCGTCCGTCCGTCTTCGAGGCGGAGTCGGTCCCAGATGACGAACGTTCCGGCGAGCGCGGGGGCGACCTGCCGCGCCACCAACCGGAAGACTGGTTCGCGGGCCGCGCTGTCGGCGCGTTCTTGCGCGACGATGCGGAGTGTGTCCTCCCATGCGGGGAAGCCGTTGCCGACAGCGATCACGCTGTGTTTGCGGTAGTTTTCCCTGAACAGCCTTTCCTGCAGGACTTTGATCGTCGCGAGGACAGGAGCCACATCGGTGGCCTTGCGCCAGACTTCGCGTACGGAGGCGAGCACATCGGGAGGAAGGCTCGCGCCCGGCACTTCGCTCGTACTGACGGGCAGGTCGGCCAATGCCTGTCCCAATTCGGGCGCAGCCAGATGCGTCAACTCAAAGGAGACGCCGTCGCCACCGCTGGGATGCGCATCGGCGACGAGCCCCGTGAGCACCAACTCGCCGGCGACGGGACTCGTCCAAGCAATAGACACGGGCCGTTTCGGTCCGGGATGCACAAAAACTGAGCGCGCGCGGAGTTTAGTCCACGCCCGGGCGTCTTCGGCGGCCGAGTTCACAAAGACCGATGGTTCAGAGCCGAGGCTCCATGACTTCAATTCGGGCCGCTCTGAAATTCCGTCGCGTCGATCCGCGAGGAAGGTTGGGGTCGAGGTCGTTTCGAGAAAGCTCCAGCGTGCCCCGTGCTTGTCAGGCCAGGGGTTGCCCTTCAACAGGTTCGGAACTAAATCCGACAGGCTCCAACTCCGTTGCTGGCCGCCGGTTTCGCGGATCGACCACTCAAGGAGCGTGCTGTCGGCTCCGTAACTGTCGTTCGGCAAGACGGTCAGGAGCAGCAGCTCTCCTGGTTGAACGGTGACCTTCTGCTCGAACGGAACGGAGCCTCCCTCCGCCACCTTGGACTGGGCAAGTGGGCGTTTTGAAGCACTCCAGCCCGAATCAATCTTGCGTTTGGCCGTCTCAAAAACGGCCTGTTTTCGCTGCATTTCCGCCTCGGCCTGAGCTGTTTTTTGCTGCCACTGTTTGGTGAGCGCCTCGATTTCCGGAGCAGGCAACGCACCCAGAGGACCGCTGAGCCCTTTCCAGAGCGCAGCGAGGTAGGTTGTATTCAGGTTCTCGTCCGCAGCGACCGCGGTGAGTTCCGTAGGACCGCCTCGAAGGAGCCGCTCGCGATGTTTGATGGTGGCGGCGAGGTGTGTCTCCAGTGGCGGTTGACCTTTGGTCCCGGCATGGCGGGAGTGAAAACCGCGCAAAGCCTTTTCCGCCTCCGCCGTCCAGTCGGGACGGTCCGCGGAAGTCGAAAAGCGGAAGCCCGCGGGGAGCAGCACGGCACGTGCGGCGACGTAACGCGCGGCGTCATGGTAGCGTTCCACCAGACCGGGGTTCATGGGCATGGCCTCGCCCACGTTTGCAAAGCCCTCGCCGCCGACGCTGTCGGGTGGGAACTCGCCGGCGCGCGTGGGGCGGATGTCCACGCTGGTCAGATCGCGGATGGCGTTGTCGTACGCGTTGTTGGTGAGGCGGCGGAGGGTGACGGGGCCGGGGTCGCCGGCTTTTGCGGAGGCGCTGAAATCGAGGGCGCCTTGGACCCAGTTGAGCAGTGCTTCGCGCTCGGCTTGGGTCGGTTGCGTCGCCTTGCGAGGAGGCATATCTCCGTCGAGGAGGCGTCCTGCGACGTCGGCAAGGACGGCGGGTTTTGCAAAAAGCGATTCCGCCGTGGTGAGGCCCGCGAGGTCCAGGTCGTTGTCCTTGGGGGTTTCGCCGTGGCATTTGCCGCAGGTCTTCACCAGCAGCGGGTGGATCTGTCCGGAGTACGATTCGGAGAGGTGCGCGTCGGTATCGGCCGCGGCGGCGGGGAGGGCCGCACATGTGAGCAGTGCTTGGAGGAGGCCGCGGAGCACGGAATACGGGGGTGGTTGGGAGTGAGCGCCGGCGGGCTGGGGGACGGTTTTCATCAGCGGCGTGAAATTGCCGTGGCGGGCTTGGGAGGGTTTTCGGCCGTAGAGCTTTCCGACGGGGTCCATTCCATGGAACTTTCGATGTGGAGGGCCATTTTCTCGGCTGCGAGCTCCGGTTTGCCCGAGGCCAGGGCGGCGAGTAGGTGGCGGTGGGAACTCACGGTGATCTGGTGCGGTTTGCAGGCGAGCGTTTGCTGCAGGCGGTGGGTGGAGGCCAGGCACATTTCAAACTGCCAACGGATGCTCTGCCAAAGAGTGAGAAGCCGTTTGTTGGCCGCCAGGCGGAGGACGTATTCGTGGAATTCGACGTCCAACCGGCTCAACTCGGCAAGGGTGGAGGCCATGGCCTGCCGGGAAATGTTTTGCTCGAGGTACGCGGAGTCCTTGGGAGCCCACCTGGCGCTTGCCCTGCGGGCGGCCAGGCTTTCCAGCGCTACGCGGGCGTCCCGGATTTCGTCAAAGTCCTGTTCTGTCAGAGTGCGGACCCTGGTACGGCCGGTCAGCTCAAACTGGACGAGCCCTTCGCGTTCAAGCTCGATAAGCGCCTCGCGCACAGGTGCCCTGCTCGAGCCGAACTGTTTTGCGAGGACGGGCTCGGCGAGTGCTGTCCCGGGCTGAAGCTGGCCCGAGATAATTTCGGTACGGAGGGCGACCAGGACTTCGCGGGCAAGGTTTCTGCGCGGGAGGAAGGCGGGCGATTTGGCGGAGTCCGTCATGGGTTGATCTTAAAGTGTCGACACTTTTAACCAATCCGGAAGTGTCGACAGTCTTTGGAGTTTTTTTGCTGCCTACACACCAGCACTCCTTCGGCTCCGTCGGCGCTACTTCTGGGCGCTGGTTTTTTGACGACCGCGGCGACCCTCGCCTGCACCCCTGTCGTCCCGCAGGAATGGGCGCCACGAGAGCAAGACCGCGGCGTGGCGGGCAGGTAGCGCCGCAAGGCCGGACGGGTGGGGGATAGCCGCCGCAACCCAGAAGGCAACTTGCGGCGGTGTCTTTTGGTTGGAGGAACGTGGGAGCATGCAAAAGGCGGGTGGTGTTCAATGACACCACCCGCCCGGAAAACTCCTGTCTGCAGGCTTCCCAGGAGGCTCTTAAAAGTCTCCCGGGTGCCGTGTGGCCAAGATTTACTGCTTCTTCTTGGCTGTGATGGTGGCGCCGCTGAAAGCCACCGTGACTTCCACAGAAGCCGCCTCACCGTAGGCGTTGGAGACGACCAGTTGGTATTTGCCCGGGGCGTTTGCTTTGGTCTTGGGAACACTCAGACTGAGCATGCCAGCCTCGGCCATACCGGCAGCAACCGGTGAGCCGTCCTTCAACCAACGGAACCGGACGCGGGAAGCACTCGACACATTCGCGTTGAGCAGAAGCGGATCACCCAGCTTCAGTCCCACCGGTGCGGCCGGTTGCTGGGTGATCACGGGAGCCACGGCAATGACAACGGCCACCGGCACCGTGATCACGCTGCCGGTGGTGTTGCGCGCCTCCAGCCAGTAGTATCCCACGTCTGCGCCTCCCGCATTGGAGACCTTTAGGACGGGGGTGGTGGTTCCCGAAAGCACGCTGCCGGTTTCCGAGGTGCCATCTGCGAGGGTCACAAAGTTCCTTTTCCAAGTGATGGACTCCGCTCCGGAGACTGCGGCACTCAGGGTGAAGGAGGTTTCCCCGGCTCTCAACTGGACGGAGGTCGGCTGGGTGGTGACGCTTGGGAGGTGGCCAATGGCGCTCACATAGACCCATACCCGGTCCTGTCCCGCCGACAGGCTTGCATCCTTGGAGTAGCTGAACTCAACCCTCTGGGTTCCCGAGGCGCGTAAGCGCACTGTTTGTTTGACCCAACCGGTTTCGCCACTCAGGAGCAGAGCCTTGCCTGTTTCGGCGTCGGCTGCAGGCATGCCGTTCACCCGGCATTGGGCGAAGTCACCGGAGCGGTTGCGGTTGCCTAGTGGCTCGGTGGAGGCCTTCCAATAGAAGGTCATCACGCTGCCGCCCGTCTTGCTGACAACGCGGGGCGTGTAATCAAACGCCATCGAGGTCACCCCCTTGTTTGCGATCAAGCCGCTTCGGGCCACGGTGCCGGGGCTCCCGTCTGCGCGCTCCATACTGATTCCCGCCCACGGTGCGGCGGCGGAGGTGCTCACCACGCCGCCTGCTGGGAAGGCGTCCACCAGAGGGACCGAAGCGGGAAGAACGGTAACCAGGAAATCACCGGTGGTGCTGCCTGAGGCGTTGGTAGCGACCAGCCGCAAGAAGCCGGGACCGTCCGCGGCACCCGGAGTGCCATTGCCGGTGGTCTGGGTGGGCGTGCCGCTTAGCACGAGGGTTCTCGCATCGAACGCGAGGCCGGCGGGCAGCACGCTGGAATCCACCGTGACGGTCGCGCCACCGGTGACTCCGATGGAAGCAACCAGTGGTGCACCCACTGAACCGGTGACCGCCTTCGGGGAGGTGAACGCCGGCAGGGAAGCGCCGCCTTGCAGGCTGCCACTCAGGACATAACGCCCTGTGGAGCCGTAGGCGGAGTAACCTGTTGTGTATCCCCCGGCCGGTTTGAGCCCGGTGCCGGCCCCGCGGATCACCAGGTTGTAGCTGCCCGCGGCGAGCGTTTTGTTGAGTGAAGCACCCAGCACAGTGGGCGCATCCGCGAGTTGAAGGGTGTTGCCGACAGCATCCTGAAGTTCGAGTTTGGCGTCCAGATCGGTGTCCGCGGCCTCCGGCAGCACCGCAGCGGTGAAGATGCCTCCGGTGGTGGTGAAGCCGTAACTGTCGACGCTGTCCTGATTGCGGAGCAGGCCCGTGTTTTGGAAGGTGCTGCCGTTGATGGAGAGGGATTTGGCGCCGTTGAGCAGTTCGCTCTGGAGGTAGCCAAACCTGTTGGCCGGCCTGGCGATGATGGCCATATCGTCCTCGGTGTTGTTGGCGAGTGAGTACTCGCCCTTGCTCCACTGCACCAGGCTCCGGTAGTAGCCCACCCCCATGATGGGCGCCCAACTGGTTGGGGTGGTCAAGCCGCCTCCGTGGCCGGCGTAGTATGGGTTACCGTTGGTCTGGCCATCATGGTAGAGCCCTAAGGTGTGGCCCAATTCGTGGGAAAGCGCTTCCGCCACGCTACGTACCGACTGGTTGAAAACCCAACACACCACGTCGGTTTTGAAGCCGCCGCCGCCGGCACCGCTCCAGCTGTTGATGTACGCAACCCCGCCCGAACCGGGCGCGGCGGTGTCGGTGGGCGTCACAATCACACGCATCCGCGCACCCACCGCAGTGGCATTGTAAAGGGCGCGGTCTGTGGTGAAGGTCACATCAAAGGGCGCGTAATCCTGCGCGGAAATGGCGAGCACCTGCGCGACCTCCGCCGCAGCGAAGTTCATCGGCGCGGCGTTGATGGTCCGGCCCCCATTCCAGTCCGGGTCGGTGACCGATTCCCCGTCAAAATCCACATACACAACACCCTTGGCCCCGGGTCGCGTATTGAGCACGGGTACGGTGATGGCCGCGGCCACCGCCTTGCGCGCCACCCCGTCGGAAGTGGCTGCCGCCGCTTGTGGGTTCATCCCCGGGTAGCACACCAGCGTGCTCAGCCGGGTTTCCACGAGGACCGGCGTCCCCGCGTCCATCCGAATCGTGTATCCTACACCAGTGCTCGGCAACAGGATGCGTCCAAATACCTCGGATCCGTTGGTGTTCAGGCTGAAGGATCCTTCGTGTCCCTTTAACTCCCCGCCAACGCGGATCCAGCCGTTGTCCAACTGGACAACGTTGACCGCACCCTCCATCGGTTCGGCCCCGTCAAACCCCGGCAACAGGACGACATCACCGGCATGTAATCTGGACCAACCTGCCAGAGCTACCGAAGAGAGTCTGGCCACCCGGCCTTTGTCAGCGTCGGGATTGGCTCCCGCAGCCACCAGCGGCGAACCGGACGGCTGCCCAATCGTCCGTAAAAGCTGATGGCTGGCTGCCTCCCCCTTGGAGGGGACCCGCGAGGTGGAGGATCCTCCGGAGGACCCATTTGCTCCGGAGGACCCGGACGGTCCGTCCTGGAGGGCGGCTGCCGCTCCGGTTTCGCCGCCCCGGGCGGCGCCGGAGGAGGCGACTTCGAATTGTGTGCCGCCGTCCTTTTGGAGGAGGTAGGCTGTTGCCCCGACGCCCACCACTGTCGCCACGCCGAGTAGGTTCCTGCGCAATGCTTTGAGTGTGTTCTGGGTTTTCATATGGGAGGTTGTAACCGAGTTGGCTGGGGGAGTGAAATGCCCCTGTCTAAGAGTCGGAGTCGCGGCGGCTGAGGGTTAATCATATTGTGTAAAGCAATTGAAAAGGTTCTGTGTGGAACGTAAGTAAATGGATACGAGATGCTTGTATTTTGTGATGGATTCTGTGGGGCGGGACATGCCACTTCGGGAAACGGCAGGAGGCTTGAATGGAGGTCGATCTGGTTTCTGCAGTGGCCCGCTCTGTCGGCCCTCCCAATGCAAGCCTGTGGGTCTGTTACTGAGACCGTCCTCCACGAATTTTAAATTCAGCAGATGAGTGGACCCATAAAAACGCCTGCAGAAGTCTGAGTCAGATCCGGATCACTGCTGGTTTCCCAAAAAGTTAGCGATCGGTTACCGGTAGTGACCACGCCCGAGGAAGCCTGCAGGCCCTGGCGCGAGGTTTGAGACGGGTGGTTTGGGGATGCAGTCGCTCGAAAACGAAGCGCACGCGGCCGTTTGGAATGGGGTGAAAAGTAAATTCTTGAAACACTCACCTCTGGCGCTGCTCGCCGCTTTTTCTCTTCCCCCCATGAATCCACAATTTCTCCTGCTGTGTTTGTCTGTCTTTGGCATGCTGCTACTCCGAGGCGCCCGGGCACAGGAACCCGCGGATGGCGTGCCAGTCAGCTACCAGCTGCCCCAGTCCGGCCCACTGCCCCAAACCTACCGGGTCACCCTCGCGATCGCGGACCCGCAGAATACCGAATGGATCGTGAGCCAGCTCTGCCCCCCGCTGCAGCAGACTTCCGTCATGCTGGAGGCATGAAAGCCGGCGGTTGAGCGTAGCGACACCGCCGTAACCCCACGCAAATCAGAATGCATCCCAACGGGGTGCCAGCATGCCCTAGGAGCGTTGTCGCACACTCGGAACGCTCGGTGGCATCCCTTCGGGATGCGCTTCTTTTGGGGCGTATTGTCCGGTGGTGTCGCTGCGCTCAACCACCGTAATCGCTGCGATGCCTCCGGCATCCGATCCAATGCCTCCGGCATCCGATCCGTCGCTCTCAATGATCTGGTCACGCAACGTCTATCACAGCCCCGGTCACTCCGGGTCAGTTTTTACCGAAGTCTCTTAATATCTAAAGAATACGGAGGTCTAGTTAACCACCGAAAATAGCGAAGACCCCGGGAAAAAGTGCCTGGCAGCCTGTCGGACTTACGCACACGTCCCAAAGTCAACGCTCTAAAATGCCCGCCAAGGCACCTCTAATTTTAAGGCAAGGTGATTTGATGGTAAAAATTGATAATTTCACTCCAAAATGGCCTTAGTCCGACAAGCTCCTAGCCGCTGATGTTGAGTTCTTTGGTGATGCCAAAGATCTCCATGCGTTTGCGCAGGGTCGCCCGCGTGATGCCCAGAAGTTTTGCCGCCCGCACCTGGTTGCCGCCGGTGGCCCGCATCGAGAAGATGGTGAATTCACGCTCCAGCCAGGGCAGGAGTTGGATGGTCGGGTCGGCCTGGGCCACGCGGAGGAGCGAGTCGATGGCCATTTCCTTGGTGACCACCCCCGCGAGGCTGGGGTGCTCGCGGCTGGCCTGCGCGGCTTTGAGCGAGTCCGCCTCGGGCGAGAGGGGCGCCATGCCAAGGGGAATATCCTTTGGAAGAAGCACATCCGAAGTTGAAAGCACGCACGCGCGCTGGATGGTGTTCTCCAGTTCCCGCACGTTGCCGGGCCAGTTGTGGCCTTCGAGCACCTTCATGGCGTCCTCTGAAAGCTTCAGCCTTGGGAGGCGCATCCGCGTGGCGACCTTTTGGAGGAAGTATTCCGCGAGCAGGCGGATGTCCTCCAGGCGCTGCCGAAGCGGGGGGAGTTGCACTCGCACTACGTTGAGCCTGTAGAAGAGATCCTCCCGGAACCTTTTCTCCGCCACGTCCTGCTCCAGGTTGCGGTTGGTGGCGGCGATGATGCGAACGTCGGCCTTGAGCGTGGCTGAGCCGCCCACGCGCGAAAACTCGCCTTCCTGCAGCACGCGCAGGATCTTGCTCTGCAACTGGATGGGCATGTCGCCGATCTCATCGAGAAAGAGGGTGCCGCCGTTGCTTTGTTCAAAGCGGCCGGAGCGCTGGCCGACGGCGCCGGTGAAGGCGCCCTTTTCATGGCCGAAAAGCTCGCTCTCGAGGAGTTGTTCGGGAATGGCGGCGCAGTTGATGGCGACGAAGCTTTTGCCGTTGCGCTGCGAATAGGTGTGGATGGCGCGGGCCACCAGCTCCTTGCCGGAGCCGCTTTCGCCCGTGATCATGACAGGGGCGTCGGAGAGCGAGACGCGGCCGATCATCTTGAAGACCTGGGCCATCGCCTCGGACTTGCCCACGAGGGATTCCTGGTGCTCCTCGACGGTTAGCTGCGGCTTGGCGGAGGTGGCTGCGCGCATCTCAGCCTGCGCCTTGAGTGCGGCGTCGAAGACGGCCTTGAGGGTGAAGGGGAGGGTTTCTTTGCGGACGAAGTCGAAGGCGCCCAGGCGCATGGATTCGATAACGGCCTGGGTGGTGCCGAAGGCGCTGGTGAGCACGATGACCGCGTTGGAGTCCCTCTGGCGGATGCGGCCCAGCAGTTCCATGCCGCCGAAGGGCGAGAGGTGGGTTTCGGCCATGAGCACGTCCGGCTTCTCTTTGAGGTACAGCCGGAAGGCCTCCTCGGAATCGGAGGTGGTCAGCACCCGCGTCTGCTGCGAGGTCAGTTGGTTGCAGGCCCAGACAAGGAAATCGGGGTCGGGATCGGCGATGAGAATGGTCTGGATGCGGGCCATGGGATGGTGCTGGTGAAAACCGCTTAAAAACGGTGTTGGGTCGTGGAGTGGGGGGGTTCTACATGGGGGCAACGCGACAATTATACAACGGTTTCGCGCGGGAGTCTCTCCCATAAGGACGCCTCATGGCGGAGGCCACCCGGCCCTGCCGGGGGCAAGCTGTGGGAGGCTTGACCTTGGGGGATGCTCTGCACAGGTTTGCAGCGTTCCCTTCAGACCCTCATGTCCTCCCCCTCCTTCGCCCTGGCGCGTGAATCCACGGTGGCCCAACCCGGTTTCAACCGCTGGCTTGTTCCCCCGGCAGCCATTGCCGTGCACATGTGCATCGGGCAGGTTTACGGCTTCAGTGTCTTTAACAAGCCCCTGACCCTTGCGCTGGGGGCCGACATCACCAAGGTCCAGTTTGCCTACCAGATTGCGCTGATGATGCTGGGATTGTCCGCGGCGGTTTTTGGCAAATGGGTCGAGCGCAGCGGTCCCCGCAAGACGATGGTGGCCTCGCTGTTCCTTTTTTGCGGGGGGTTGGTGCTCGCCTCCCTGGCGGTGCGTTTCCAGTCGCTGTACCTGCTTTTGTTTGGCTACGGAATCGTGGGGGGGATCGGTCTGGGTCTGGGCTACATCGCACCGGTTTCGACCCTGGTAAAGTGGTTTCCCGACAGACCGGGAATGGCCACGGGCATGGCAATCATGGGCTTTGGCGGGGGGGCGCTGATCGGGTCGCCGCTGGCTCAGGAACTCATGAAGCAGTTCGCGGGGGAGGGTACCACGGGGGCGGGGGAAACCCTGCTGGTCATGGCCGGGATCTATTCGGTCTTCATGTTGTTTGGAGCGTTTCTGGTGCGGGTGCCGGCCGAAGGCTGGCGTCCGGAGGGATGGGTTCCGAAGGCCGCGACGCAGGCCGTCACGGGGGCAAGCGTTCCTGTCGATACCGCTTGGAAGACTCCCCAGTTCTGGCTGCTTTGGGTCGTGCTTTGCATGAACGTGAGTGCCGGGATTGGCATTCTGGGGCGCGCGGCGGACATGTGTCAGGATATGTTTGGCGTTTCGGCGGCGATTGGCGCCGGCTTCACGGGGTTGTTGAGCATCTTCAACATGGGAGGGCGTTTCGCCTGGTCCTCCGTCTCCGACCTGACCGGGCGCAAGGCGGTCTACAGCATCTATTTCATCCTTGGCGCTGCCCTCTACGCGGTGCTGCCCTATGCGCAGCAAGCCCAGAACAAGACCCTGTTTGTTGCCTGCACGGCGCTGATTATCAGCATGTACGGCGGGGGCTTCGCCACCATTCCCGCCTACCTGCGCGACCTGTTTGGGACCTACCAGGTTGGGGCCATTCACGGCCGGCTCATCACCGCCTGGAGCGTGGCCGCAGTCATCGGCCCGGGGCTCATCAACAGCCTGTTCACCAGCCGCGTGGCCGGCGGCATTCCGAAGGCGGAGGCCTACAACGGCACATTCTACCTTATGTGCGTCCTGTTGGGCGTCGGACTGGTCGCGAACCTCTTGGTGCGCCCGGTGGACGAGCGGCACCACCTCAAACGGCCCTGAGCTTTTTTCCCGGCATGAAACTGTTTCTCTCCTGGTTGCTTGTCGCCCTGCCGCTGGGGTGGGGCGTGATGCAATCCATTAAGAAAGCCACCCCGCTTTTCACCCGGCCGCCCGTTTCAGCCGCGCCGGCACGGCTTCCGTAGCCTCTTGGGATGCGGATGCTTCCGTCCGGGCACAGGGAATTCTCCGGAGTCGACGCGAGGCTGCGCAGGCGTGGTTGAGGGTCCTGCGCGCGTGCGGGCGGCGACGGATGCGCGTGCGCGTGCGGTAACGGGGCTTGCCGGATCGGTCGCTGCTGTTGATTTGGGACGGTGGAACGGGAGCACTCCAAGAAAGTCCGGCTCCGGAAGGGTTCGGTCAAAACGACGGGGAGTGGAGGTCCGGCTAAATGATTGGAAGGAGGTGTTTGTGATAATAGAAAGTCCTTAGGGTAAGGGGTTTAGGGTTCGTAAATTTGACAAAGCTCAAATCTGGGTTTTGTTGCGGGCCTTCGGTCCACCCTAAATAAATGAAATCCACATCTCCCTTGGCGCCTTCCCAGGCGCCGCCCCTGTCATCGCTGAGAGCGCTGCGCCCCCACAGACCACCGCTGGCCCGCCGTGCCTCCGCATGGTCCTTGCTGTTATGTGCGCTGGCCGTTTTGTTTCCGTTCCTCACCCAGATCCAGGCCGCCTGGCAGTGGACCCAGCCACCCATACTGGTTCATGTGCAGTCCACGCGCCGCGGTCACGTCTTTTACAAGGGCGAAGCCGTGGTGCTCAAGTTGAGCGGCCCCGGGGCGTCGCGGTATATCATCCGCGACTACTACGGCAACACGGTCGAGCAGGGGGGGCTATCGAGCACCTCATTGGCGCCGGCGGTGCGGGAGCCTGGTTGGTACAAGGTGAACCTGCACGGTGGAAACCAGGGCATGCCCTTTGGGGACTCCGTGGGAAGCGGGATGTTCTGCATTCTGCGGGACGATCCAAACTTTCCGAAGATGCCGGCGCCCGGCACCTTTGGCGGAGAGGGGCTCGTCGACGAGGTGACGCGTGGCGTGCTCGGGTACGGGCCGCAGCGGCACAAGGTCGACAACGCGGCCGCCGCAGATTCGGAAATTCCGCGTCTGGAGCGGGAGCTCGGGCTGGACCAGCAGTACTACCTGCCCTACGACAGCTACCGGAAGCGCGACCTGCTGGTGGTGTTCCCCAACGGCACTTGGGACCAGGCGGGAGTGCGCAAGATTGTGGAGCGGTTCAAGGGGGTGGTGAAGTACTGGGAGCCCCGGAACGAGCCGAACTTCAGTACCAGCGCCACGGCGTTTGTGCAAAACGAGTTGAAGCCGTTCTACGAGCTGGTGAAGAGCATTGACCCCTCGTTGAAGGTGATCGCGCCCGGGGCGGTGACGGTCGGCCCGCCGATGGCGGGCTGGAACGACGAGTTCTTCCGCGCGGGCGGAGGGAAGTACATCGATGCGTTTTCGTTCCACGCGTACAACTGCGTCAACGGTGACCTGGGGCTGACCCGGATGTCGCTCGACCAGGTCAACACTTGGCTGAACAAGTACAACCTGGCGGGCATGGAAAAGTGGCAGACGGAGCAGGGCTTTCTTGGGCCGGTGTACGGCGCCTACCAGCCCCGGATGCAGGGCCGTTGGACGATGCTGCAGATGATGGTGTACGAGCAGTACGGCATCCCGAAGGAACACAACCACTACTGGTACGACCGCAACGGCGGT